>JACPTX010000028.1 GCA_016192545.1 Candidatus Omnitrophota bacterium | reverse complement strand
CGGGCTTGGCGGCTTTCCACAGCGCAAAGTCCAGCGGGTCCTGCTTGCCTGCCCCGCCTCCGGCGTCCGCATGGGCGGGGTGCTCGCCCCGTTCACTCGACCGCAACTCATCAAGCGTGCGGTTCGACAGCTTCCCGTAGCCGGGGAATTTACGCACCGCAAAATACACGTCGCCGGCCGCCTCGTAGGCCGCGCCCTTGACGATCAGCTCCGACACCAGGTTGAGCATGGCGTCAAGGTGCCCGGTCGCTTTCGGTTCGTCGGTGGGCTGCCCGATGCCCAGGCGCCCCAGCGCCTCGTGGTAACTGTTCAGGTACCGCTCGGCCACCTGCTCACATGACTGCTTGGCCTCGTTCGCCTTCTGGATGATTTTGTCGTCCACATCGGTCACATTGCGCACGAACGTCACCTGATACTGCTTGTAGCGCAGATAGCGGCACAGGACGTCGAAGATGTAGGCGCTGCGGGCGTGGCCGATGTGGGGGTCGTCATAGACCGTGGGGCCGCACACGTACATCTTCACGGTGCGCGGCTCCAGCGGGACGAACTCGTCGGTCTTCCGCGTGAGGGTGTTGTAGAGACGGAGCACGGCGTCTAGGGGGGTGTCTGGGACTGCCGGAACGCTTTGAGGTGGTGCTCGATCGCGTCAATCTCGTGCTGCAGGGCTTCCAATCGTTCGGCCAGCGGGTCGGGCAGATGCGTGTGGTCGAGCTTCATCCCGGGAAAGACGCGGTCTTTGATCTTGGCGATGCGGCCGGGCACCCCCACCACCGTCGAGTGCTCCGGCACGTCGCGGATGACGACGGCGTTGGCGCCGATGACGGAATCGCGGCCGATGGTGATGTTCCCCAGCACCTTCGCGCCCGTGCCCACCACGACGTTGTTGCCGATGGTGGGGTGGCGTTTGCCGCGCGCCTTGCCGGTGCCGCCGAGCGTCACCCCCTGAAAGAGCGTCACGTTGTTCCCGATGACGGACGTTTCCCCGACCACCACCCCCATCCCGTGGTCAATGAACACCCCCCGCCCGATCTTCGCGGAGGGATGAATCTCAATCCCGGTGGCCAACCGGACGACCGCCATCATCACGCGCGGAATCACCGGGATCTTGAGCGCATCCAGCGCATGGGCGATCCGGTAGCCGGCGAGGGCATGCAGGCCCGGGTACGCCAGCAGCACTTCGAGGAGGTTGCGCGCGGCGGGGTCGCGCTCGAAGCAGGCGCGGATTTCCGGGCGGAATCCGAACAGGACCCAGAGTACCCCGAGCCCCAAAACAAGCAGGACGATCTGGAGCGGGCTCATCGTGTCAACAAGACCACGGCATGGGCGGCGATGCCCCGTTTGCCTGGAGGAAGTCCTTCGGTCGTCTTCGCTTTCACGGACACGCCGGAGGGTGCGATGTGGAGCAGCCGGCTGATGGCCTGCCGCATCTTGGCCTTATAGGGACTCAGCGCCGGGGCATCCGCCACGACGGTGGTATCCAGATTCGCGACCCGCCAGCCGGCCCGCCGGACGCGGGCATAGGCCTGCTCGACAAACCAGCGGCTGTCGGCGTGCTTGTACTTCGGATCGCCGGGTGGAAACAGCTCGCCGAGATCCGGCGCGCCGATCGCGCCCAGCAAGGCGTCCGCAACCGCATGGAGCAGGACGTCGGCGTCGGAGTGTCCGCGCAGGCCCCGCGCACGCGGGATGGAGACGCCGCCGAGCTTCAGGGTCCCTCGGTGCGCGTTCACCCGATGAATGTCGTACCCGATTCCGATTCTCATCTCAGGAAAAAGTGACAGTCACTTTTTACCGAAAAAGTGACTGTCACTTTTTAGGAGGGCCTCGGCGATCACGAGATCCTCCCGCGTCGTGACTTTGATGTTGCGCGGGTCTCCGGCCACCAGCCGCACGGGAAAGCCCGCCCACTCCAGCAGTGCGGCGTCATCCGGCATCTGCGCGAGACTGCCGTCCGCGCGCGCCAGCGCCTGCGACAGCCAGTCGCGGCGGATCACCTGCGGGGTCTGGACCAGCCACAGCCCTTCACGGTCGAGGGTCAACCGGACCGCGTGGTGCCGGTCCACCGACTTGACCGTGACGGAGGCCGGCAGGCCGCACGCCACGGCGCCGTCGCGCCGGGCCTGCCGGAGCACGCGCTCGAGCAGCTGACGGCTGAGGAGCGGCCGCGCGGCATCGTGGATGACAATCCACCCGGCCTGCGCGGGCAGCGCCGCGACTCCGCGGGCCACGGATTCCGCCCGCGACGCGCCGCCCTCGACAATCGCGCAGACTTTCGTCAGCCGATGCGCGCGCACCAGCCGTTGCAGGCGCGCCCGGTCCTCCCGGCGCGCCGCAATCGCGATCCATCCGATAGGGGGTGACGCCTGAAACACGTCCAGCGCGTGCAGGATCAGCGGCCTGCCGGCCAACGGCACAAACGCCTTCGCGAGGCGGCTGCCGAGCCGCACACCTTGTCCTGCGGCGGGAATCACGACCCCCGTATCGCGCGTCATCTTACCGATGGGGAGGCCCTCCGGACTGGCGGGACTGGCCGTTGGGCCGCACGAAGACCATCCGGCCGGCCGAGGTCTGCAGGACGCTGGTCACCAGCCCCTGGATCGTCTGGCCGATCAGATGACGGCCCTGCTCCACCACCACCATCGTGCCGTCGTCGAGATACGCCACAGCCTGGTGGGCTTCTTTGCCTTCTTTGATGGGCCTGACTTCCAGCGTCTCGCCGGGCAGGACGACGGGGCGCAGGGCCTGCGCCAGCTCATTCACGTTCAGCACCGCGACGCCCTGCAGCTCCGCGACCTTGTTGAGGTTGTAGTCGGTGGTCACGATCTTCGCGCCCATCAGCTGCGCGAGCTTGACGAGCTTCGCATCGATCTCCGCCACGCCCGGGATGTCTTCTTCGTGGATGCGCACCTCCACCCGTCCCTGGGTGCGCAGCTCATTCAGGACGTCCAGCCCGCGCCGGCCGCGCTGGCGCTTCATGGAATCGGTGCTGTCCGCAATCCCCTGGAGCTCCCGCAGCACGAAGCGCGGCACGAGGAGCCGGCCTTCAAGAAACCGGGTCTTGCACAGGTCCGTGATGCGCCCGTCGATGATCGCGCTCGTGTCCACCACGAACAGCTCCTCGCCGCGGTCCTGGCGGGACAGCCGCACGTAGGGAATGACGATGTTGAACTCATCGCGCCCACGCAGCGCGACCACCATCCCGAGGTACGCGAAGGCCCAGGTGACGACGAGCCGGATGACGCTCATCGTGCCCGCGTCGAGCTTGGCCAGGCTGATGGCGTCGGAGACGAGCTTCGCCATGATGAGCCCGAACAACAACCCGAACACCGCGGCGGAGAACCCGCGGACGGAGACCCGTCCGACCCGGTGCATGAGCATCTCCAGCACGGCCAGGAGCGTCCCGCCCACCGCGCCGATGCCGAACCAGATCCAGGGCGACAGCGGCGGTGCCATCGGCTGCGCGCCCAACTGCACGCCGAGCAATCCCCCGATGATGATGAACCCAACCCGGATAACGCGAAAATCCATAATCCCTCACCCTCAGGGGTCTGACCCCTATTCGACTATTCGAGGGCCTTGGCGACCGCCTCTCGGACGCTCCGGACCCCCACAATTTCCAACCCCTCGACCGGCAGCGGGCTTCTCGTCGCGGCGACGAAGCAGCGCTGAAACCCCACCCGCTTGGCCTCATGCAGCCGCTGGCCGAGGTTCAGCACCGGCCTCACTTCTCCGGTCAGCCCGACCTCGCCGATGGCGGCGTCCGTCTTGACGGTCGGCCGTTCCTTCAGGCTCGAGGCGATGGCCAGCGCGATCGCCAGGTCCGCGGCCGGCTCGACCACCCGCACCCCGCCCAGCGACGACACGAACACGTCCTGCTGCGACAGCGGCTGCAGGCCCACCCGGCGCTCCAGGACCGCCAGCAGCATCGAGAGCCGGTTCACGTCCAGCCCGGTCGTCCGCCGGCGGGGCAGCCCGATCGCGCACGGGCACGTCAGCGCCTGCACCTCCACGAGCAGCGAGCGGCTGCCCTCCAAGCTGACGGTCACCATGCAGCCCGGCGAGGCCTCGGTCCGGTCGCTCAGGAACAGCTCCGACGGGTTGGACACCTCCACGAGCCCCTCGGAGGTCATGTGGAAGACGCCCAGCTCATGCGTCGCGCCGAACCGGTTCTTCAGGCTGCGCAGCAGCCGGAAGCCGCTCGTCGGCTCCCCGTCGAAATACAGCACCGTATCCACGAGATGCTCCAGCACCTTCGGACCGGCCAAGAAGCCGTCCTTCGTCACATGCCCGACGAGCAAGAGCGCGCAGCCGGACGTCTTCGCGATGCGCACCAGCGCATGGGCGCAGGCGCGCACCTGGCTGATGGAGCCGGGCGCGGAGCCCAGGTCCGCCGATTCCATCACCTGAATCGAGTCGACGATGGCGGCCTGCGGCGAGACGTTGCGCAGCGCCTCTTCGACCGCGTCCAGCTGGGTGTGCGCCAGCAGCTGCATGGCCGACGACGCGAATCCCAGCCGGACCGCGCGCAGCTTGGTCTGGCGCAGGCTCTCCTCGCCGCTGACGTACAGGACGCGGATGCCGGCGGCGCTCAAGCGGCCGGCCATCGACAGCAGCAGCGTGGACTTCCCGATGCCGGGCTCCCCGCCGACGAGCGTCACCGAGCCGGGGACCAGGCCTCCCCCCAGCACGCGGTCCAGCTCCCCGATGCCGCTCGGAATGCGGGCGGTGTCATCGAAGGTCACGTCGGCCAAGGGCGTCGGCGCGGCGGCCTCGGCCGGCAGGGTGGCGGTCCGCGGGCCCTCGTCAACGACTTCCTCGACGAGGGAGCCCCAGGCGTCGCAGGATGGGCAGCGGCCCAGCCATTTGACGGACTGGGACCCGCACTGCTGGCAGATGAAGAGGGTCTTGAGCTTCGGCATGACAAACTCGCTCGAGGTTCGAGGCTCAAGGCTCCAGGCCTAGAGCCTTCAACCTAGAGCCTAGAACGCCTTCAACGCGTTGATTTCTGTTGGGTCTTTGGAGGACGGATCAGCAGCTTCCAGGGATGCGAGCGGAGGTCGTCCACGAACAGCACGATCCGCTGGTAGAGCTCCTCGTCATAGAGGAGCTTGCCCACCGAGCCCTGGCCGTCTTCGACGTGCGACATGGCGAGGTTCAACCGCTGGCCGAGGATCTTCCAGTTGCGCGTGGCATCACGGGCCTCGTTCAGGGTTTCCTTCAGGTTGGTCCGAGTTTCCGGATCCCCCACGATATTGTTCAGCCCCTCCAAGGTGCGCTTGAGCTCCGAGAGGACTTCGTTGGACCGTTCGATGACCTGCTCGGTCGACACGGGCGGCTTGCCGACCAGCACCTCGCCCGACTGGAGCAGGGCCCCCGCGCCGGGCCCCGGCATGAGCGCGAGATACTTCTCCCCCAGGAGTCCGAAGGTGCTGATGGACGCTTCGTCGTCGCTGCGGATCTTGACATGGCGCGGCAGGCGCGCCAGCAGCTCGACCTTGGGGACCGGCCCGTTGTCCGGATACACGATGCGGACGACGGCCACCTTCCCGACTTCCACCCCGGCGTACTGCACCGGGGAGCCCTCACCGATCCCGTTGGCCGAATCGAACAGGACCCGCAGGGAGTAGCCCGGCTGCAGGTAGGTGGCGAGGTCACCGATGGCAAAGAGGAAGAAGACGAGGAGGGCGACGCCGGTGACGATGAACGCCCCGACTTTCATCTCGAGCGACACGCGGCGTGGTGCCATCAGACTTCCGGTTCCTCCGGATTCCGCTGGCTCTTCCACGGCAGCTTGCGCCAGCGCGACAGGATGCGGCGGTCCGGCAGGCCCTCCTGGATCGGCCCCGCGGCCTTGCCTTGGATGAACTGCTGCACGACGGGATTCCGGGACTGCCGGATCTCCTCCGGGCTGCCGACCTCCACGATGCCCCCATTGTAAAGCATGGCGATGCGATCCGCCACCTTGTAGGCGCTGGCCATGTCGTGCGTCACCACGACCGAGGTGACGCGCATGCGGTCCCGCAGGCCGATGATGAGGTCGTTGATGACGTCGCCCATGATGGGATCGACCCCGGTCGTCGGTTCATCGTACAGGATGATATCCGGGTTCATCGCGATCGCGCGCGCCAGGCCCACCCGCTTGCGCATCCCGCCGGACAGCTCCGAGGGCATCAGCTCCTCCACCCCCTCCAGCCCCACGAGCGCCAGGCACTCGCGCACCCGCTCGCGGATCGCGGCCTCCTCCGTCGAGGTGTGCTCGTGCAGGGCGAACCCCACGTTCTCCCAGACCGTCAGCGAGTCGAAGAGGGCCGCGCCCTGGAAGAGCATGCCGAATCGCTTGCGCAGGACGTCCAAGGCGCGCCCCGAGAGCTTGGTCACGTCGATCCCGTCAATGATGATGGAGCCCTCCTGCGGCTTCATCAGCCCGATGATGTGCTTCAGCAGGACGGACTTGCCGCAGCCGGAGCGCCCGATGACGACCAGGGTCTCGCCCGTCTTGACGGTGAGGCTCAGGCGGTCGAGGACCTGATGGCTGTTGAACGACTTCGTGAGGCCGGCGATCTCAATCATGCGCTCATCGCCCGACGAAGTAGAAGAGCGCGGTGAAGAAACAGTCGGCCGCGATGATCAGGATGAACGACGACACGACGGCTTTCGTCGTCGCCCGGCCCACCCCTTCCGCCCCGCCCTCCGTGCGGAACCCTTCCAGGCAGCTCACCACGCAGATGATGACCGCGAACACAAGGGATTTGAGCAGCCCGGAGCCCAGATCCTTGAACACGAGCGGCAGCGTCGTCATCTTCCAGTACAGGCTCGGCAGGATGCTGAGCTTCATGGTCCCCACGAGCATCCCGCCCAGGATGCCGACCGCATCCGCCCACAGCGTCAGGAGCGGCAAGGCCACCACCGCGGCCAGCAGGCGCGGCACGACCAGGTAGCGGACCGGATCGGTGGCCAGCGTCACCAGCGCGTCGATCTGCTCGGTCACCTTCATCGTGCCCAGCTCCGCGGCGATCGCCGAGCCGACGCGGCCGGCGACGATGAGGGCGGTGATGACCGGCCCGATCTCGCGCACCACCGAGAGCGACACGAGGCTGGCGATGTAGATTTCCGCGGCCAGCCGCTTCATCTGGTAGGCGCTCTGGAACGCGAGCACCATCCCGACGAAGAGCAAGGAGAGGGAGACGATGAACCAGGACTGCGCGCCGATCTTCAGGAGCTCGTAGCCTATCGACTTGACGCGCAGCGGCCGCAGGAAACACCCGCCCACCGACTGGACCAGCAGGAGGCCCAGGTGGCCGGCGTATTCCAGCAGCTCCACCATCCAGGCGCCCGCCACGGCGACGGGCACGGCGATCCGGGACACTTTCATCCGCGGCAACAGGAAAAGTGACAGTCACTTTTTCGGGAAAAAGTGACTGTCACTTTTTGTGGAGGGGACACTGGTGTCAGCTCGTGGTCGCAGGACGTTCCACAACCAGCTCGCCTTCGAATTCCAGCCGCTCGCCCTTGCGGAAGACCCGGACGGGCGAGCCCTGCTTGAACCGGCGAGCGATGACCTCCTCCGCCAGCGGGTCCTCCAGGAAGCGCTGGATCACGCGCTTGAGCGGCCGGGCGCCGAACACCGGGTCGAAGCCCTTCTCGACGAGGAAATCCTTGGCGCTCTGATCCAGCTCGATGAGGACCTCCTGCTCGCGCAGGCGCTCCTTCACGTAGCCGATCTCCAGCTCCACGATCTGGTTGAGGTCCTCGCGGGTGAGCGGCCGGAACACAATCACGTCGTCGATCCGGTTGAGGAACTCCGGCTTGAAGGCCCGCTTGACCTCGTCCATCAGCTGGTCCTTCATCTTCTCGAACGTGACCTCTTCCTTCGCGGGCGCAAAGCCGAGGCTGCCCTGCTTCTTCAGCTGCTCCGCGCCGAGGTTCGAGGTCATGATGAGCACCGTGTTGCGGAAGTCCACCTTGCGGCCGAAGCTGTCCGTCAGCCGCCCGTCCTCCAGCACCTGCAGGAGCAGGTTGAAGACGTCCGGGTGGGCCTTCTCGATCTCATCCAGCAGGACCACCGAGTACGGCCGGCGGCGGATCCGTTCCGTGAGCTGGCCGCCCTCTTCGTAGCCGACGTAGCCGGGCGGGGCGCCCACCAGCCGGGAGACGTTGAACTTCTCCATATACTCGGACATGTCGATCTGGGTCAGGGCCTCTTCATCGCCGAACAGAAACTCGGCCAGCGCCCTGGCCAGCAGGCTTTTCCCGACCCCGGTGGGTCCGAGGAAGATGAAGGAGCCGATCGGCCGGCGGGGATCCTTGATGCCGGCGCGCGAGCGGCGGATGGCGCGGGCGATGGCGGAGATCGCTTCCTCCTGCCCGATGATGCGGCTGTGCACCGCCTGCTCCATCTTGAGGAGCCGCTCGCCTTCCTTCTCCTCCAGCCGCGAGACCGGCACGCCGGTCCACTTCGACACGACGATGGCGATGTCCTCCGACGTGATGACCGGCATCGCATCGCCCTTCGTTTTCTTCCACTCCAGCTTGACCTTCTCCAGGCGCTCCTTCGCCTCGCGCTCCTGGTCGCGCAAGCTGGCGGCCCGCTCGAAGTCCTGGCCCTTGATGGCGGCTTCCTTCTCCTTGCGGATGGTCTCGATCTTCTCCTCGAGCTCCTTGATGTCCGGCGGCACGGTCAGGACCGACAGCCGCGCGCGGGAGCCCGCCTCGTCGATCAGGTCAATCGCCTTGTCCGGCAGGAAGCGCCCGGCGATGTAGCGGTCCGACGTCTTCGCCGCCGCCTCGAGCGCTTCGTCGAGGTACTTCACCCGGTGGTGCGCCTCGTACTTGTCGCGCAGGCCCTTCAGGATCTCGATCGTCTCCGACACCGACGGCGGCTCGACCACAATCGTCTGGAACCGGCGCTCGAGGGCCGAGTCCTTCTCGATGTACTTGCGGTACTCATCGAGCGTCGTCGCGCCGATGCACTGGACCTCGCCGCGGGACAGCGCGGGCTTCAGGATGTTGGAGGCGTCGATCGCGCCCTCCGCGGAGCCGGCGCCCACGAGCGTGTGCAGCTCGTCGATGAACAGGGTGATGTTCTCGGAGCGGCGGATCTCATCCATCACGGCCTTGATGCGCTCCTCGAACTGCCCGCGGTACTTGGTGCCGGCGACCATCAGGGCCAGGTCCAGGATGATGACGCGCTTGTCGCGCAGGATCTCGGGCACGTCGCCCTTCACGATCTTCTGCGCCAGCCCTTCGACGATCGCCGTCTTGCCGACGCCCGCCTCGCCGAGCAGCACCGGGTTGTTCTTGGTGCGGCGCGCGAGAATCTGGATGACGCGCTCGATCTCGTCCTTGCGGCCGATGACCGGATCAAGCTTGCCGTCCTGCGCGAGCTTCGTGAGGTCGCGGCCGAACGCATCCAGCGCCGGCGTCTTCGTCTTCGAGGAGCCGCCGCCCGTCGGGGCCGGGCCGCTGGAGCCCAGCAGGGTGATGACTTCGTTGCGCACGCGGTTGAGGTCCAGCCCGAGGTTCATGAGCACCTGCGAGGCCACCCCCTCGCCCTCGCGGATGAGGCCGAGGAGCAGGTGCTCGGTCCCGATGTAGTTGTGGCCGAGCGACCGGGCCTCCTCCATCGCCAGCTCGATGACCTTCTTCGCCTTCGGCGTGAAGGGGATGTCGCCGGAGACCATGGTGCTGGGGCCGCTCTGCACGAGCTTCTCGACCTCCAGGCGGATCTTCTCCGGCGAGAGGCCCAGTTTCTGCAGGACCGCCGCCGCCACCCCCTCGCCCTCGCGGATGAGGCCGAGGAGGATGTGCTCGGTCCCGATGTAGTCGTGGTTGAACCGCTTGGCCTCTTCCTTCGCCAGCAGGATGACTTTCCGGGCCCGTTCGGTGAATTTATTGAACATCGGATGCTCCTTGTTCGCTCAGTCGCGGACGCCGAGCCGCTGCCGGATCAGCGCCGCCCGTTTCGTGTCCCGTTCCTGCGCGGACAGCTTGGCGCCCTCGACCTTCTGCAGGTGGGCCGGCTGCGAAAAGATCAGCAGCTCATTGACCGTCGAGCGGTCCAGCGGCGTGCGGCCGGGGGCGCTGCCGTTGGTCATGATCCCCAGGTCGACGCCGAGGCGCAGCGCCGACAGCAGGTCCAGCGTCTCGTTGGAGCTCATGGTCTGCGCGTGCCGGAGGATGCCGTAGGCCCGCCAGATGCGGTCTTCCAGCTGGACGCGGTTGTGCGCCAGGAGCCCCTCGCGCGCGCTCTGCTCATGGCCGATGACCTGCTTGAGGATGCGCTCGATGTTCTCGACGAGCTCTTCCTCGGTCCGCCCCAGCGACACCTGGTTCGAAATCTGGAAGAAGTTGCCCGACGCCTCGGTCCCCTCGCCGTAGAGCCCGCGCGCGGTCAGCCCCAGCTTCGTGATCGCATGGAGGACCTTGTTGATCTGCTTCGTGATGACGAGCGCCGGCAGGTGGACCATCACGGAGGCCCGCAGGCCCGTGCCCGTGTTCGTCAGGCAGCACGTGAGATACCCCCAGTCCGTCGAGTAGGCGAACGGGACGGCTTCCGAGAGCTCGTCATCCAGCGTGTCGATCAGCGTCCAGGCTTCGTGGAGGTTCAGCCCCGACTGCATCACCTGGACGCGCAGGTGGTCTTCTTCGTTGATCATGATGCTGATGACCTCGCCCTTGCCGATGGCCACCGCCCGATGGTCCGGCCGGCTGGCGTGCTCCCGGCTGATGAGATGCCGCTCGACGAGAAACAGGCGGTCCACCTCATCCAGCTCCGCCATCTCGAAGATGAGCGGCGTGCCCATCGAGGGCGCCTGGAGAATCCCCTCCTTGGCGATGCGCAGCACCTCGGCCTGCGAGACCTTGGTCGAGCGCGTCGCAAAGGGCAGCTTGTCGAAGTTGCGGGCCAGCCGGAGGCGGCTGGACATCACGATCTCCGACACCGGCCCCACGCCCCGCAGCCACTCGCTCGTCTGTTTCAGCAGATCGTCCAGTTCCTTCGCCATCGTCACTCGCCGCTTTTCTTCTTCGTGCGATCCTGATGCTCCAGCTCCCGGATCTGGTCCCGGAGATGGGCCGCCTCCTCGAATTCCTCCATCTCAATCGCGCGCTCGAGCCGCTTCTTGAGCTCGGTCAACTCCAGCTTGGCCTTCGGCGGTTTGACCAGCCGGCCCGGCGACTTGCCCAGATGATGCGGCGAGCCGTGGATCCGCTTGAGCAGCGTCGCCAGATTCCGCTTGAAGGTCGTGTAGCACTCCGCGCAGCCCAGCCGCCCCACCTTGCGGAAATCTTCATAGGTCATCCCGCAGCTGGGGCAGGCCTTGGCGGCGACCTCTTCCTCGGGCTCCTGGGTCTTGCCGACCTCGGCCAGGCCCCCCAGCAAGTCGGACAGCCCGAAGTGGCTTTCCACCTGGGCGCCCTTCTGGTTGGCGCACGCCTCGCAGAGGTGCAGCTCGGTCATCTCGTCATTGACGATTTCCGTCAAATGGACCGTCGCTTGCTGTTGTTTACAGGCGTCGCAGACCATGGCGATTCCCTCACGGTGTCAGACACCTTAATTGTAGCAGTTTTTCATCGAAAATCACAGCGCCACCGACCGTGTGCGAACCGGGGATATGACGTAACCTGATGCGTCGGAACTAGTAGCGCACACCCTCGGTCTTCGTCAGCCGGCGGAAGGCCGCCTGGAGCTGCCTGGTCGCCGGGCCGGGCTTGCCGGCGCCGATCACGCGGCCGTCAATCTTGACCACCGGCACGATCTCGGCGGCGGTGCCGGTCAGGAAGCACTCCTCCGCGTTGAACAGGTCGTAGCGCGTCAGGAGCTCCTCGGCCACGTCCAGCTTCTGCTTGCGCCCCAGCTCCATGACGCTCCGGCGCGTGATCCCGCGCAGGACGCCGATGTAGGGCGGCGGCGTGAGGAGCCGCTTGCCTGACACGACGAAGATATTCTCCCCGGTGCACTCGGTCACGTAGCCCGACGGGGAGAGCATGATCGCCTCTTCATATCCCGCGGTGATCGCCTCGATCTTCGCGAGGATGTTGTTGAGGTAGTTGAGCGACTTGATCTGCGGGTTCAGCGCCTCCGGCACGTTGCGCTGGGTCGCCACCGTGATGAGCTCCAGGCCCTGCTCGTAGAGCTTCTTGGGGTAGAGCTCGATGCGGTCCGCGATCACGAACACCGTCGGGCGCGTGCACTTGCGCGGGTCGAGCCCCAGGTCCCCCTCGCCGCGCGTCACGACGAGCCGGATGTAGGCGTTGGACAGCTTGTTCACGCGCAGGGACTGCCGCACCGCGTCGGCCAGCTCCGGCTTCGAGAGCGGGATCTTGAGCATGATCGTGTGCGCCGACTCGAAGAGCCGGTCGAGATGCTCGTGGAGCTTGAAGATGAGCCCGTTGTAGGAGCGGATCCCCTCGAACACCCCGTCGCCGTACAACAGCCCGTGGTCGAACACCGACACCGTCGCCGCCTGCCGGTCCACGAATTTGCCGTTCAGGTAGACTTTCACGTCGCCCTCCTTCAATGAGCGCGTGACTTACGGAGCGCTAGCGAACGTAAGTCACTGCGCGAATTGACCCCGCCTGCTTCGCTTTGCGAAGCAAAGCGGGCGGGGCACATTCAGCCATGCAACTTAGCATCGCTTCGCTCGCTAAGTTGCGGCTTCATGTGCGAACTGCCCGTCCTGCAGCCCCAGCCACCGATCCGCCAATTGCGCAAACGCGTGCTCATGCGTCACCAGCACCAGCGCCATGTGCTGCCGCTGATGCAGATCCACCAGCAGGTCCATCACCGCCTGCCCGGTCTGCGAATCGAGGTTGCCGGTCGGCTCGTCGCAGAAGATGACCTTCGGGCGGTTGATGAGCGCGCGCGCCATCGCCAGCCGCTGCAGCTCCCCGCCCGACAATTGCGAGGGTTTGTGCGCGGCGCGGGCCTTCAGCCGCACCTGCTCCAGGCACTCCAGCGCCCGCGGGCGCAGCTCCCGGCGGCCCTCCTGGGCCTCCACCAGGGCCGGCAGCATGACGTTCTCCAGCGCCGAGAGCTCCGGCAGCAGATGATAGAACTGAAAGATGACCCCGATCGTCCGATTACGGAAGTGCGCGCGCTGCCGGTCGGTCATCTTCGCCAGGGACCGGCCTTCCCACAGCACGTCGCCCTGGCTCGGCACGTCCAGCCCCGCCAGCACGTGCAGCAGCGTCGACTTCCCGGCGCCGGAGGGGCCGGTGACCGCGACGAACTCCCCCGGTGCCACCGTCAGGTTGACCCCCTTGAGCACATGCAGCGGCACCGCGCCGGTGCGGTACGTCTTGTGCACATGCCGCGCTTCAAGCATCCTTACTCATAGCGCAGCGCTTCCACCGGATTCATCCGCGCGGCCTGCCGCGCCGGATACACCGTCGCCAGCAGGCTGATGAGCATCGCCGCGCCGACCGTCACGCCCCAGTCGGCCCACTCGATGCGCACCGGCAGGTGATCCAGGTAGTAGATCGTGCTGGGCAGTTGGATGAAGTGGTACGTGTCCAGCAGCCACACGACCAGCCACGCCCCGGCCAGCCCCAGCGTCGTGCCGATCGCGCCGATGAGGAGCCCCTGCCACGTAAAAATCCAGCCGACCGAGCCGCTGGAGGCGCCGATCGACTTGAGGATCCCGATGTCGCGCGTCTTCTCGATGACCATCATGATGAGGGTCGAGACGATGTTCACCGCCGCGACGAGCACGATGAGCGTCAGGATGACGAACATTGTGATCTTCTCCAGCTTCAACGCGTCGAAGAGCGTCTGGTTCAATTCCATCCACGTCTTGACGAGGTACGCGCCGCCCAGCGCCTGGGCCAGCTGGGCTTTGACGGCCTCGGCCCGCTCGAGCTGGTCGACGCGGACCGCCACGCCCGTCACCGTCCCGGGCAGCGCGAAGAGCTGCTGCGCGCGCCGCAGGCTCACCCCGATGAGCCCCGCGTCGAATTCGTACATACCGGAGCGGAACAGGCCGCTCACCACCAGCTCATGCGCCTTGCCGTCCGCCGGGCTGATGAGCCGCAGCGGATCGCCCCGCCGTAATCCCAGGAAGCGCGCCAGCTCCACCCCGATCACCACATCTTGGTCGCTCGCCGGCAGCTGGCCGACGACGAGACCGCACGATCGCCTGCCCGGTGATGAAGGGGCTGGCGCCGACGACGTGCTCGCTCGCCGAGATCGCGCGGACCAACTCCTCGACCTGGCCGATGTCCCTCGCCGCCTCCACGGTCAGGTGGGCGTTGGCGCCGATGAGCTTTTCCTTGAGGTCGTGGTCGAACCCGCTCATCACCGACAGGACGATGAGCAGCGCCATGACCCCCAGCGCGACCCCGCCGATGGACAGCACCGCGATGACCGACACGAACCGCTCGCGCCGCCGATTCAACAGGTAGCGCAGGCCTAGCCACACCTCATACGGCATCACGGGACCCCTCGCTGGGCTTTAATAACGGGAACAGGATGACATCCTTGATCGAGGGTTGATTGAACAGGAGCATCGCGAGCCGGTCCACGCCGACGCCAAGCCCGCCAGCCGGCGGCATCCCGTATTCCAGCGCTTCAAGGAAGTCCTCATCAATCTGCCGTTCAAGGTTCAAGGTTCGAGGTTCGAGGTTTTTCCCTTGAACCTTCACCCTTGAACCTTGAACGCGCTCTCGTCTTTGCGCCTCGAAGCGGCGGCGCTGCTCGATGGGGTCGTTCTGCTCGGAGTACGCGTTGGCGACTTCCATCCCGCCGATGAACAGCTCGAAGCGGTCCGCCACCAGCGGGTTGTCCGCTTTGCTCTTGGCCAGCGGCGACAGCTCGGTCCAGTAGTCCACGACGAAGAGCGGGAACCGCGTGGACTGCGGTTCGACGAACTGCTCGATCAGCTGCTCGGTGAGCCGCACGAGCTGGGAGCGCGTCAGTCCCTTGAGCTTGATGCCCTTCTTTTCCAAGACGCGCTGAATCTGTTCCTGTGACGAATCGGGTGACAAGCCAAGCTGTTGCATGGTCTCGGTAAACGACAACTTCGGCCAGGACCCAGACGGCGACAAGTCAATGGTCCGCTCCTGGTACTGGAACGTCAGCGTCCCCAGCACGTCCTGCGCGGCCTGCTTGATGAGGCGCTCCACCAGCTCCATCATATCCCGACAGTCCCAGTAGGCCTGGTAGGCCTCGAGCATGGTGAACTCGGGGTTGTGCCGGCTCGAAATGCCCTCGTTGCGGAACGACCGGTTCATCTCATAGACGCGGTCGAAGCCGCCGACCAGGAGCCGCTTCAGGTGCAGCTCCGGAGCCAGCCGCATATAGAGGTCCACGTCCAGCGCCTTATGGTGCGTGACGAACGGCTCCCCTGCCGCCCCGCCCGGGATGGCGTGCATCATGGGCGTTTCGACTTCCAGGAACCCGCCCGCGTCCAGCGTCCGGCGCAAACTCGCCAGCAGGCGCGCGCGCTGCTCGAATACCCGGCGCACCGGCTCGTTGGCGATGAGGTCCAAATACCGCTTGCGGTAGCGGACCTCGACATCCTTCAGCCCGTGCCATTTCTCCGGCATCGGCCGTAGGGCTTTCGCCAGCAGGGTGACGGAGTCCACGGCGACCGTCACCTCGCCGGTCTTGGTCTTGAACAGCGGACCGGTGACGCCGATGATGTCCCCGAGATCCAGGTGCTCAAAGAGCGACCACGCCGTCTCTCCGACCGCGTCCCGCTTGACTGAAATCTGAATCTTGCCGGTGGCGTCCCGCAGATCTCCGAAGATCAGCCCGCCGTGGCCGCGGATCGCGCTCAGACGCCCCGCAGTTGAGACGACGAGCGTCTCCGGCGTGAAGCTGTTGACCAGTTCGCGAATAGACTCTCCCTTGTGGAAGCGCCGCTGGTCGAATGGCGAACGCCCCTGCCGCTTGAGAGCGTCAAATTTGTCGCGCCGGTTGACGGTTTGGTCGTTGGAAGCCACGGGAATAGAGAGGGTTAACGTTTCATTATAGCAAAAATTGCCCAGCCAAGGCATCCCAGCACGCACAGCCAGGCGAACCAGTCCCCCCAGCGCCGGTAGGGAGTCCCTGCCTCGCCGAAGGCGGGGTCGGCGTCACCCGCCGCCACCTCGCAGAGCGCCACGCCCTCCGTGAAGAGCTCCTGCCCTGCGGCGTCCTTGACGCTGGCGACCCACCGGCCGTGGGCATCAATGCAGCCGGACCAGCCGGTGTTGGCGGCCCGCACCATGGGTACGCGCAGCTCGACCGCCCGGAAGGTCGAGGCCTGGGCATGCTGGTAGGCCGCGGCCGTCTTGCCGAACCACGCGTCGTTCGTGATGGTCATCAGCAGCCGCGCGCCGCGCCGGACGAACCGGCGGGCCAGCTCCGGGAAGACGTCTTCGAAACAGACCAACACGCTAAACGCCAGTTCGAGGTTCGAGGTTGAAGGTTCAAGGTCTGGCCTAGAACCTAGAACCTTGAACCTTGAACGGCCGAGTCTGAAGACCGTGAACTCGTGGCCCGGCACGAACTCGCCGATCGGCGGCAGGATGGCGCGCAGCCACGGCGCGGCCGATTCCAACGGCGCCCCGTCGGCCTCGAGCAGGGCCGCGCTGTTGGTCAGAGCCCACCGCTCACCTCGAAACACGCCCATCGGCGCGCCGACCAGCAACGGGATCTTCACGCTGCGCGCCAAGAAACTCACCTGGTCCGTCAACGCCTCATCGAGTCCCAAATATCCGGGCACCGAGGTCTCGGGCCAGACGACGAGCTGCGGCCCCTGTTGGGCGGCCTGGCGCGTCAGCCGCGCATACCGTTCCAGGATGGCGGCCTCAAACGCCTCGTCCCACTTCTCCTGCTGCGGGATGTTGCCCTGCACGACGGCGATCCGGGCCGGCGGGCCCTGGAACGTCTGGCCCAGCCGCCACGTGCCGTACTGCCACATGGCCGCCACCGCCCCGATGCCGATGAGCACGCCGATCACGCGCCGCCGGCGGTCCTGCTCCGTGAGGTACTGCGCGATGCCGGCGTTCATCAGCACGAGCACGAACGACACGCCCCATACGCCGGTGAGATCCGCCATCTGAATCGCCGACAGCGCCGGCGTCTGGGAATAGCCCAGGAGGTTCCAGCCGAATCCTGAGAGGAGGTGGCTGCGCAGATATTCGAGTGCCACCCATGCAGAAGGAACGAGTAACAACTGCGCGAAACGTGAAACGTGCAACGTGAAACGTTGAACGACCCACCCAAATACGCCGAAGTACAGCGCGAGGTAGGCGCACAGCGCGAGCCAGCCGAGGATCGCCGCCGGGCCGCCGAAGGCCGTCAGATGTACGAGCCACCACAGCGAGCCGAGGAAAAAAAGGAAGCCGGTCAGCCACGACCACCCGAACGCCGCTAAAGAGGGCACTTTTTGGAGCAGCACCAGCCACGGCACCAGCGCGACCCACGCGCAGTACGGCTGGTTGACATTCGGGAAGGACACGACGAGGAGCGCGGCGCTACTGAGCGCCAAGATCAAGCGAAGTAGAAAAATGGGGACGTTTCTAATTTTGGATGAGGGTGATTGAAAAATAGAAACGTCCCCTATTCCGATTATTTGCCGTGGCACTTTTTGTATTTCAGGCCGCTGCCGCAGGGGCAGGGGTCGTTCCTACCGACCTTGGGGCCGGTCCGGTGGTACGGCATCCCCGGAGAGCTACGGGCTGGCTCCAGGCTCGAGGCTCCAGGCTCCAGGCCAAACCCGCTTCCCTCTTCTGACCGGCCTTCAGCCTTCAGCCTAGAGCCTTCTGCAGGAAAACGGTCCGCCAGTTTCGTCGAAACCTCCTCATGGACCTCCTGCTGCGGGGTCTTCGCGAAGACGCTGACCGGCTGGGCCTCGGCCTTGGGCTGGATGCGCAACAGCAGCGTGAGCGCCTCGGCCTTGACCGACGCCACCAGGTCCTGGAACATCGCGTAGGCCTCGCGCTGGTACTCGACGAGCGGGTCGCGCTGGCCGTAGGCGCGCAGGCCGATGCCTTCGCGCAGCGCGTCCATCATATAGAGGTGGTCCTTCCACTTGCCGTCCATCACCGCCAGCAGCACGTTGCGCTCAAGCTGGCGCATCAGCTCAGGGCCGATCGCCTGTTCCTTGGCATGGTAGGCGGCCTTCACCCGCTCGCTGATCTGCTCGGCGAGCCCCTCGCGGTCCCGCCCCGCCAGCTCCATCGCGCCGTCGACGCCGAATTGGCGGCCCAGTGCCGTGCGCAGCCCGTCGAGGTCCCAGGCGTCCGGCCGCAGCTCTTTCGGCGCCGCGGTCTCCACCAGCTCATCGGCGACCTCGTCGATGACCTCCTCGATGAAGGCCTCCAGCCGGACGCCCTCGATGATGCGCCGCCGCTGCTCGTAGATGACCTCGCGCTGGCGGTTCATGATGTTGTCGTATTCCAGCAGGTGCTTGCGCGCCTCGAAGTTCTCCCCTTCGACCCGGCGCTGGGCGGTCTCGATGGACTTCGTCACCCAGGGATGCTCGATCGGCAGCCCCTCTTCCCACTGAAACCACTTGAACTCCATCAGCTTGGCGATCCGGTCCGACCCGAAGATCCGCATGAGGTCGTCTTCAAGCGAGAGATAGAAGCGGGACGAGCCGGGGTCCCCCTGGCGGCCGGCCCGCCCCCGCAGCTGATTATCAATGCGGCGGGCCTCGTGGCGCTCGGTTCCCAGCATGTGCAGGCCGCCCAGCGCGACGACGTTCTTGTGCTCCTCGTCCGCCTGCCGGCGGACCTGCTCGCTGAGCGCGCGCTTCTCCTCATCGGCGATCAGCCGTCCACCTGCCCCGCCATCGGCGGGGGCAGCCTCCCGCTCGCGGATGGCGTCCTCGGCGAGGAACTGCGGATTGCCGCCGAGCAGGATGTCGGTGCCTCGTCCGGCCATGTTCGTCGCGATGGTCACCGCGCCCAGGCGGCCGGCCTGCGCGACGATGCGCGCCTCGTGCTCGTGGTACTTCGCGTTGAGCACGTTGTGCGGCACGCCCGCCTTGATGGCGGCGGCCGTCTGCGCCAGGCGCACCAGGTCTTCCAGGCGCCAGACGAGCGTGGACTTCGGCGCCGCCGCCTTGACCTGCTCCAACAGCTTCGCCGCATCCGCGTCGTTCAGCATCGCCGGACGGCTCACCAATTGGGTCAGCGACTGCTTCAGCGCGTCCGGGATCGCCTCTTTCGCCAGCTCCTCCGCGGTCCACCGGCACACCGTCGCCAGGCGCGTGAGCATGGGGCCGGGCTCTTTGAGCATGCGCGAGAGCCGCTCGGACTTTTCGATGGAGATGGTCCCGACGAGCACCGGACGGCCCTGGCGGTGGAGCTCGACGATTTCCTCGGCGACCGCGAGAAACTTCTCCGCCTCGGTCTTGAACACGACGTCCGGGTTCGTGAAGCGGAGGAGCGATTGATTGGTCGGGACCGTGACCACGTCGAGGCGGTAGATTTCGCGGAACTCCTGCGCCTCGGTCGCGGCGGTGCCGGTCATGCCGGCGAGCTTCTCGTACATCCGGAAGTAGTTCTGGAACGTCACCGAGGCGAGCGTTTGGTTCTCCTCGCGGATCTTCACCTGCTCCTTCGCCTCGATCGCCTGGTGCAGCCCGTCGCTCCAGCGCCGCCCGGGCATGAGCCGGCCGGTGAACTCATCCACGATGATGATCTCGTCGTCCTTCACCATGTAATCCACGTCGCGCTGGAAGAGCTGGTGGGCGCGCAGGGCCTGGTTGACGTGGTGGACGAGGCGCATGTTGAGCTCGTCGTACAGGTTCTCGACGCTCAGCAGCTCCTCGCAGCGCGCAATACCCTGCTCGGTGAGGCTGACCGCCCGCTGCTTCTCGTCCACCTCGAAGTCGGCCTCCTTCTGGAGGCGGTCCACGATCTTGTCGAGGCGGTAGTACAGCTCGGTGGACTCCTCGGCCGGGCCGGAGATGATGAGGGGGGTGCGCGCCTCGTCGATGAGGATGCTGTCCACCTCGTCCACCACCGCGAAATGGTACTCGCGCTGGACCCTGTCGTCCAGGCGCCAGCGCATGTTGTCGCGCAGGTAGTCGAACCCGAACTCGTTGTTCTGCCCGTAGGTGATGTCGGCGGCGTAGGCCTCCCGCCGGCTGACCGGCTGCAGCTGCAGGAACCGCTCGGCCGTCGCGGTGAACGCCGGATCATAGAGGAAGGACAGCGACTCGGCGCCGCCGCGCCGCTCGGCCGGGTCCACCCCCTGGATCACGCCGACGGACAATCCCAGCGCGTGGTAGATCGGCCCCATCCAGCGGGCATCGCGCCGGGCGAGGTAGTCGTTGACCGTCACGACATGCACGCCGCGGCCGGTGAGCGCGTTGAGGTACACGGCCAGGGTGGCGACGAGCGTTTTCCCTTCCCCCGTCGCCATCTCCGCGATCTTGCCCTCATGGAGGACCATGCCGCCGATGAGCTGGACGTCGAAGTGGCGCATGTTGACGGTCCGCCGCGCCGCCTCGCGCACCACGGCAAAGGCCTCCGGCAGGAGCTCGTTGAGGAACCGGTCCTGGACCGCGCGCCGCTCCTGCCGCAGCTTGAGCCGCTCCTCGAAACTGAGGTCGTACCACTCCGCGCTGTTGGGCGCGATGAGGCGCGTGCCGCCCATCCGCCCGCGCAGGCGGGCCCGGAACTCCTCGGTCTTGGCGCGCAGTTGGTCGTCCGAGAGCTTCTGGAGGTCCGGTTCGAGCCGGTTGATCCGCTCGACCGTCGGCCAGAGCCGCTTCAGCTCCCGCGCGTTCTGCGTCCCCAAGAGTTTTTGGAGCACCCACTGGATCATCTGTTAGCCCTCACAAAAGTGACTGTCACTTTTTCCCGCACAAAAAGTGACTGTCACTTTTCCTGTCGGGTTTTCCACTTCAGATAGGCTTCGATGAAGGGGTCGAGCTTGCCGTCGAGCACGCCCTGGGCGTTGCCGGTCTCGTGCTCGGTGCGGTGATCCTTGACCATGGTGTACGGATGCAGGACGTAGGAGCGGATCTGCGAGCCCCACTCGATTTTCTGCTTGGCCTGGTACTCTTTTTCCAGCTCGGCCTCGCGCTTCTTGACCTCCAATTGATACAGCCGCGATTTCAGCACGCGCAGCGCTTTCGTTTTATTCTGGAGCTGCGAGCGCTCATCCTGGCACTGCACCACGAGCCCGGTCGGCAGGTGGGTGATGCGCACCGCCGAGTCGGTCGTGTTGACGGATTGCCCCCCCTTGCCGCTTGAGCGGTAGACGTCAATGCGCAGGTCGGCGTCCTTGACGTCGATTTCGACTTCCTCGTCCACCTCCGGCGTGATGTCCACGGAGGCGAACGAGGTGTGGCGGCGCTTGTTGGCGTCAAACGGCGAGATGCGCACGAGCCGGTGCACGCCTTCCTCGGCTTTCAAGTAGCCGTAGGCATAGGGGCCCTTGACGATCATCGTCGCGGTCTTGACGCCCGCCTCTTCTCCCGGCAGGACGTCAATGACCTCGGTGGCGTAGCCCTTCTCCTCCGCCCAGCGGCGGTACATCCGCAGGAGCATCTGCGCCCAGTCGCACGACTCGGTGCCCCCTGCGCCGGAATGGATGAAGAGGATGGCGTCCTTGTCGTCCCGCTCGCCGCCCAGGAGCCGCTGGATCTCGAGCTGCTCCACCTGCTGCTCCAGCGTGGCCAGGTCGGCGGCGAGGTGGTCGAGCGAGGCGGCGTCGTGCGCTTCGACGAGGGGGAGCAGTTCGGTCACGTCGTGCAGCAGCAGCTGGAAGGATTCAATCGGCGCCTGCTGCGCCTTGAGGGATTTCAGGAGCTGGACGGTCTGCTGCGCCTTGGCCTGGTCGTTCCAGAATTCGCCCGCCCCCATCGCCTGCTCGATGTCCGCGACGCGGGCCTTGATGCCCTCCAGGTCAAAGATACCTCCGGATGTTCTCCCAGCGGGCACGGAGGGCGTCCAGGCGGCTGTGCAGTTCTTCGACGGTCATCATGGGAAGATTGGTGCGGCCCCTAGTCTAACACGGACGCCGCGCTCATGCTATACTGGAAATTATGAATCGGCGCATTCCACTCCTGCTGACGGCGCTCCTGATCGGGTTCTGCGGACAGGCGCAGGCGGCGGACGACGACTTCACGCTTGAGGGCGTCGTCTATGAGACTGCGCGGCCCGCAGACTCCATGGCCATCATCAACGGCGCCATCCTCAAGCCAGGCGACGCGTATCACGGCCACGTGGTTCGGGAAATCGGCGAGGATTTCGCGGTCCTGCAGCCGGAGACAGGCGGCATGCCCCTCCGCCTGAGGGTGTGGAGCGCTGCGCCGAAACCGCCGCCCACGCCTCCATCGCCAGGCGCACGCGCAGCACCCGCCTCGCGTGCTGCGGCCGAAACTTCAAGCAGGCTGACGGAGTCCGAACAGATGGCGGAACGGGCGGCCGCGGCGACCCAGCAATCCGGCGCCGCGCTGCCAGGAGGCCTGAACCCGTTTGGGATGCTGAACATGGCCTATGAGGTGCAGGCGATGGCGGACGTCAAGCGGATTTCGACCGCCTGCGCGGTGCTGGCCAGCATGGACGAGACCAACGCGCAGGGCAATGTCGTGCCGCCCACGTTCACGTTCGAGCGGATGAAGGAGATGCAGATGCTGCCGCAGGCATTTGAGGACCACACCGGCTACTACGCCTATTCGGTCCAGCCCTCGGCTGAGGGCTGGGGGTGCGAAGTCCACGCCACCCCGAACAACCCGAACTCAGGCATGCGGCACTTCATGGTGGACCAGGACGGCATGATGCACGCCGAGCGCGACGGCCCCGCCACCATGCACAGCCCCCGCCCGTAACGTCCAAATAAGGGGTCAGACCCCTCACGCTCCTTCCCTCTTAAGCAGGCGGCGCTTCTTCGCCGCGCCCCAGGCGTAGCCGCCGAGGGAGCCGTCGGCGCGCACGACTCGGTGGCAGGGCACGCGGATGGGCCAGGGATTGCGACGGAGCGCCTGCCCCACCGCCCGCGCGAGCTGGGGATTCCCCAGTCGGCGCGCCACCCACTGATACGAGCGCACCTCGCCTTTCGGAATCCGCTTCACCACAGCAAACACCCGTCGCTGAAACGGGCTGACGGTGACTTCGCGTAGCCGGTGCATCGTCATCGGTGCGGCGGCCTGCGGCGTCGAAGGGAAGCGACCTCTTCGCGCAGGGCCATGGCGCGGCGCGTGCGGTGGTAGCGAATCGCAAACCGGTGCGCTTCGTTCCGGAGATGCTGCACCAGGTGGAGGACCGGCGAGGTCGGCAGCAGGATGATGGGATCGCGCCGGCCGGGGACAAAGATGTGCTCAAACTGCTTCGCCAGTCCCAGCGAGGGCGTCGTCAGGTGCAGCGCGGCGAGCTCCTCAAGCGCCGCGCTCAACTGCCCCTTGCCGCCATCGACGAGAATTAAATCCGGCGCGGGCAATTCTGAGGCTAGCGTCCCGCCGTAGCGGCGCCGGATGACCTCGCGCATCATCTGATAGTCATCGATGCCCTGCACGGTCTCGATCTTGAAATGCCGGTAGTGCGCCTTGTACGGTTTGCCGTCCACGAAGACCACCAGGGAGCCGACGGCGAACTGCCCGTACAGGTTCGAAATGTCGAACGCCTCGATGCGCCGCGGCAGCACCGGCAGCTTCAGCGCCACCTGCAGCTGCTCCAACGGGCCTGCCTGCGAGGACTTGGCTTTCGCGACGATGACGGAGGTGAGCGCTTCGATCTGGTCGCGCAGCCGGGCGGCTTCTTCGAACCGCTGATGGCGCGAGGCCTCCTTCATCCGGCGGGCCAGCTCGCGCAGCAGGTCGTCGCGCTGGCCCTCGAGGAACGCGACGAGGTCCGCCACGATGCGGCCGTATGCGGCCTCGTCGATGGAGCCGACGCAGGGCGCGAGGCACTGCCCGAGATGGTACTCGAGGCAGGGGCTCGCCGGAAACGTCCGGCACGTCCGCAGCGGGAAGACCCGCCGCATGAACTGCAGCGCCTGCCGCAGCAGCCCGGCGTCCGCATACGGCCCGAAGGCCCGCCCGCCCGAGCCGGGCCGCCGCTCGCGCACCACGACCAGCCGCGGGAAGCGCTCGTCCGTCAGCTTCAGCAGCGGATAGCTTTTGTCGTCGCGGTAGGCGACGTTGTACTTCGGCTGATGCTGCTTGATGAGCCGGGATTCGAGGAGGAGCGCCTCGGCCTCCGAGGCGGTCGTCTGCACCTCCACGCCGGCGATCAACGGCACGAGGCGCTGGATGCGCGGCGCAAGATTGGCAGGGGTGTGGAAGTAGGAGCTGACCCGCGTGCGCAGGCTGAGGGCCTTCCCCACATAGAGCACGCGGTCCTGTGCATCCTTGAAGAGATACACGCCGGGCTGGTCCGGCAGGCCGCTTACGCGCGCGAGGAGGGCTGGCGGGTGACGAGCCGGGCGAGCCATCGGAGGGCGGCGGAGCATTCCTCGACGCCGATCAGGCAGCTGATCGTCCCATAGAGCATGATACCACCAGGGATGATGACGGACAACGCGGCGAGCGGCGGGATGACCGGGGCCAGCCGCTGCCAGGCCAGCGCGCAGCCCGCTCCCATGGCCGCCGCCGCCAGGCCCATGCGCAGGGCGGGCCGGAGGAGGTGCGGCACGAGCGGCTCGCCGAGCCGGCGTTCCAACATCGCCAGCAGCCGCCACGCGTTGAGGCTGCTGGACAGCGCCGTCGCGAGCGCCAGCCCGCCGACCTGCATCGGCTTGAGGAACAGGACCGCCAGCACGACATTCACGACCAGCGCCTCCATCGCGAGCTTCACCGGCGTGGCGGTGTCCTGCAGGGCGTAGAACGCGCCGGTGAGCACGCGCCCTGCCGCATAGGCGATGAGGCCGAGCGCCAGCCACA
Source organism: Candidatus Omnitrophota bacterium (assembly GCA_016192545.1). Classification (GTDB taxonomy): domain Bacteria; phylum Omnitrophota; class Gorgyraeia; order Aquiviventales; family Aquiviventaceae; genus JACPTX01. The sequence goes on along the minus strand of JACPTX010000028.1, from coordinate 51,973 downwards.
CCAGGGTCTGCGCGGTCATCACGGTCGCACCGCGGTCAAAGGCCCCGCGCTCGAAACAGACCTGCACGATGGGCGCTGACAGCGCCATCAACCCGACCGCCGCCGGCAGGCTCTCGAACAGCACTATCCGCAGCACCGTGACGAGGGTCGCGCGGAATTCCGCGAGATCGTTGACGGCCGCGCGCTCGGACAGATGGGGGAGGCTGGCCTGCGCCGAGGAGGTCGCGAAGAGCGCCAGCGGCAGCTGCACGAGGCGGTTGGCGAAATACAGCGCGGCCACCGCCCCCTCCCCGGCCAGCGCTCCGAGCGACGCCAGCATCGTGTTGAACAGCACGCTGACCTGATAGACCGCCGCCCCGAGCAGTCTCGGGGTGAGCAGCCGCATGACCTCGCCCCGACCGCCGTCGGGGTGGCGCCAGACCCACCGCCACCGGAATCCGTGCGCCGAGGCCACGGGCAGCTGCATGAGCAGCTGCGCCAGCCCGCCCGCCATCACCGCCCACGCCACCCCCAGCACCGGCGGGTTCACGCGCGGAGCCACCCACAGGCAGCCCGCGATCACGACGACGTTCAGGACCGCCGGGCCCAGCGCGGGAACCGCAAACTGACGGAGGGTGTTCAGCAGGCCGCAGAAAAACGCCCAGAGCGCGACGAGCAGGATGAAGGGAAACAGGACGCGGGTCACCTGCACGGTCAGCGCGAATTTCTCCGGCTCCGACACGAAGCCCGGCGCCACGACGGTCACCAGCCACGGCGCGCACGCGGCCCCGAGGATCATCAGCACGCCGACGAGCACGAGCACGCGCACCGCCGTCGCCTGCGCGAGGCGCCAGAAGTCCTGCGCGGACCGGGTCGCGCGATAGGCGCTGAGGACCGGCACGACCGCCGCCGTCATCGCGCCCTCCGCGACGAGATCGCGGAAGAGGTTCGGCAGGCGGAACGCGACGACGAACGCCTGCGCCTGGATGCCGGTGCCGAACAGCTTCGCGATGAGCAGATCCCGGATGAAGCCGAGGATGCGGCTGGCGGCGGTGGCCAGGGAGATAGCCCGCGTGGAGGCCGCGATGCGCGCGTGGTCGGAGGCGGCCGTCATCTCACGGGGTTGACAGCGACGGGGGAGCGTGGTAGAGTCTGCGCACCCCACAAAGGAGACTCATGCCGATTAAGCGTGCCGCACTACGACAACTTCGGAAGGACCGCGTGCGCAGCATCCGGAACCAGGCCGTCGCCTCGGAGCTCAAAACCCTGGCCAAACGGATGCGCGCGCTGCTGGCTCAACGGAAGCGGGACGAGGCGGCCAAGCTGCTCCCGCAGGTCATGAAGCGGTTCGACCAGGCCGCCGCCAAAGGCGTGATTCACGCCAACACCGCCTCCCGGACCAAATCCCGCTTCATGCAACAGCTCGCCTCGAAGGCGAACTGACAAGACACAGCTCCACAATCAGCTCTTCCAGCGCCAGCCGCGGGATCACGCGCCCGGTCTTGGCCCCGACGTCCCGCTCCCAGCACCGCTGCACCATCCGTCTCAGCCACGCGGTCGGCCGGCCGGCCAGCTCGCCGCTCATCCGCTCAATCAGCCACGGCTGGAGCTTCGTCGCCGCCGCGATCTGCTGACGCGGAAGGCCGCGTTCCAGCAGGTGGCCGACCGTCAGCCAGCGCTGCAGCTGCCACGCCAGCAGCCCGAAGAGCTCGACCGCCTCCCTGCCCTCCGCCAGCTCCCGGTTCATCGCCTGGAGGGCTGCCGCGACATCCCGCCGCCCAATCGCCTCCACCAGCGCAAAGCCCTGCTTGGCGTCCGGCGCGGCATCCCGGAATTCCTCCACCGTCGAGCAGGGTCGGAGGGCCGTCAGCGGGTGCTTCGCCTCGACGTCGTGCTCCGTCATCACCACCACGCAGGCCAATTGGCGCACGACCTCCTGATGGCGCACCAGTACCTCCACGCACTCGCGGCTGAGGCGGTGGGCGTCGTCAATCACGATGAGCTTGCAGCGGCCGGCGGCGGGCTGCTCGCGGATGAGCCCTGCAAGAAACGCCGGCGCGCACTCCGCCGCGCTGAACTGGTGGCGGTCGAGGAGGTTGGGTGCGCAGGCGTTCGCGAGGGCCTCGAGGCGGGATCGCTTGCGGAGGCGGTCAGGACCGAGGAGGAGATACACCCCCGGTCCTGATGAGGGGGCCATCATCCCACGCCCTGGCTGCCAGCCCGTCCGGGCTGGCGAACACTCACACGTGTGAAGGCCGCAGTCATGTTCGCGGCTCGCCGAAGGCGAGCCCAGCTAGGGCGTGGGATCACCAGTTTTCGACGGTGCGTTCGACCACGCGGCGGGCGACGTCTGTGATGGCCAGGTCAAGGGCGGTGGCTTCGGACTTCGCGTTGGCCCCGAGCGCGAAGTAGGTCGTGTCGCCGGTGAAGCTGGTTTCTTCCCACGTCACGGTGTTGCTGTGCAGGTCGTAGAACGTCAGGTTGAGGACGATGCTCAGCCGCCATTCCTCGACCTGCCGGGACGCGTTGTAGCGCAACGCATCCCGCCGGAACGTCACCAGCTCCCCTTCCAGGCGGCTGTCCGCCTTCTCAGGCCTGGCCGGACGCATGAGCCCGGTGAACTGGAACCGTTCGACGATCGCCTTGGTGATCGTCGTTTCCATCCCGGGCCGGTAGATCGGCATCTGATCGTAGTCGTTCGTCAGCTGGGTGAGGTCAATCTTGTTCGTGATGGGCTTCACGTAGATGGTCTTCAGATGCGCGGCCAGCCCCGGCCGTGTCGTGTAGCCACACCCCGCCAGCAGGAGGCAGGAGGCAGTAGGCAGGAAGCAGCGGAGGAATATCCGGGAGATGATCTGCCTTCTGCATTCTGCCTTCTGCGTGCTGACCATCATTGGACCTTGGACTCCAGGGCATCGATGCGGGCGGTGGCTTTCGAGGCCCAGGACGTATCCGCGTAGCGGCTTACCACCTCCCGATAGGACACCAGCGCGGAGGCGAACTGCTTGCGGTCCTCGTAAAACCGCCCCACCTGAAACTCGTGCTCCGCCCGGCGCTCCCGAAGGCCCGTGATGCGTTCCGACGCCTCAGGCGAGAGGTCGCTGCCCGGGTATTCCTCCACGAAGACGTGCAATTGCTCCATGGCCTGGTCGGTGGCGTGCTGGTCGTAGCCGGGCTCGAACGTGCCCTTGAGGCTGGCCTGCGCCAGCTGAAAGCGCGCATCGTCAACGAGCGGCGAGTCGGGGTAGCGGTCGATGAGCTGCTCGAACGCGACGACCGCCTGCTCGTATTCGCCGAGCGCCAGATGCGCGATGCCCAGCTTATACTGCCCCAGCTCCCCGACGTCGCTGAACGGCCCCTCCTCGCTGATCGCCTTGAAGACCTCGATGGCCTTGTCGCGGGCCGGCAGGAGCGCGGCCGTCCCCAACAGCCGGCGCTTCTTGCCGCTCAGGAAGTAGTTGCCGATCTGATACATCCGCTCCAGGACCTCGCTGAACCGCACGGTGGACGGATAGACCTGGATCGTCTTGCGGTATTCGAGGAAGGCCTCGTAGTAATCCCCCTTCTCCTCATGGCAGCGGCCGAGGAAATACTGGGCCTCGGGCGCCTCGGGGGAATCCTTGTAGCGCCGGATGAGCTTCTTGAACTCGATCCGCGCCTTGTCGTAGTCCGGCTTCTGGAAGAAGCTCATGGCATGGGCCATCTGCTCCGCCGGGGTGTCCTTGACCGCGCCGGACGGGCCGATCCAGCCGGTCTGCGGCGACCAGACCCAGCCGGCTTCACCCTGTTCCGGCGCCCCGACGGCAAGCGCGAGGAAGGCGAGGAGGACAATCCTGCGAGGCCACATCAGCGACGACCACGATACCACACCTCCCCCCACAAAGTCAAAACCTCACCGAATCCATGGCAGGTAGACCAGCAGCCACGGGACGGCCAGCAGCGTCGTGAAGACGAAGAGGCTGTTGGTCAGCCGGCGGTCCAGGCCGAAGAGGATCGACAGCATCAGCGGCGACACCCCCACCGGCATGGCCGCCTGGAGCAGCACGATGAACCGCGGCAGCCCCTCCAACCCGAATGCCGACGCCAGCCCCCATCCCACCAGGGGGCTCCACCAGAATTTGATCGCGCTCATCGCCAGCGAGACCCTCAGCCACCGGCGGGGCAGGCGCAGGCTCAGCTGGGAGCCGATCGCGGCGACGTGCAGGATGGTGTCGAGCGGAATGAGCACCCGGTTGACCGGTTCGCAGAAGGCGGGACGCGGCACGTTGAGCAGGTTGAGCGCGAGGCCGATCGCCATCCCCGCAAATGGATACCACCGCAGCTCATCGGGAGGCTGCACCTCCCGACGGCCCGCGCCGAACCGCCGGGCCAGCGCAAACCCCAGCGAATAAAAGCAGGGGCTGAAATAGACCAGGTAGAGCGTCGCCAGCCCGTACGCTTCTTCCCCGCGCAGCGCAAACGCGACGAACGCGCCGAAGAACCCCAGATTCGAGAAGAAGGCCGACGTCAGGACGCTGCCCTTCTGCGGCCCGGTCAGCGGCGCGGCGCGCGTGCAGGCCCAGGCGGGCAGCAGCGTGGACGCGGACACGAGCGCGCCGATCAGCGGCAGCAGCCACGGGCCGGGCGCGCGGATCTGCAGGCGCCAGAAGGAGAGCGTCAGCACGACAGGGGCGACGTACTTCACGACCGCGTGCAGGAGCGCCCTGGCCCGGGATTCGGTCAATATCCCGCGCCGGCCAAGCGCCCATCCCGCGATGAGCGAGCTGATGAACAACCCTAAGCCGAGGACCAGGCGGATCAGGATCATCAGGTGACCGGACCTTGCGGGGCACGTGTCGGCGGGCGCTGCCGATAGGTATGCACGAAGAGGCGCGTGCCATCCGTCCGCACGATGATCGCGCCGTCGCGCCTGGTCAGGAACAGGCGCGCACCGAGGTCCCGAAGGTCGCTCAGGACTTCCCGGTCAGGGAGGTCGTGCAGCCGTCCCACGCTGAGGATGGCCGCCCTCGGATTCACCGCCCTGAAGAACACCCGCTGGGCAGCCCCCAAGGCGCTGCCGTGATGCGGGACTTTCAGGATCGTCGAGCGCAGCGGCCCTCCGCCGGCGAGCAGCCACGGGACCCCGCGCTCCTCAAGGTCTCCGCAGAGCAGCAGGCTGAACTTGTCCATGGCCACCCGCATGACGACGGAATTGTCGTTGGAGGCCGGGCGCGTGCCGGGCACGAACCCCGGCGGCGGATGCAGCACCGTCATCGTGACCGCCGGGGAGCCGGCCAACATCGTCCCGGCCGTGACGCGCGCCCTGGGCACCCGCCGCTCATCGGCGAGCGCGAAGACCTGCTGGGCGGTCCGGCTGGACGCCTCAAACCCATTGGTGAGCAGTTGCCTGACGCGCAGATGCTTCAAGACGGCGACTGCGCCGCCGACGTGATCTTCATCAGGATGCGTCAGAATCAGCGCCTCGAGCGTGTGATACCCCTGCGCGCGCAGGAACGGCACCACCGCATAGCGTCCGGCATCCTGCGTGCCGGCATCCACCAGCAGCGTCTGCCGGCTGGGAGTGCGGATCACGATCGCATCCCCATGCCCCACATCCAGGACGGTGATCTCCAGCCGCTTCGGCGCGCGGGCCTCCGCGCCCACCCCCGTCCAGATCCAGAGGTTGATCCCGGCCAGCCAGCAGACCGCCGCCCATCCAGGGCTCAGCCGAATTCGTTGCCGCCACACGGACAGCCCGACGAGGAGATAGTAGCCCACAATCACCGGCCATGCCGGATGCCCAATCGGCCACCAGCCGAGCGGCACCTGGTGGAATGCGTGCACCCACCCGACCGTCACATCCACCAGCCACGCGAGCCAGCCGGTGGTCCAGTGCATCACGGGGGCCGTCACCGTCCCGAGCAGCACCACCACCGTCCCCAACCCCACCAACAGGCTGACCAGCGGCACCAGCACGAGATTCGCGAGGACCGACACCGGAGACACGAGATGGAAGTACCACGCCAGGACGGGCCACAACCCCACCCAGATCGCCAGGGTCGAGGCCAGGCTGACCGCCACGTAGCGCCGCAGGCGCTCGAGCCGGATGGGCAGATGCGGCTCCAGCAGCGCCTGCATGCGCCCGGTAAAGATGAGGAGGCTGGCCACCGCCCCGAAGGACAACTGAAACCCCGCATCCATGAGCTGAGCCGGCTGCGCCCACAAGATGACCAGGGCGGCCGCCGCGAGCGTATTGGGCCAACTGATCAGGCGGTCCATCCACAGCGCGCCCAGGACCACCCAGGCCATGAGCGTCGCGCGGACGACCGGCGGCTGCATCCCGGTCAGGAGGCAGTACCCTAGTAACCCTGCCGCGGTGATCAGCAGGCGCGGACGCCGCGACAGCCCCACGACCACCCGGAGGAACAACTCAAGGAGCACCGCGATCAGCCCCACGTTGAAGCCGCTGATGACCACCAGGTGCATCGTGCCGGTTTCGATGAACGCCTGCTTGAGGTCCTCATCGAGCGCGACCCGCTCGCCCAGCAGAATCGCCCGGAGCAGCCCCGCATGATGCTCGCTGAATGACGCGCTGAGCAGCGATTCGATGCGCGCCCGCAGCGCGGTCACGGCGCGCATCCACCAGGCGCCCTGCCCTGTCCGCAGGCGCGCCATGCCGTCGGACGGCTTCACCGACAGCACGACCTGCACGCCTTGCCGGGCGAGCGCCGCGCGCCAATCGAACTGCCCGGGGTTGCCGGGACCGCGGACCGACGACCAGGCGCCTTCCACCAGCACCTCATCGCCGTAGGCCAGCTCGACGCGGGGCTGCTGGAGCTTCGTCCGGATCAGCCCGGAAACCGACCGCCACGGCGCCTGACGCGCCCGCACATGCCGGGCCCGAATGACACACACCTGCTGTTCGGGCTCTGGTTCGACTTCGCTCACCATTCGCCCTGAGCGAGGCGAAGCCGAGTCGAAGGGCTCGTGCGGCGCGAAGAGCTCGACCGGATCCTCGACCACCACGCCGTGGACGGCGGCCCGCGCGGGCTCCTCGCTGACCAGGCGCGCCACGTGATGGACCGGCTGGTGCGCCCAGAGCGTGTAGCGCAGCGCGCCGAGCGCGCCCCACAGCATGAGGAGCGCGAGGGCGCTCACCCACGGCCGACGCCGGAACAGCCACGCCAGGACGGCCGCCGCGCTCCCGATTCCGACGAGGGGTCCCCAGGCAAGCGGCTGCAACGACGCCGCGAGGATCCCCAGCATGAAGAGGAGGGCGGCAGGAACCAGCGGGGCGCGCATGGCGAGGAGGATGAACGACTCAGTCGGAGGGGAAGCCCTGCGGCAGCTCCTCGACCTCCGCCTGCTCGTACAGCGTGAACGGGACCTCTTGCAGGAAACGCGAGGGCTGCAGGAGCAGGTTGCTTGCGCGCGGGCCGTAGTCCATCAGCGGATGGGTCAGGTAGAGCTCATCCTTCGCGCGGGTCGCGGCTACGTAGAAGATCCGGCGCTCCTCTTCCTCGCCGTCCGGCTCGCGCAGCGCAATCGGCGAAGGGAATTCCCCTTCGCACATCCGGATGGCGAAGACGACGCGCCACTCCAGCCCCTTGGCCTGATGCACGGTGCTGAGGATGACGCGCTCCGTGTCGGCGGCGGAGCCGGCGACGACGTCCTGCCCGTACAGCTCGCCCAACAGCACCAGCTCCGACAGCAGGGCCTGCAGGGTGGCGTAGGGCCGGGCGAAGACCGCGAGCTGCTCGATGTCCTCGACGCGGGACTGCGCCGCGTCATACCTGGCGCGGAGGTGGTCGAGGTAGCCGGTCTGCAGGACCGCCGCCACGAGCTCGCCCGGCGGATGGTCCTTCGCCGCCGCGCGCAGCGCCCGGAGGTCATGCTGGAACTGCTTGAAGAACGGCCGCGCGGCCGCCGGCAGGATGCTCAAGGTACTCTCCTTCAGGACGGTCTCGCGCGGATCGGCCGCCTGCGACAGCTCCTCCCACAGGCGCGCCGCGGTGACGTTGCCGATGCGCGACACCATCAGGAAGAGCCGGCGCCATGCCACTTCATCGAAGGGGTTGTCGAGCACCTTCAGGTAGGCGACGACGTCCTTGATGTGCGCCTGCTCGAAGAACCGCACGCCCGAGCGGATCTCGTAGGGGATGTTGCGCCGGATCAGCTCCGCCTGCAGGATGGTGGAATGCGCGTGCGCCCGGTAGAGGACGGCCATGTCGCGCAGGGGGATCCCTTCGTCGCGCAGCTGCAGCAGCCGCTGGGCGACGAACGCGGCCTCCTGGTACACGTCGGACACCGGCACGGCGACCGGCAGGCACCCCGCCGGGCGGGTCGCGGTGAGCGTCTTGTGGTGCTGGCGCTCGTTGTGGTGGATGCTCGCGTTCGTGAAGGCGAGGACCTCCGGCGTGGAGCGGTAGTTGATTTCCAGCTTGAAGATTTCCGTGCCGGGGTTGCGCTCCGGGAACTTCAGGATGTTGTCGTAGTTGGCGCCGCGGAACGCATAGATGCTTTGACTGTCGTCACCCACCACCATGAGGTTGCGGCCGTTGACGGCGGCGAGCCGCTCGACGATCTCCGCCTGGATCGTGTTCGTATCCTGGTACTCGTCGACCAGGAGATACCGGAACTGCCGCCCCAGCCGCTGGGCCACCTGCGGCTGCTCCTGCAGCAGGAGCAGCCAGTAGTGCAGGAGATCGTCGTAGTCCATCGCCTGCGCGGACCGCTTCCTGGCCTGGTAGCGCGCCTCGATGGCGCGGATCGCCCCGGTCCATTCGAGGAAATGCGGGGCGCGCTGCTCGATCACCGCCTCGAGGGCCTGCCGGGTATTGAACGCGAAGCTGATGAGGTCCTGGAGGATCGCCGGCGCGGGGAACCGCTTGTCCTCGACTCTGACCTTCGCCTCGGTCACGCACACCTTGAGGAGGTCGCGCTGGTCCTCCTCGTCGAGAATGGTGTAGGTGGGCGCGAATTCCAGCAGCGTGGCGTACTGGCGCAGGATGCGGTTGCCGATCGCATGGAACGTCCCGCCCCAGACCTTGCCCACGTTGGTGCCGGTGAGCGCCTCGACCCGCGTGAGCATCTCGCGGGCGGCCTTGTTGGTGAACGTCGCCAGCAGGATGGACGACGGCGGCACGCCTTTCCGCATGAGGTAGGCGACGCGGTAGGTGATCGTGCGGGTCTTGCCGGAGCCGGCGCCCGCAATCACGAGCTTCGGCCCGTCGCCGCAGGTGACCGCGGCGCGCTGCGGCTCGTTGAGGTCCCGCTCCAGGTTGAGCGCGATGGGCGAGCCGCTGCCGCTGAGGGTGAAGGTCCGGACCATTAGACGCTCCGGCGCTCCTCCCACCACCGGACCAGGGACAGCATCGTCAGGACCACCAGCCAGGCCCCCAGCACGTCGGAGGCCCAGTGGCGGTTGAGATACACGCGCGTGATCCCGACCAGGCCGACCATCAGCGCGCATCCCGGCACGAGGAGGCGCTCCCACCGCGTGCCAACGGCTGCGCGCGCGATCCATCCGAAGAGGAAGGCGGACCGGTAGGCGTGCCCGCTGGGAAAGCCGGCCAGCTCAAAGCGCGTGAGCAGGTCCATCGAGGCGGGAATCGCGCCCGCGTCGGGCCGCCACTGCGAAACCCACAACCGCAGGAAGACCTGCAGCAGCGCGCCGGCCAAAAAGGTCGCGGTCAACGCCAGGGCCCCGGCGTTCCCGCCCCGCCGCCAGGCCAGCGCGCCGAGGCCCAAGAGCGCGAGAATCGTCCACGTCGAGCCGCCGAACCACGCCAGGACCTGCATCGGGCCATCCAAATACCGGGAGTGAAGGGGAAGGAACCACACGGCGATCTGCTGATCCGCGCCCTTCAACACCCCCTGGGTGGCCAGCACGGACAGCGTCCCCAACGCCAGCACCGACGCGAGGAACGCCCTGCGTGGATTACTCATCAGTCCCGTCGTCCTTGGAGGCGCCGCCCTTCAGCGCCTCCTGAAACGCCCGGACCGCCTCGCCCAGCGCCCGCGCGACGTCCGGCATCCGCCGGGGGCCGATGACGACCAAGGCGATCACGGCGATGACAGCCAGCTCTCCGAGTCCGAGGTTTCCCATCCGATGAGTTGCTAGTGTACGGTCACGTCGTCCCTGAGTTCTTCAAGGGTCTTGGGGCCGATCCCCTGCACATCGAGCAAATCTTCCACCCGCCTGAACCGCCCGTGCTGCCGGCGATAGTCGAGGATCTTCTTCGCCGTCGCCGGGCCGACGTCCGGCAGCCGTTCCAAGTCCTCGACGGTGGCGCGGTTGAGGTCTACGATCTTCGACGCCTGCAGCCGCGCATCCCACTCGGCAGAGGGGAGCAGCGGTCCAACCTCCACCGTGATCGGCGGGCGACGCTGCTGCCATCCCAAGATCCCCAGCCCGGCCAGCGCCGCGGCCCCCAGCACCGCGAGCGTCACCCGCTCCTGCGCCGTCAGCCATCCCATCAAACGACGATGTTCACGAGGCGCTTGGGCACGACGATGAATTGCTTGATGGGCTGGCCGTTGAGGTGGCGCTTCACGGCCTCATCCGCCAGCACCGCCGCCTTCAACTGCTCCTCGCTGACGCCGGCCGGCAGGGTGAGGCGCGCGCGGACCTTGCCGTTGACCTGCACCACCATCAGGACATTCGCCTGCTGCAGCACCGCCGCGTCATGCGACGGCCACGGTTCATACGTGAGACTGTCCTTGTGCCCGAGCCGGTTCCATAATTCTTCAGCCAGATGCGGCGCAAACGGCGAGAGCAGCAGCACGAACGTCTCGATGGCTGGCTTCGGAATCGCGGATTCATCGGCCAGGCGGTTCAGCAGCACCATCAACTTGGAAATCGCGGTGTTGAACCGCAACCCTTCGACGTCGCCGGTGACGTCGCGGATGGTTTGGTGCATAAGGACGTTCAATTCCCCGCTCACTCCGACATCCTTGACCGCCGGGTTCACCCCGCCCTCGGCCGTGATGACCAGCCGCCACAGCCGCTGGAGAAACCGGTCCACCCCTTCGATGGAGCGCGTGCTCCAGGGCTTCACCGCCTCCAGCGGGCCCAGGAACATCTCATACAGCCGGAAGGCGTCGGCGCCGTGCGCCGCGATGACGTCGTCGGGATTCACGACGTTGCCGCGCGACTTGGACATTTTCTCGCCGTCCTCGCCCAGGATGAGCCCCTGGTTGATGAGCCGCTGGAACGGCTCCGGCGTCGAGACAAGCTTCAAGTCATGCAGCACCTTGTGCCAGAACCGCGCGTAGAGGAGGTGCAGCACCGCGTGCTCCGCCCCGCCGACGTACAGGTCCACCGGCATCCAGTAGCGCTCCTTCGCCGGATCCCAGGCCAGACGGCCGTTGCGCGGATCCAGATAGCGCAGGTAATACCAGCAGGAGCCGGCCCACTGCGGCATCGTGTTGGTCTCGCGCTCGGCAGGCCCGCGGCACGCCGGGCACGCGGTCTTCACCCACTCCTTGGCCTTGGCGAGCGGAGGCTCGGCTGTTCCGGCCGGCTGAAAGTCCTTCATCTCCGGCAGGAGCAGCGGAAGCGAGGATTCCGGAAGCGGCACGGTGCCGCAGGTCGAGCAATGCACGATGGGGATCGGTTCGCCCCAGTAGCGCTGGCGGGAAAAGAGCCAGTCGCGCAGCTTGTAGTGGACCGTGCGCTCACCAAGACCGCGCGCCTTCAGCCACTCGACGACCTTCCACTTTCCCTCTTCGCTCGGCAGGCCGGTGAACGGTCCGGAGTCATGCATCCGCCCCGCATCTTCATACGCCTGCGTCAGGCCGGCCAGCTCAAGCGCGCGGTCCTCCGGCACGACGACGATGCGCACGTCGAGCCCGAACTGCAGGGCGAATTCCAGGTCGCGCTGGTCATGCGCCGGCACCGCCATGATGGCGCCGGTGCCGTACGTCGCCAGCACGTAGTCCGCGATCCAAATCGGAACGCGTTCCTGATTCACCGGATTCACGGCGTAGGCACCGGTGAACACGCCGGTCTTTTCCTTGGCCAGATCGGTCCGGTCCAGCTCGCTCTTGCGCGCGGCTTCCTGCCGGTAACCCTCGACAACCTTCCGGCGCGCATCCGTGGTCACGACCGGTACCAGCGGATGCTCCGGCGCGAGCACCATGTACGTGGCGCCGAAGAGGGTGTCGGGGCGCGTCGTGAAAATCTTGAGCTCGATCTTGCCCTCGCGCGTGCGCACGCGCGCGCCATCAATCACGCCATCCGGCACTGAGGCGTTCTTTGGATCGAGCGTGAACCAGACGTCGGCACCTTCGCTCCTGCCGATCCAGTTGCGCTGCATCTGCTTGATGTGCTCGGGCCAGTCCAATTGCTCCAGGTCGTTCAGGAGCTGCTCGGCATAGGCGGTGATTTTCAGCATCCACTGGCGCATCGGGCGCCGCTCGACCGGATGGCCCTTGCGCTCGCACGTGCCGTCCACCACTTCCTCATTCGCCAGCACGGTCCCGCAACCTGTACACCACCACACCGGCGCCTCCGCCATGTAGGCCAGCCCGCGCTCAAACAGCTTCAGGAAAATCCACTGGGTCCATTTGACGTATTTCGGATCGGTCGTGTCCGCCTCGCGGTCCCAGTCGTAGGAGAAGCCGAAGCGCGTGATCTGCCGGCGGAAGGTCTCGATGTTCTTGCGGGTCGTCACGGAGGGGTGCGTGCCGGTCTCAATCGCGTACTGCTCGGCGGGCAGGCCGAAGGCGTCCCAGCCCATCGGGTGCAGGACGTTGAACCCGCGCATCCGCTGGTACCGGCAGTAGATGTCCGTCGCGGTGTAGCCCTCCGGGTGCCCGACGTGCAGCCCGGCGCCAGACGGGTACGGGAACATGTCCAGCACGTAGAGCTTCTTCCGCTTGGCGTCGCCGTCCACCGCCCGGAAGAGCTTCTTCTCTTCCCAGTATCTCTGCCACTTCGGCTCGATTTCCGCGAACGGGTATTTGTCAGCCATTAGAGGACTTATCGGTAGCGGAGGATTTGGATGACGACGGCGCCGAAGAGCACGGTGTTCACGATGCCGAACGCCTTGAAGATGGCGTCCGGCGAGTCGAGCGCGGCCGGCAGCATCAGGAGGATGCACCCGAACACGCCCAATGCCCACGGCACGCTGATGTCCCGCGAGGATTTCCGCTGCTCAATCCGCACGATCAGCGGAATATTCCACAGCGGCATGGCCACGGCCGCGATGAGGCCCAACGTCTGGATCATGCGCTGAACGCCTTCTTCAGCTCTTCTTCCACCTGCGGGACGAGGATGTCCCACTCGGCGTCGGGGGATTTGGTGACGGAGATGAAGTTGTTGACCGCGAAGACCTGGACGAGGCCGGGGATGGCCAGCAGCGCCTTGGCCCAGGGCGGCCATTCGACTTCGCTCAGGCCGCCGTCCTGAGTTTTGCCGAAGGACGGCGCATCGGCGGCGGCCGCGTCACGATAGGTTTTGCCCTGCGTGGCGACGACGCGGTTGAGGGTGAACTTCGCCGCGTTGGGGTTCGGGGTTCCCTCCACGACAATCTCAAGTGGGTCAGCCATCCGCATTCCTCATGCGCGCGCCCAACGATCCACCAGCCTGGCGAATCCGACGCAGCAGAAAAACAACGCCAGCGCAATGCCCTCCACTCCTACGATGTACCACGGCCACCGCCCGAGCGCATCCAACAGACTCGGATGCGCGGGCTTGCGGGCCAGGTACCCGAAGTTGGTGCCGAGCTGCCAGTTCAACAGTCCCGCGATGACGACATAGACATTGCTGACGAGCCACACCCGCCACACCGACGCACTCGTCAGATGGACACGCCCCCGTGCCACCAGGTACACCGCGCTCAGCACGACGGCGCAGTGGCCGAGGAAAAACTGGACCCACGCATACGACGGGAAGCCCTCCGACAGATCCGGCGTCAGGACCGCCTGCACGCTGCCCGCCAGCCCCCACAGCACCGCGATTTCCCCAACGAGACGGCGGCGCCCGAGGAGCGCCCAAGCCATCAGGAACACCGCCAGGTCGCAGAGTTGGCAGGGCAGCCCCCAGCGTCCCTGCACCACCGCCACTCCCCACGAGCCGACTTCGTTGCCGACGAGGACAGCCGCCAGGATGCGTCGGACGAGGCGATCATCGCCGGCACTGCGCAGACGCTTGGCGTTCGCGACGAGCACTGCTCCTGCTGCCAGCATCAGCAGCAGAGCCGTCAGGTGCGAGGGTCCGAACTGCTGAAAGACTGGCACGCCGACCGCCGCCTGGCGACCCCACCGCTACGACGTCGGCGGTTCCAACACGCGATGGGACCACTGGCGGGCTTCGCGCGAGACCGCCTGCCGGAACTCCGGCCTGGCGCCCATCGTCGGCCAGACGTTGTACCAGGCGCGCAGCGCGTCCATAAAATTGGCCAGGAGCATCTTCAGGTCGGCGGGCGCCTTCACCGCCGCCTGCTCGCACTGCGCCTGGGCATCCGCCAATACGTGTTGGACGAAGCCGGTGGGCTGTCCCTGCTCAATCGAAACGGCCAGGCGCGCGAGCAAGTCAGCGAGCTGCTGGACGGCTGCGGGTGCGGGAGGTTTCATGTGCGTGGCCCTTTCGAGTGACCCCGAATCCCCGGACCGTCCGGAGATTGCGCGGGTCATCCTGCGGCGTTTTCTTCGGCGTTTCCAGAATGAAGGGCAGGTCGCGCAAGCGGCGGTGGGTGACGATCCGCCGCATCGCCTCGCGGCCGATCTGCCCGGTGCCGATGTGCCAGTGCCGGTCCACGCGGCTGTCGAAGGCGCTCTTGGAGTCGTTGAGATGGACCAGCTTCACGTGCTCAAGCCCCAGGGTCCGGTCGGCCTGCGCGAGCGTCTCCTCAAGCCCCTCCTCGGTGTGAATCGGAAATCCCGCGGCGAACAGATGCGCGGTGTCGAGGCAAAATCCGACGCGCTCCTTCCTCGCGACCTGTGCCCGCATCGCCGCCAATTGCTCAAACGCGTAGCCCAGCCCCTGCCCTGAGCCGGCGGTGTTTTCCAGCAGGATCATGACGTCCGACTCGCCATCCGCCAGGGTCCGGTTGAGCGCCTCGGCGACCCGCGCAATGCCGGCCTGCTCGCCGGTTCCGCGGTGGCTGCCGACATGCGTCACGAGATACTGCGCGCCCAACCGCGCTGCGCGGCGGTACTCTTCCTGATAGAGCGCCATGGAGAAGCCGAACACGCGCCGGTCCGGCGAGGCCAGATTAATAATGTAGGGCGCGTGGATGACCAACGGGTCAATGCCGGCTGCGCGCCTGGCCCGGTCGAAATCGTCCAGCTCCTCATCGGTGCGCGCCGGCGCCGGCCCGCCCCGTGGGCTGCGGCTGAAGATTTGCATCGTATTGCAGGACAATCGCTTGGCACGGGCGAGGGATTCCAGCAGTCCGCCGGCGATGGAGACATGGACACCAATACGCATGGAACGGCTATCTTATCATGAGCCGCCGACGAGAGCAACGCAACCGTCCACCACTCGCGACTGCGGCACTCGCCTTACGTTGACACCGACGAGGCCGGCGTGCTATGTTAGCGGTCTCAGATTTCTGTGGGGCAGTAGCTCAGCCTGGGAGAGCGCGTGTATGGCATACACGAGGCCACGGGTTCGATCCCCGTCTGCTCCACCATCTTTGCATCTCACACTATGAAGCGAGTTTGTCTGACCCTTTTCGCCACCATCCTCGCGGGAACCGCGTTCAGCCTTCCCGCGCTAGGCTGGGCGGCGCATGTCAACGTGATCGAGCTGGACAACCAGATCATCAGCCCGGTCACGCAGCAGTACCTCGTCAAGGCGGTGGAGCGCTCCGAGCAGGACGGCGCGGAGTGCCTGGTCGTCCTCCTCGACACCCCCGGCGGGCTGCTGGAATCCACCCGCGCCATCGTCAAGCGCCTGATGAACGCCCGCGTGCCGGTGGTGGTCTACGTCGCCCCGTCGGGGGCCCGGGCCGGCTCGGCCGGCGTCTTCATCACGCTGGCCGGCCACATCGCCGCGATGGCGCCCTCGACGAACATCGGGGCGGCGCATCCGGTGGCGGTCGGCGAGGGCGGCGGGCCGGTGAAGAAGCTCATCAAGCGGATCAAGCGCGCCGCGAAGGATGAGTTCGGCAAGCCGTCCAAGCCGGACGAGGAAGAGATCGTCGAGGAAGAATCCAAGGACCCGATGGCCGACAAGATCATCAACGACACGGTCGCCTGGGTCACGACGATCGCCAGGACGCGGCACCGCAACGAGGCGTGGGCGAAGAAAGCGGTGACGGAGAGCGTTTCGGTGACGGAGGCCGAGGCGGTGCAGGAGCACATCGTGGACCTCATCGCCAAGGACCTCGAGGATCTGCTGCAGAAGATCGACGGCTGGCCCGTGGAGCTGCCGGACGGCACCCGGACGCTGGCGACGGCCGAGGCCCGCCCCGCGACCATCGTCATGAGCCCGCGCGAGCAGTTCCTGGCGGTCATCACGAACCCGAACATCGCCTATCTGCTGATGCTGCTGGGCACGCTGGGGCTGATCTTCGAGTTCACCCATCCGGGGATCGGCTTCCCCGGCATCGCGGGCCTCATCTGCCTCATCCTCGCGCTCTACGCGTTCCAGGCGCTGCCCATCAACTACGCGGCGCTGGCGCTGATGGGGATCGGCGTCCTGCTGCTGATTGCGGAGGTGCAGGTCGTCAGCCACGGGCTGCTCGCGCTGGGCGGGGTCATCGCCCTGACGCTCGGCAGCCTGATGCTGGTGGGACATGCCGAGCCAGCGCTGCGGATTTCCCTGTACGTCATCCTGCCGACCGTGGCGACGCTGGCGGCGATCGTCCTGTTCGTCGTGCAGCGCGCGCTGCGCTCGCAGACCCAGCCGGTCACGACCGGCCCGCAGGGGCTGCAGGGGGAGCTGGGGACGGCCTCGACGAATCTCGACCCGGACGGGATGGTCTTCGTCCACGGCGAGCTGTGGAACGCGACCAGCGCGGCGCCGATCCGCCAGGGCGAGCGGGTCCGGGTGCTCAGCGTGCAGGGATTAAAATTGACGGTTGAGAAAGTCTAGCCACAGGAAACGCGGAGGTCAGCGATGCCGTTCTTCGGGGGAGTGAGCTTGCCGGTCGTGCTCGTCGTGCTGTACATCGTCAACTGCGTCAAGATCCTGCGGGAATACGAGCGGGGCGTGGTGTTCCGCCTCGGCCGCCTGACCCCGAAGCCGATGGGGCCGGGCCTGGTGTTCATCATCTGGCCCATCGACCGGCTCCTGCGCATCAGCCTGCGCACGGTCGCGCTGGACGTGCCGCCGCAGGACGTCATCACGAAAGACAACGTGTCCATCAAGGTGAACGCGGTCATCTATTTCCGGGTCCTCGAGCCCAACAAGGCCGTCGTCGAGGTGGAGGACTACCTGTTCGCGACCTCGCAGATGGCCCAGACCACGCTGCGCAGCGTGCTGGGGCAGGTCGAGCTCGACGAGCTGCTCGCCCATCGCGAGACGCTCAACCAACGGCTCCAGGCCATTATCGATAAACAGACCGATCCGTGGGGCGTGAAGGTCTCGGCGGTGGAAATCAAGCACGTGGACCTGCCGGAAGAGATGCGGCGGGTGATGGCAAGCCAAGCTGAGGCGGAGCGGGTCAAGCGGGCGAAGATCATCGGGGCCGATGGGGAGTTCCAGGCTGCCCAAAAACTGGTGGAGGCCGCTCGAATCATGAGCGAGCAGCCGATGGCCCTGCAGATGCGCTACCTGCAGACCCTGGCGGAAATCGCCACCGAAAAGAACTCGACGACCATCTTCCCCATCCCCATCGACCTCATCAAGCCGTTTCTTGAAAAACGATGATCCTTCCGGTGTCAGGCACCCCGCCCAGGGTCACCGCCAGCGGGGAGCCAGACACCGGCATTGTACGCCGGGGTGGCGGAACCGGTATACGCGCGGGTCTCAAAAACCCGTGACCGAAAGGTCATGTGGGTTCGATTCCCACCCCCGGCAGCGATTTTCGCCTCTGGCGAAAATCGCAGAGCATTTGAAATGTGAGATGAGAAAGTGGACGGTAAACATTTCAAATGCGGTCTAATTTCAAATCTCAAATTTCGAGAGCTGGCTTTAGGCGGGGGGTGGGAACGGGGACAGGTCGGCGGTCGTGTAGATGCCGATGCGTCTGAACCGCTCGTAGCGGCGCTTGAGCAGCTCCTCCGTCGAGAGCCCCTCGACGGACTTCCAGAACCGCAGGATCGATTCCTTGACTTGCTGCGCGACCACCGCCGGGTCGTGATGCGCCCCGCCCGGCGGCTCCCGCAGGATCTCATCCACCAGCCCCAAGCTCAGCAGGTCCCGGGCCGTCATCTTCAGCGCTTCCGCCGCCTCCGGCGCCCGGGCCCGGTCGCGCCACAGGATCGAGGCGCAGCCCTCCGGCGAGATCACCGAGTAGTAGGCGTTTTCCAGCATCGCCACCCAGTCGCCGACCCCGACGCCCAGCGCCCCGCCCGAGCCGCCCTCGCCGATCACGCACAGATAGATCGGGCTCTTGATGCGGGCCATCTCGCGCATGTTGTGGGCGATGGAATGCGCCTGCCCCCGCTCCTCGGCGCCGATGCCCGGATACGCGCCGGGCGTATCGATGCAGATGACCACGGGCAGGCGGAATTTTTCCGCCAGGCGCATGAACCGCAGGGCCTTGCGGTAGCCCTCGGGGTGCGCCATCCCGAAATTCCGGATGAGATTCTCCCGCGTCTCCCGCCCCTTCTGGTGGCCGATGACGAAGCAGGCCCGACCCTCCAGGCGGGCCACCCCCCCGACCATCGCCTTGTCATCGCCGTAGAGCCGGTCCCCGTGGAGCTCCACGAAGTCGGTCATCAGGCGCTGGACGTAATCGAGGGTATAGGGCCGCAGCGGGTGGCGGGCCAGCTGGACGCGCTGCCAGGCGGTGAGGTTGCCGTAGACCTTGCGCTTGAGCTGCTCGAGCTGCGCCTCGAGCGTACGGGTGGCGGCCGGATCGGCCTTGCGCTCGCCGCCCTTGCGCAGCTCCTGCAGGCGGCGCTCCAGCTCCGCGATGGGCTTTTCGAATTCGTACCGGTAGAACCCGTCAATGCTCATGGCGCGGTCCGGAGGGGACCGGAAGGATGCACTAATCGACGATGGCGACTTCGGTCCCCGTCGGCACGATGGCGAATAGCTCTTCCACGTCCGCGTTGGTCATCCGCACGCAGCCCGCGGTGACGGACTGTCCGACGGCCGTTGGGTCAATCGAGCCGTGAATGCCGTAGCCCTGCTTGTCCAGCCCCAGCCAGCGCGTGCCGAGGATGTTCTCGGGGCTGTCGGGCGGGACCACCGCGCCCTGGCGGTACCAGACGGGATTGGGGATTTTGTTGACAATCTTGAAGGTGCCGGCCGGAGTCGAGTCGTCCTTGCCGGTCGCCACCGGGTAGAGCTTGAAAAACTGGTTGCCCGCCGTCAGGAGGAGCTCGTTCTGCGATTTATCCACGACGATGCGGAACGGCCCCTTGGGAACCTTGAGCGCCTGCCGGGGGTGAATCACATCGCCCTTCAGCCCGTTGGCCTTCTTGATCAGCTCCACGGTGGTGTGATGGGCCGAGGCGATTTTGCCCAGGGTGTCCCCGGTCTTGACCTCATACGTGGCGTCGAGGTCGGTGACGGCGGGGGAAAACAGGAGGGCGACATTGAGCACCCCCAGACGCGATTGGCTGTGGGCCGACAGCGGCGAGCTGGGGAACTGCTGCAGCAAGAGCTGGTAGGTCGCCCGCGCCTCGACGAGCTGCTGCTGCTGCTCGTAGACCTGCGCCAGGGTCAGCAGCGCGTCATCCACGAGCGGCGAATCCGGCTGCGTGCCGATGAGCTCTTCGAGATTCGCCTGCGCCGCGCCGACATCCCCGCGCTCGGCGGCGCGTTGAGCCGTGGTCAGGAGGCGCCGTGCCGTGCCGCCGATCCATCCCTGCGATGCGGCCCAGACCAAACAGCCTGCCCCGATGACGATCCCCACCCCGACAAGCAACCCGATCCATCCCTGCCGACGCATCTCGACTCCTCACCCGCTCGCGTGCATGGCCAACGCCGTGACGATCCCCATCCCCATTCCCGCCAGCACCTCGGTGGGGGTATGGCCGAGGAGCTCTTTGACGCGTTCGTCCTGAATCCGCCGCTTGAAGTAAATATCCTCGAGCATCTTGTTGAGGATCTGCGCCTGCTTGCCGCTCCAGCGGCGCACCCCTTGCGCATCGAAGAGGGTGATCACCGTGAAGACGACGGCGATGGCGAAGAGGGGGGTGTCAAACCCCACATGCAGGCCGATGGCGGTGCTGAGGGCGGCAACGCCGGCGGCGTGGGTGCTGGGCATGCCGCCGGTCCCGACGAGCCAGCGGAAGTCAAAGCGGCGTTGGCGAACGGCTCCCAGCGCGATTTTCGTCACCTGGGCGATAATACAGGCCACAAACCACGTCCAGAACACCTGGTTCTGCCACCAGGCCGTGAGGGCCGTCATGAAGGTGTTCGCTGCTCAGGGCGTTTGAGGGTCAAGCACGCGCACCTGGAGCCGGGTCGGCTCGCCGAGGGTCGGCACGCCGTTGCGGACCACGTACCCCCGGTTGCCGTTGGCCAGCTGCTGCTGGTCGTGAACTCTCTGCACGCGGATGCGCGCGAGCCACGCCTGCCAGCGCTCATCGCGCAGCTTGCGCCGGACGGCCTGCATGGCCAGCTTGAGCTCTTTCAGCGAGGACAAGCGGGCTTCCAGCGCCTGCTTGTCCTGGACGGCCGCCGCCAGCCGCCGGCTGATGCCGTCATTCGCCTCGCGGAGCGCCAATTGCTCGGTCTGCAGGCGCCAGACCTCCTGTTCGGCGAGATCGAAGCGGCTTTGCAGGTTGTTCAGTTCCTGCTCGAGGCTGCCGATCTCCTCCGCCTGGTCCGTCATCGTCTCCTTGGCCTGAGCGAGCTCCTGGCTGAGGTGGGTCCGTTCCCGCTCCAGCTGGGCCAGGGAGACCTTGGCCTGCTCATAGGCGGTCGCCAGCCGGCGCTTGTCGAACACGAACTTGGCTGCCAGGGCGCTGCTGACCACCAGCCCGCCGGCAAGCCACCAAACAACAACAGGTCGCGATGGATGCATTGCGGGAATCTCCTTGACCGTGTGCGGTTGGCTGTGTTAAGTTCAGAAGCACCTATCATAACCCCAGCGTCGTGGAAACGCAAGCTCCCTCAACAGTCCCACGCGCCTCGGAAGCAACCGTGAAGATGACGACCTCGACGAAGAACCCGTGGGTGGCCGCAGGGCTTTCCCTTGCCCCGGGCCTGGGCCAGCTCTACAACGGGCAGCGCGCGAAAGCCTGGGTGCTGTGCGGGGCCTGCCTGGCGCTGGTCCTGGCCACCACCTGGCTGGCGGGGATTTCGCGCGTCACGGCGGCGCTGGCGTTGTTCGTCGTGTGGACCTCGGCGATCGTCGATGCCTACAAGACCGCGCAGATGAGCGGCCGGCCGCTGGATTGGTACTACCGGCGGCCCTACGTCGTCGCCATGCTGCTGCTGCTCGGCCCGGTGGCGCTGCCCCTCCTGTGGCGCAGCCCGCATTTTTCCGCCGCGGCCCGCTGGACGTGGACGACCGTGGTGCTGGGGGCGGTGCTGCTCTTCCTGGCGACGCCCTACCTCATCAACCGCTTGCTCCAGCAGATGCCGGAACTGGATGCGATTCTCCGCCAATCCGGCGTGCAACTGTAACGCCCCGCTCGCGCTCCGCATTACGCTCCTCGCGGCCCTCACTGCGCCCGGCTGCGTGTCCACCAGCTACGGCCTCGCCACCCAGCGCCAGGAATATTCGATCACGTCCACCGAGAAGGAGGTCGAGGTGGGCCGGAAGCTCGCCCGGCAGGTCGAGGCGGAGCTCACCCTTATCGCGGATGAGCCGATGCAGGCGCGGGTCCGCGGCATCGGCGACCGGCTGGCGGCGGTGTGCGACCGCAAGGAGCTCATCTACAGCTTCGCGGTGGTGGAGGACAAGGAGGTCAACGCCTTTTCCCTGCCCGGGGGGTACGTCTTCGTCAACTCAGGGCTGGTGAAGAAGGCGGAGCGCGACGACGAGCTGGCCTCGGTCCTGGCGCATGAAATCGCCCACATCGCGGCGCGCCACTCGGTCAAGCGCTTCGAAACGAACCTGGGGCTGCAGCTCATCCAGTTGGCGTCGCTGGCCGCGGGCCGCGAGGCGAAGGCCGCGCGGGGTGTGGGGGTGGCGATACAGGCGGCGCAGTTGGCCTACGCGAGGCAGGATGAATTGGAGGCGGACCGCCTGGCGGTGCGGTATCTGAAGGCGGCGGGATTCGACCCGGCGGCCGCGCTCACGTTTCTGGAGCACCTGCAGGAGTGGGAGCACGACCGCCTGCGGTATCTGCCGCGCGGCGTCGTGCGGCCGCAGTACGGGATGACCCACCCCTTCGTGCCGGAGCGCATCCGCGCGATCAAGGAAGAGCTCTTCGGCGTCGCGGACTACACCGACTATCTGAACGCGCCGGACTAGCGGTCGCTGAGGAGTTTCCCACCCATGGCCCAGTCCGCGCGGGCCACGTCCCGGAACACGATCCACACCTGCTCGGGCGAGACCTTGGCGGCCTCGACGAACGCCTCCGTGATCGCGCGCGCCAGCTGCGCCTTCTGCCGGGCGCTGCGCCCCTCGAGCCACTCGATGGTGATGACCGGCATAACGCCTCCTCCCGTTTACGACTGCGAGAGTCCGGCGACGATGACGCCGTGCTGCGCTTCGGCCCGCTTCAGGGCGGCCCGCAGCTGCCCCACGAGAAACAGCGAGCCGGTGACCACGATCAGCCGGGCCGGGTCGGCGGTGTTCAGCAGATACGTGCAGGCATCCACCGCGTCAGGAATCGCCACGACCGTGGACGGCAGGCCCTTGAGCTGCGCCGCCAGGCGTTTCGGATTGCACGCCCGCGGATGGGCGCTCTGCGTGCAGACGATGGTCTCCGCCCGGCCCGCCAGGATCTCGCCGACCTCACGCACCGCCTTGTCCCTGGACATCCCCAGCAGCAGCGACACGGGGCGGTCCGGCCAGAACTCGTCCAGCGTCTCGCGCAGCGCGCGGGCCGCCGGGGGATTGTGCGCGCCGTCGAGCAGCACCAGCGGGCTGTCCCAGACGAGCTCCAGACGGCCGGGCCAGGACACCTGACCCAGCCCCGCCCGGATCGCGGCAAAGGGGCTGCCCTCGCGGGACAGCCATTCGACCGCGGCAATCGCCAGGGCCGCGTTCTGCGCCTGGTGCCGGCCCAGCAGCGGAATCTGCAAGGCCTCATAGCGGCTGCGGGTCCCCTGGACGGACACACACACCCCGCCGAGCGGATCGTGCGTGATGACGTCCGCGGAAACGGCCTGACCGTATTCGATCAGCGGTGATTCGTGCTGCGCCGCCAGCTCCCGCAGCAGCGCGGCGACTTCCGGCGGCTGCTGGGCGGAGACCACCGGCCGGCCCGGCCGCATGATGGCGGCTTTCTCGCGGGCAATGGACAGGAGATCCGGGCCGAGCACGTCGGCATGGTCGAATCCGATCGGACCGATCACGGACACGGCCGGCTCGGCGACGTTCGTCGCGTCACACCGCCCGCCCAATCCCACTTCGAGCACCGCCAGGTGCACCCCCTGCTGCGCGAAGTGCAGCCAGGCGGCCGCGGTGAGCGTCTCGAAGTACGTCAGCGGGCCGTCCGGGTCGCTGCGGCCCGACTCGATGGCGGGCTGCAGGCGCCCGATGACCGCGGCAAACGCCTCCTGGCTGATCCACCCGGCCTCCCCTCCCGTCCCGCCCTCGCTGACGCGGATGCGCTCGCGGGGATCGGTCAGATGAGGCGAGGTGTACAAGCCGACCCGGAAGCCCGCCGCCCGCAGGATCGCGTCGAGCATCGCGCAGATCGAGCCCTTGCCGTTGGTGCCGGCGACGAGGATCGAGCGGAATCGCTGCTGCGGATCGCCCAGCCGGCCGCAGAGACGCCGCATCCGCTCCAGGCTGACCTGCCGCATCGCCTGCGGATCGTGCGTCCGCTCGTAATTCGTCAAGGAGTCGAGGAAGCGGAGCGCGTCGTCGTACGTCATGACGGTTTGCGCCGGTGCCATTCGTCCAGGAGCCGCCGCAGGTCGCCCTCGGCCGACCGGACCGCCAGGGCCCCGACGAGGATGAGCACGGAAAACTGCCACGCATCCTCCGGCCCGACGACCAGCCCGGTCTTCAGGTCCTCGCCCTGCTTCAGCCGCTCCGTGAAATGCTCGATCGCCTGGGTGAGCGGGCCCTCCCGCAGGTCGAGCGACGACAGCTCGTGGCGGTAGCGCATCGAGGGGAAGCGGATGCCCCGCACGAGGAGGAAATTCAGCACCGCGTCCTCGCTCACGCGGTAGTCCTTCCCGAACTCAAACCCCTCCAGCTGCGCGCTGGGCAGGATCAGCGCGGGCCGCTCGATGAGGACGTGGCCCCTGCGCACGACGGTGTCGCCCTGGTTCAGCGACGATTCCGCCAGAAAGACATACGGCAGCGCGGTCGCCTCCACGGCGCTCAGGTCCAGCGCGCGCGTCCGGATAATCTCGGTCTGCTTCAGCGCCTTCTGCCACAACGCGTCAATGTCCATCTAACTCAATGTTTAAAGTGCCGCAGGCCCGTGAACAGCATTGCCAGTCCCGCTCGGTCCGCCGCGGCGGTCACGTCCGCATCTTTCACCGACCCGCCGGGCTGAATGAGCGCGGCGACACCGGCCTGCGCCGCCGCCTCCACATTATCGGGGAACGGAAAGAATCCGTCCGAGGCGAGCACCGCCCCCCGGCCCCTGCCCCCGGCGTTCTGAATCGCCAGCCGGACCGCCCGCAGCCGGCTGGGCTGTCCTTGCCCGATGCCGACCGTGGCTTCATCCTTCGCCAGCACAATCGCGTTGGACTTCACGTGTTTGGCGCACAGCCACGCGAACCGCAGGTCGCGGCGCTCGGCCTCGGTCGGCTGCCGCGTGGTCACGACGCGCAGCAGCGAGTCATCCAGCGCCGCGCGGTCCGGTTCCTGCGCCAGCCATCCGCCGAGGATGGTCCGCCATTCCATCGAGCCTGCCGCCGCCTCTCCCGCCGGCCATTCCAGCAGCCTCAGGTTCGGTTTCTTGGCGAAGGCCTGCCTGGCCGGCGGCTCCACGCTCGGGGCGATGATGACCTCCAAAAACACCCGGCTCATCTGCTCGGCACTCCGGATGTCCAGCGGCCGGTTGAGCGCGACGATGCCCCCGAACGCCGACTCGGTATCCGCCTCATGCGCGCGCTGGTACGCCTCGGCGGCGCTCGCGGCGCTGGCGATCCCGCAGGGCGAGGCGTGCTTGACGATGACGCAGGTCGGCCGCTCAAACTCCGCCAGGCACCGCACCGCCGCGTCCAGATCGAGCAGATTGTTGTAGGTCAGCTCCTTACCCTGCAGCTGGATAAGCCCTGCCAGCCCACCAGCGGATTCCGCTGGTGGCGGGACATACCAGCCGGCCCGCTGGTGCGGATTCTCCCCGTAGCGCAAGGTCTGGCGCAGACGCGCCTGCACGGTGACCAGCTCGGATGACGGGGCCGGCTCGCGCGGAGCCAGGTAGCCGGCAATCAGCTGATCGTACGCGCTGGTCAGGCGGAATGCCTCCGTGGCCAGCGACCGGCTCAGCGCATCCGGCAGCGCCCCCTTGCCGCGTGTCAGCGCGTCCAGCACCGGCAGGTATTGCTGCGGCGCGCTCACCACCGCGACCCCGGTAAAGTTCTTCGCCGCCGCCCGGAGGAGCGCCACGCCGCCGATGTCAATCTGCTCGACCGCCTCGGCGAGCGACACCCCGGATTTCCGGCTGGTGGCTTCAAACGGATAGAGGTTGACGACCACCAGGTCAATCAGGCCGCCCGCCCCCACGGCCTGCACGTGGGCGGGGTCGTCGCGGCGCGCCAGGATCCCGGCGTGGATCTTCGGATGCAAGGTCTTGACGCGCCCGTCGAGCTGCTCGGTGATGCCGGCGAAGTCCTCGACGCTCGTGACCCGCAGGCCGCGGTCTTTCAAAAACGCCGCGGTCCCGCCCGAGGCCACCAGCTCCACCCCCAGCTCCGCCAGGCCCCTGGCGAAGACGTCCAGGCCGGCCTTATCGTGGCAGCTCAGCAGCGCGCGCTTGACGTTAACCGCGGCCATGCAGCTCCTCCTCCACCAGCTGCCGGAAGGCCCGATGGAGCCGCCGGGTGAACGGGCCTGGCTTGCCGGTCCCGATCCTGCGCCCATCGACGGTCGTGATGGCCAAGACCTCTTTAATCGTGCTCGACAGGAACGCCTCGTCCGCGTTGTAGAGGTCATGCCGGGTCAGGGGGGTCTCCCGATACGCGATGCCCGCGCGCGCCGCCGCCTCCACGAGCGCCTGCCACGTGATGCCGGGCAGCAGCCCCAGCCAGCACGGCGGGGCGAGGAACGCGCCGTCCTTGATGATGCCGAGATTGCTGGCGGTGCTCTCGGTCACGTAGCCCATCGCGTCCATGAAGATCGCCTCATCCGCCCGGCGCAGCTGGGATTCCATGACCGCCAGGATGCTGCCCAGCCGCGAGGAGAATTTCGACTGCGGATCGATCTGGCTCACCGGGAATTTCCTTGTCGGGACGACCGCCGCGCGGATCCCGCGCGCATAGCATGCCGGCGCCGGCAGCTGCACCGGCTGCACGACGATGCTGGCCGACGCCACGCGCCGTCCGTTCGGGATCAGGGCGACCCGCACGACCGCCTCGGGGATCCCGGAACCCTTCAACGCCTTCACGAGCCGCCGCCGCAGCTGCGGGAGGGGGTCCTGAAGCTTGACCCCGAGATATCTGGTCGACGCGGCCAGCCGCGCGAGATGCGCGTCGAGGCGGAACATCCTGCCCGCGTAGACCCGCATCGTCTCGAAGCAACCGGAGGCGGCCTCGAGCCCCGGCAGCGCCCAGCGGGGCGGATTAACGACCACCTGCATCCGACGCCATTATGGCTCCTGAACCGCGCAGCGCGTGCAGCAGCGCGGCGCCCTTCGCCAAGGTTTCGTGATACTCGCGGTCCGGCTGGGAATCGGCGACAATCCCCGCCCCGACGTGAAACGAGACGCGCGAGCCCTGCATCACCATGGTCCGGATCAGGATATTCAGGTCGAGCGAACCGTCGAACCCCAGCCATCCGGCCGAGCCGGTGTAGAAGCCCCGCGCGACCGGCTCCAGCTCCTGGAGGATCTCCATGCACCGCACTTTCGGACAGCCGGTGATGGTGCCGCCGGGAAACACCGCGCGCAGGACCTCCACCGCACCGACCCCCGCCCGCACGCGCCCCAGGACGTTCGAGACGATATGGATGACGTGGGAATAATCTTCCAGCACCATCAGCTCATCCACGCCCACGGAGCCGAACCGGCACACGCGCCCCAGGTCGTTGCGCGCCAGGTCCACCAGCATGATGTGCTCGGCCCGTTCTTTGTCGCTGAGGATCAGCTCCAGGCTGTTGACCACGTCTTCCTCGGCGCTCGCCCCGCGCGGCCGCGTGCCGGCGATGGGACGGGCGGACGCCTGGCCGCCGCGCACCGCGACCAGCCGCTCAGGCGAACAGCTGACCAGCGACACGGACGGCGTCTGGAGGAAGCACGCAAACGGCGAGGGGTTCACCTGCCGCAGCGCCAGGTACAGCGACCAGGCAGAGCCGGGCCACGCCGCTTCAAACCGCTGCGACAGGTTGGCCTGGAAGATCTCCCCATCCCGGATGTACTCCTGCACGCGCCGCACGAGCGCCTCAAACTGTCCCTGCGGCATGGTCGGGTCCACCGAGGCGGCGGCCTGCACGTCCGCCAAGACCGCCGCTGGTTCAGCTGCCGAGGAGCGCGTCAGCGCGGTGAGAGCGTCGAGACGCTCGCGGGCCTCGCGCATCGCGCGGGCGGCCGGCTGATGCGGATCCGCCATGATCACCAGCCAGCTCTTGGCTGCCGCGTGGTCGACGACGATCAGCTGCCGCATCCCAAAGAGCAGCAGGTCAGGCGTGTCCAACGCGGGGGACGGCGGTGGCGGCAGCCGCTCGATCCAGCGATTCAGCTCATACCCGAACGCCCCGAGCCATCCGCATCCGACCGGCGGCAGCGCCTCGTGGCGGGGGCCGGGATACCGCGCCAGCACCGCCTGCAGGAGGTCAAGCGGATTGCCTGCCTGCGTCGTCGTGGACGTGCTGGTGGTCAGGACCGCCGCGCGGCCTGACGCGGTCAGCGTCAGCCACGGGTCCCATCCCGCGATGGAGTACCGGCCGGTGGCCGGGTGCCGGCGGGCGCTGTCGAGCCACACCACGGACTGGGAAGACGCCCGCGCCGCCTCGACGATTCCGGCGAGCGGAAGAGGCGCGTCAACGGCAAGGCACCAGGCAGACGGCAACCCTGGACAGGACTGCGGAGAACCCGACGGCATCGGCGTGCTATTGTAACATACCTTAAAAGTGACAGTCACTTCGCAAAGCGGGAAAAGTGACGGTCACTTCTATAGACGGAGGAGGAGGCGCTTGGCCTTCAGGAGGCGGAGGTGCTTGGCGAGGACGGCCAGCTCCTGGTCAAGGCGCTGCGTTTCCCGCGCCAGGTCGTCGAGTTCCTGGGCCAGGCGGGAGCGGTCGGCTGCCGTCCACGTCGCGCTCTTGTCCCCCAGCGCCTTGCGGATCCGGCTGATGGAGCGCGCGAGCCCGTCGCGATGCGCCCGCTTGGTCTTGAGCTCTTCCGCCGCCCTCCCGACGGCCAGCTCGACCCGCTCCTGTTCCGGCTTCAGCTGCACCGCGGTCTGCCGGACTTTCTGCGCGACCTCGCGCTTCGCCTCGCGCAGTTCGGCGCGCAGCTGGGCGACCCGGCGCTCGACCGTGCTCTTCTTCAAGGCCAGCTCCCGCTGGAGGAGCGTGATCTTGTCGGCCAGCTCATCGCGCCGGTCCAGGACCTTGGCAAAGGGCGGATCGGCGCTGAGCACTTCCTTGCGCAGCTTCTCGGACTGGCCCGGCGGGCTGCAGCCGGCCATCCCGCACAAGGCCACCGCCATCATGAGCTGAGAGAGTCTCATCATCAGAGAAACGACCCTTGACATCCCGCGAGTCACCCTCTGGGATGTCAAGGGTCGAGGGTACCCCACCGCGACAACCCGGAGGGCTTAGTCGGCGAGCGCGTAGGACGGCTCGGCCAGCGGGGCTTTTGCGCGCTCGTCCGTCCCCACTTCCTCTTTATACGTGTAGACCTTGCCGGCGTAGTTGCGCAGGACGACCTCGCCCGGCTTGTACGACACGACGTAGCTGGGCATGACGGGGATCTTGCCGCCGCCGCCCGGCGCGTCCACCACGAACGTCGGCACCGCGTAGCCGGTCGTGTGCCCGCGCAGCTTCTCGAGGATCTGCACGCCCGTCGCGACCGTCGTGCGGAAGTGCGAGGTCCCGCGCACCGGATCGCACTGATAGATGTAGTACGGCCGCACCCGGCTCTTCAACAGCTCATGGAAGAGCTTCTTCATGATCGCGGGCCGGTCGTTGATGCCCTTGAGCAGCACCGTCTGGGACCCGAGCGGCACGCCGCTGTCCGCCAGCATCCCGCAGGCGCGCTTGACGGCCGGCGTCACTTCCTTGGGGTGGTTGAAGTGGACGCTCATCCAGATCGGCTTGTGCTTCTTCAGGACGCTGCACAGCGACTCGGTCACCCGGTACGGCAGGGTCACCGGGTTGCGCGTGCCGATGCGGACGAACTCGACGTGCGGGATCGCCTTGAGCTTGGCCAGGATCTCGTCGAGCCGCTCATCCGACAGCGTCAGCGGATCGCCGCCGGAGATCAGCACGTCGCGGATCTTGCGGTGGCTGCGGATGTAGTCGATGGCGGCATCGATGTTCGCGCCGCGGGAAAACCCCGCGCTCGTGCCGACGACGCGGCTGCGCGTGCAGAACCGGCAGTACATCGAGCAGACCTCGACGACCAGGAGCAGCACCCGGTCCGGATAGCGGTGCACCAGGCCCGGGACCGGCATGTGGCTGTCCTCGGCCAGCGGATCCACCAGATCGTTGGGGCTCGTGTAGTATTCCTCCTCCAGCGGCACCGCCTGCCGCCGGATCGGGCAGGTCGGGTCGTCCGGGTCCATCAGCGCCGCCCAGTACGGCGGGATGCCCATGATGAAGCGGCCGTCCCGCTTCGTGACCGCCGCCTCTTCGGACGGGGTCACGTGGATGACCTGCCGCAGCTGCTCGACGGTGGTGATGCGGTGACGCATCTGCCATCCGTACGTTTCCCATTCCTCCAGAGGCACATCCTTCCAAACGGGAATACGCCGATACGCTTCCACGTTCACCGGAGACGCCCCTCCTTCTCGCCCATCCCTCAGGGAGCTGACCGGCTCACCGCGAGCGGTGACAGCTCATGAGGCTGGGCACCTTGACGGTACCGTGCCAGCGCCAACCCCACCAGATGAGTGATCAGCGCGGGATACGCGATCCCCGCGGCGGTGGTCATAATCGGAAAATTGCTGTCCTGGGGAGAGAGTCCGGGCAGCGGGTTGATCTCGAGGACGAAGGGCGTGCCGTCGCGCCGCAGGCGGATGTCGGTGCGCGACAGGTCCCGGCAGCCCAGCGCCCGGTGCACGCGCAGCGCGACGCGCTGGACCGCCGCGGCCGTCGCCGCCGGGAGGCGCGCCGGGCAGTGGTGCGCCGGGTCCAAGCCGAGCTCCTTGTTGCCCTCATACTCCTTCATCCGCCACGAGTAGAAGAATTCCCCGGACCGCTCGCAGCCGGCGAAATCGATTTCCAGGATCGGCAGCGCCTGCAGGACGTCGTTGCCCAGCACGCCGACGGTCAGCTCCAGGCCGTCGATGAATTCCTCGACGAGCACCTCCTGCCGGTACCGCCCGAAGACCCGCCGCACCTGGCGGCGCAGCGCGGAGGCGTCCTGCACGACGTTCTCCCGCATGATGCCCTTGGCGGAGCCTTCGCGGTTGGGCTTGACGATGAGCGGAAACTGCAGGCGGGGATCCAGCGGGTCATCCGGCGAGCGGAACACCTGCCAGGCCGGCGTGGGGATGCCTTCGTAGGCCAGGAGCTGTTTCGTGCGCGCTTTGTCGAGAGCGAGGGAGAGCGTCGTGCTGCCGGATCCGGTGAACGGCACGCCCAGCGACTCGAGGATGGCCGGCACCTGCGATTCGCGGTGGCGGCCCCCGGTGCCCTCGGCGATGTTGAAGACGAGATCGACGGGATGCTCGAAGAACCAGCGCGGGAGGCTCTCGTCGGCCTCGACGAGAAGCACCTCATGCCCGGCGGCGCGCAAGGCCCCGCTGATCGCCTCCAGCGTGGCCGGCGAGTCGAATTCCGAGTAGAAGTCGAACGGCACCGACTCGGCTTCCTGCGCCTGGCGTTTCAGATTGTATGTCAGCGCGATCGTCTGGCTGATACGGAAGCCCCCTCGTTGTGGGGTTTGAGGCCGTAGCGCGCGAGCGCGGCGTCCAGCACCTTGTTGATGATCGCCTCGTAGGTCATCCCTTGCGCTCTGGCGACGAACCAGAACACGTCCTCGGTCGACAGCGAGGGCAGCGGGTTGATCTCCAGCACGGAGGCGCGCCCGGCGCGGTCCACCCGGATGTCCACCCGCCCGAAGTCGAGGCACTCGACCGCCTGATACGTCTTGAGCGCGACGGCCTCGAGCTCGCGCCGCAGGCCGTCCTCGATCTGCGCCGGGCAGACGTAGTCGGCTCCGGAGCGGATGTGGTCGAACGTGTAGAAGAGCCGCCCCAGCTCGAGCCGGCCTTCGATCTGAATCTGCACGACGGGCTGGACCTCGGGCGGGTCGTTGCCGATGAGCGCGACGGTGAACTCGCGCCCCTCGATGAATTCCTCGACGAGCGCGGGCTGCCGGTAGGTCTCGATGAGCCAGCGCGCCTGCTGGGCGAGCTCCTGCGCGCCGGTGACAAGCGAGGTCTTGCGCAGGCCCTTGCTGGAGCCCTCGTAGCGCGGCTTGACGATGAGCGGGTACGGCAACTCGACCGACCAGCTCTGGTCCGGGTCGGTCAATTCGACGAAGCGCGGCGTCGGAATCCCCTCGGCGAGCAGGAGCTTCTTCGTGATGATCTTGTCCAGGGTCACGCCGAGCGTCAGCCCGTCGCCGCCGACGAAGGGGACGCGCAGCATCTCCAGCAGGATCGGGACCTGCGACTCGCGGTTGCGCCCCTCATAGCCCTCGGCGATGTTGAAGACGATGTCGAGCGTCTTCAGCCGCTCGCCCCACTCGAGCACCTGCCGGGCGTTGCCGACGCGCACGACCTCGTGCCCGCCCGCCGCGATCGCGTCTTCAATCACGCCGATCGTGTCGTCGTGGTCGAACTCGGCGTTGGCGTCCGGCGGGTCGCCGGGCTTCAGCGGGTAGTCGCTCTTGGCGTTGTAGGTCAAGCCGACCCGGAAGCCCATCAAACAAAAAGGGACTCTCTGGGAGTCCCTGTCCCTGGACCGGTCAGTTGTGTCACGGGTGATGCACTGATCGTCAGAGCACCCGACGCGCTCCACCACAGAGCGCGCGAGCGTCTACCGATCGAGTGGCCATCACGTGTGTGTTCATCTGGTGGTTCTTTCTTACCATTGTCCGCATCGCTTGTCAAGCGAAGTTGTGTTATCATGAAAATAAGGTGTCAGACGCGTCCGGTGAATTGCTCAGGACGCGTCAGACACCTCGACGCATATGGGGACACTCATCTTGATCCGCCACGGGCAATCGCAATGGAATCTCGAGAACCGGTTTACGGGCTGGATTGACGTGCCCCTGACCGACGCGGGGCGCGAGGAGGCCCGCCGGGGCGCGGAGCTCATCCGCCGCTACGCGATTGACCGCGCGTTCACCTCGGCCCTCTCGCGCGCGCAGGAGACGCTGCAGATCGTCCTGGACGCCGTCGGCCAGCCGGACGTCCCCGTCGAGCGGGACCAGGCGCTCAACGAGCGGCACTACGGCGCCCTGCAGGGGCTGAACAAGGCCGCAGCTATGACGTCGCCCCGCCGCAGGGCGAGAGCCTCAAGGACACCGCCGCGCGCGCCATCCCCTACTTCACCGCGAAGATCCTGCCGCTGGTCAAGGCCGGCAAGACCGTGCTCGTCGTCGCGCACGGCAACAGCCTGCGTGCCATCGTCATGGACCTCGATACACTCACTAAGGAGCAAGTCCTCGGCCTGAACCTCGAAACCGGCGCGCCGATCATCTACGAGATCGACCGCGACGGCGCCATCCTCAACAAGACCGTCCATACCCTGCTCGAAGAGTAAGCCCTCAGGCATTGGCCGCGGACGGCTCCCCAGGCGACGCGGCGTCCCTCGACTGCGCTCGGGACTCGCTCCGCTCGCGCGCGGTCCTCACGTAGTGGTACAGATACTGCTGGGCGTAGCCCGCGTAACGCCCGAAGTGCTTCCACGCGAAGTCGTGCACCCGCGCGGGCGTGGGCTTGGCGTCGCGGAAGTAGTAGCGCATCGCCCGCTCGATCCACAGGTCCACCGGAAACGCCTCGTACTTCTCCAGCCCGAACAGCGCCACGCAGTCCGCGACCTTGTCCCCCACCCCGTCGCAGCGCAGCAGCGCGGACTTCGTGACCACGTAATCCGTGCGCCGCAGCGTCTCCAGCGGCAGCTTCCCCTCCGCGATGAGCCGCGCGGTGCGCTTCAGATACGGCGCGCGGAACCCCAGCCCCAACTCGCGCAGCCGCCGCTCTGGCACGCGCGCGAGCACCTCCGCCGACGGAAAGCTGGACCCGCGGAACCCGTTGAACGCGAGCGGCACGCCGAAGTGGACCGACAGCCGCTCGATCATCCCCTCGATGCGCGCGATGTTGTTGAAGGCGGAGCAGATGAACGACGCGAGACACTCCCAGGGATCCTGGCGCAGGACGCGCAGGCCGCGGAACTTCGCGATGGCCTCGTGGATCTGCGCGTCCGCGTCGAGGGACGACAGGATGGCGCCGAGGTCCACGTCGAGCGCGAAATACCGCCGCACGTCCCCGGCGGTCAGGTTGGGGTCAATGGTCTCGACGGCGAGGTGGTCGTGCTGCTGGCGGACGCGGACCGCGGCCCCGGCGATGAAGCCGTAGTAGGCGCCGGTGGCGGGGGTGAACTTCCAACGGAAGGCCTGGCCGCACTCAAGCGTGTGCCGGAGGGAGAAGTCCGGCGCGTGGACTGACAGCATTACACGCGGGGCAAGGTGATGCCCTGCTGGGCCTGGTACTTGCCCTTGCGGTCGGCGTAGGAGACCTCGGGCAGCGAGCCGGCCTCGAAGAACAGCACCTGGGCGATGCCCTCGTGCGAGTAGATGCGCGCGGGCAGCGGCGTGGTGTTCGAAATCTCGATGGTCAGGTGCCCTTCCCACTCCGGCTCCAGCGGCGTGATGTTCACGACGATCCCGCAGCGGGCGTAGCTGGATTTGCCGAGGCAGATGCCCATGACCGAGCGCGGCAGGCGGAAGTACTCGACCGAGCGCGCCAACGTGAAGGAATTGGGCGGAATGACGCAGACCGGGCCCTTGAAGTCGATGAACGAGTCGGGGCTGAACTGCTTGGGGTCCACTACCGCCTGCTTGATGTTCGTGAAGATCTTGAACTCGTCCGTCACGCGGATGTCGTAGCCCATCGAGGACAGGCCGTAGGAAATCACGCCTTCCCGCTTGAGGCTCTCCTCGAACGGCTCGAGCATCCGGTACTTTTTGGCGTACTCACGGATCTCCCAGTCCACCAGCAGGCGCCCCATGGACTTGATGTGCTCGGGATGCGGCGAGTTCACCGGCCTGGTTTCAGCGTCCACGTAGCGATCCATCCGTGCTCCTTTCGGTTGAGAGGGCCAGGCGGATGCGGTTGGCCCCGCCCTGGATGGTGATGAGCGGCAGGTGCTTGTGCTTGCGCCGGAGGAGCTTCAGGTGCGGGTTCGCCTGGTAGAGCGCCCACGTCACCGGCCGCTCCTGCACCTGCTCCAGCCCGTCCTCCCCCCAGTGCGACAGCACGAACCGCTTGCACTTCTTCGTCAGATCCGCGTGCAGCGCGCTCATCACGAACACCCTGAGGTCGTCCCGCAGTTGAGGCACTTGTAGCAGTTGCCGTTGCGGACCATCAGCGAGCCGCAGTCCACACAGACGGGAGCATCCGCCTGCGCGACGAAGGTCTGCTTCTCGTGCCGCTCAAGCGGATTGCTCCCGTTGCCTGTTGAGGGCTGGGCCGCCGTGGACGCCGCGGCTTTCGGCCCTTCTGTGACCGCAAACTCCTGCGCCTCCTCCTTCGGGAGGAACTTCAGCGCCATCCAGCGGAAGATGTAGTCGACCACCGACTTCGCGAAGCGGATGTCTGGGTTGTTCGTCACGCCCGAGGGCTCGAAGCGCACATGCGAGAACTTGTCGATGAGCACCTTGAGCGGCACCCCGTACTGCAGGGCGAGCGACACCGCGGTGGCGAAGGAGTCCATCACGCCGGAGAGGGTCGAGCCCTCCTTCGACATCACGATGAAGATCTCGCCGGGCGAGCCGTCTTCGTACATGCCGATGGTGATGTAGCCCTCGTGCCCGCCGAGGGAGAACTTGTGGATGACCGCGTCGCGCTCATCCGGCAGGCGGCGGCGGTACGGCTCGCCGACCGGCGCCTGCGCCCTGCCCTTGCCCTCGCCCTTGCCGGTCGAGAGCGGCTGGACGCGCTTGGAGCCGTCGCGGTAGACCGCCACGGCCTTCAGGCCCAGCTTCCAGGACTCGATGTACGCCTGCGCGATCTCCTCGACGCTCGCCGACTCCGGCAGGTTGACCGTCTTGCTGATGGCCCCGCTGATGAACGGCTGCACCGCCCCCATCATGCGCACGTGGCCCATGTAGTGGATGAAGCGCGTGCCGTTGACGGCCTTGAAGGCGCAGTCGAAGACCGACAGGTGCTCAGGCTTGAGGTGCGGGGCGCCCTCGATGGTTTCTTTCTCATCGAGGTGCTTCAGAATCTCGTCGATCTGCTCAGGCCCGTAGCCCAGCACGTGCAACGCCTTCGAGACGGTCTGGTTGACGATCTTCAGCATCCCGCCGCCGACGAGCCGCTTGTACTTGATGAGCGCGATGTCCGGCTCGATGCCCGTCGTGTCGCAGTCCATCATGAACGCGATCGTGCCGGTCGGGGCGATGACCGTGACCTGCGAGTTGCGCACGCCGAACTGCTCGCCGAGTTTGATGGACTCGTCCCACACGCGCGCCGACGCGGACAGGAGCGGCTGCGGCACGAGCCGCGGGTTGATCTTGTCCACCTGCGCGCGGTGCTTGCGCAGGATGCGGAGCTGCGGCTCCCGATTCCGGGCGAAGCCCTCGTAGGGCCCGAGGTGCTCCGCAATGCGGTTGGAAATTTCGTAGGCGTGGCCGCACATGAGCGCGGTGATCGCCCCGGCCCAGGCGCGCCCGGCGTCCGAGTCATAGGAGATCCCGAGGGACATCAGCAGCGCGCCGAGGTTCGCGAATCCCAGGCCCAGCTCGCGGTAGGCATGGGCGTTGGCCGCGATCTTCTGCGTCGGGTAGGAGGAGTTGTCCACGACGATGTCCTGCGCGAGGATCATGATCTGGACCGCGTACTTGAACGGCTCGATCAGGAAGTTGCCCTCGTCATCGAGGAACTTCAGGAGGTTGATGGAGGCGAGGTTGGTGTTGGGGCAGGTGTGCCAGTCGTTGATGGTCGTGTCGAACTGCATGCCGGGGTCGCCGCAGTGCCACGCGGCCTCGGCGATGAGGCGCAGGAGGTCGCGCGCCTTGACGCGCTCCATGATCTCGCCCGTGGTCACCGCGTGCAGGTTCCACTCCTCGTCGTCGAGCGCGCGCCTCATGAAGTCGTCCGTCACGCGGACCGAGTTGTTCGCGTTCTGGAAAAAGACCGAGGAGTAGGCCTCGCCGTCAATGGAGGCGTCGTAACCGATGTCGATGAGCTTGTGGGCCTTCTCTTCCTCCTTCCACTTGCACATGATGAAGGGCTTGATGTCCGGGTGGTCGGCGTTCATCACCACCATTTTTGCGGCCCTTCTGGTTTTTCCGCCGGACTTGATGACGCCGGCGGAGGCGTCGGCCGCTTTCATGAACGAGACCGGGCCGGACGCGGTGCCGCCACCGGCGAGCTTCTCGCGCGAGGAGCGGATGGGCGAGACGTTGAGGCCCGAGCCGGAGCCGTACTTGAAGATCATCCCCTCGTTGCGGTACCACTCGAGGATGGAGTTCATATTGTCTTCAACCGAAAGGATAAAGCAAGCACTGCACTGAGGGGCTCGCTCTTTTTCGATGCCGACATTGAACCACACCGGCGAGTTGAAGGAGGCGTACTGGTTGACGAGGAGGTAGGACAGCTCGGCGCGGAAGGTCTCGGCGTCTTCGGGCGTGGCGAAATAGCCGTCCTTCAGGCCCCAGCCGGCGATGGTGTCGGCGACGCGGGACACGAGCTGCTTGACGCTGCGCTCCCGCTGGGGGGTGTTCAGCGCGCCGCGGAAGTATTTCGACACGACGACGTTGGTGGCGAGCTGCGACCAGAAGTTCGGGACCTCCACGCCCTTCTGCTCGAAGACCACCTCGCCCTTCTCGTTCGTGATGGCGGCGGTGCGCAATTCCCAGGTGATCTCATCGAATGGATGAATACCGGGGCGGCTCCAGCGGCGAGGGATGGACAAGCCCCCCCGCGCCGTCTGTCCGTTGGCCTTCTCCTCGGGAAGCGCCTTCACCTGCTCAGCCATCCTCTTCTCCCCCCTCCCCGTTTCCACTTTCCCTTATCATTATACCAAAAACCCAAGCCCTTGTGAATCAATCCGGAGACAAACACCACCCATTGTGGTCAGTCCTGGGGGGCCTGTCAAGCGAAAAATGAAGCAAAACTACCAGATCTTGAGTCTCCGACGAGGAATTCCCCCTACCGGTGGGGGGTTAGAGGAGATACCGCTCCTGTTTTCGCAGCTTGGGAGGCAGGGCGGATTTGTTGACCGTGATCTCGATGGGGTCGGTCGCCAGCGGCGTGTCGTGATGCATGATCTGAAACGGCCCCAGCTGGAAGGTCCCCGGCTCGGTGGCCATCAAGACGTAGAGCAGGCTCACCGAGCGCTTGACGCCGCCGACCTCCAGCGAGATGTTCGAGGAACGGCTCTGGGCGACCACGTGGAAAGCCTGCGGGAATTCGATCGGCTTGAGGTTGACGTTCGTGAATGCCCCTTCGATCGTGATCGTAAGCGTGAGCTGCGCGCCGACGTCGACGCGGGTCTGGTCGACCGTGGCGGAGATGTTGACGCCCTGCGCCCACGCCGGCGACGCCGCCGCCACGGCGAGGACGACGGCCAGGAGGCGGTGCATCGCAGGCCTACAGGCGCATGTGGCGCAGGCGGCGGACGCGCTCCTCGACCGGCGGATGCGTCGAGAAGAGATTGGCGATCGCGCCGGCCGACAGGGGATTCACGATGAACAGGTGCGCCGTCGCGGGGTTCGCGTTCGGCAGCGGATGGGCGCGCGCGGCCTGGTGCAGCTTCTCCAGCGCATCCGCCAGGCCGTACGGGTTGCCGGTCAGGCGCGCGCCGGTCTCATCCGCGCCGTATTCGCGCGTGCGCGAGATCGCCAATTGGATCAGCATCGCGGCGATCGGGGCGAGAATCGCAATGAGCAGGAGCACGACGAGCTGCAGCGCCCCGGAGCCGCGGTTCCGCTCCCGGTTGCCGCCGCCGAACCACATGGCCCACTGCGCCATCCGGGCCAGGTACATGATCGCGCCGGCGATCGCCGCGGCCAGCGTCATGACGAGCGTGTCGCGATTTCTCACGTGCGACAGCTCATGCGCCAGCACCCCTTTCAGCTCCTCCTCGCCCATGATGTCCAAGAGCCCGGACGTGACGGCGACAGCCGCGTGCTTGGGGCTGCGGCCGGTCGCAAACGCGTTCGGGGTGGCGGTTGGAATCCAGTAGAGCTTCGGCATGGGCATGTGGGTGCGCGCGGCGATCTCGCGCACCGCCCGATACACGGCCGGGGCGTCCGCCTCGCCGAGGGGCTTGGCGCGGTACATCGCCAGGACGATCTTGTCGCTGAACCAGTAGGCGATGAAGTTCATCACCAGGGCGAAGGCAAACGCGAAGGTCGCCCCCTGGGCCCCGCCCATCAGGTGCCCCAGGAACACCAGGAGCACCGTCAAGAGCGCCAGCAAGAATCCGGTCTTCAGCACGTTCATGTGAGCATCCTCCTTGCCTAGCGGGCGAAGGTGAGGTTGGCGCGCTGGCGGTAGAGCTGGACGTAGGCGACGGCGAAGAGCAGCATGGACAGCGCCCCGACCGCGCTCTGGAGGACCAGCGACAGCAGCGTGGTGCCGAGGCCCGGCGCGACGCCGCCTTGCACGATGGTGGGGATCCACGGCACCAGGATCGCGGGAATGAGCGTCAGCCCGAGCGCCAGCGTCAGGAGCATGAGCTTGCCCAGCGCGGCGCGCCCGATCTTCAGGCTCTTCTTGATCGCGGCGAAGACCCGCAGGGGCTCGGCGGCAATGGCGGGCGGGGTCAGGGTCACGATGAGGAACAGCAGATACAGCCCCAGCCCGACCGGCGCGGCGGCGAGGACCGTCAGCGCCACCCCCAGCGCGGGGTTGTCTTCCGGCAGCGAGGCCAGCCCGAACAAGACCACCGCGAGGATCGCCAGCAGCAGCACCGCGACCAGCGTCAGCGCCTCAAACCCCAGGAGGCGGAGGTAGATCCGCTTCGCGCCCTGGGTGAAACTCTCAAACGGCGCGGGCGGCTGGATCAAGGTCGCATTGGCGAACGACAGGCACCCGCCCTGAATCAGCGGCAGGAGGAAAAATTGGACCAGCACCAGAGCCAGCACCCCCAGCGCCTGCGGACCGGTCGGCTGCGGATCGTTCCCCACCAGCGGCAGGGCGCACAGCCCCAGGACCAGCTGGATCAGCGCGACGAACCCGACCACCTTCAGGGCTTTGCGGGCCGATCTCCACGCGGTCCCGACGATCTGCCATGTCCCCATGCTCGACCCTCCTGGTTGTTGTTAGGGGTCAGACCCCTTTGAGGGGTCAGACCCCTATTATAGGTCAGATCGAAAACTTGGCAAGGTCTCTCGCGAGCGTCAGCCGGCCCCGGAACGCGCGGCGGACCCGGCCGGGGATGTCGTAGCCCTTGAAGACCGGGTAGAAATGCGTCAGGACCAGATGGCGGCAGCCGGCCTGCGCCGCGATCCGCCCGCAGTCGCTCGGCGTCAGGTGTCCGGCCACCTTCCGCTCATCCGTCATGGAGCATTCCAGAATCAAGAGGTCCGCCCGGCGGCCGAGCCGCACAATCCCCTCGCAGACATCCGTGTCGCCGGAGTACGCCACCGCCCTGCCCCGATGCTCCAGCCGGTAGCCCAGCGCCCCGGGCGAATGGCGCATGGGCGCGGTCCGCACGGTGTAGCCACCGAGCCGCAACGTGGTGTGGCCGCGCAGCTCCTTGAACGCCAGCCGGTAGGTCCGCGGCGCGATCCAGCCGCCAAAAGCGGTGTTGAGCCGGCGGTACAACTGCCGCAGGCCGCGCGGGCCGTAGATGACCAGCGGCTTGGTGCGCGGGGGGCGGGGGATCCGCATCGCAAAGAGGATCGACACGAGATCAAGGCAGTGGTCCGGATGAAAGTGCGTGAGGAAGATGCGGTCAAGGTCGAGATAGGTCACGCCCAGACGGACGAGCTGCCTGAGCGTCCCGGGCCCGGCATCCAACAGGACGTGCTCGCCCCCGATCCGGACGTAGAGGCCGGCGCAGCCGCGCTCCTTCACCGGCACCCCGGTCCCGCTGCCGAGAATCACGACCTTCATTCGGGAACGGCGGCGGGGATGTAGTCGGCGGGGATCGTGTAGCGCTGCCAGGTGGGCTTGGCGTCGAGGATGCGGTCAATGCGGAACTGGCGGAGGTCCTTGCGGAAGTGGCAGTAGCCCTCGAAATACGGCTCGCGGATGTGGTAGACGTCCACGCGGCGGACGCGCTGGGGCGATTCCCCGCTCTGGACGCTGGCCGACAGGTATTCGATCTCGACCTGCAGGCGCTTGTCGAACGCCTCGCGCAGCAGCTTCGCGATCGTCCCCATGTCGCGCTTGCGCTCGGGCCAGAAGACCGGAATCTGGAGCTTCTCGTCGCTGAACCGGCTGGTCGCGAACAGCCGGCCGTTGGCGCGGCCGTAGTCGTACAGCTCCTTGGTCAGCTTCACGTCGTCGAGGCAGTACTGCTTAATCAGATCGAACCGCCCTTCCTTGAACCATTTCAGCGCGTCGAGCCCGCTGCCGCTCTTGCCCCGCCCCAAGGTCGCCTGCGCCAAACTTTCGAGACTGACGCGGTGGCCGAGATGCTTCACCACGTCTTCGATGATGTCCAGCACCGGGATGTCCGCAATGGGAAATGAGAGGTAGGGCGAGAGCACCGGCAGGTCGAAGCGCCGGATGTTGAACCCGATGACCAGCTCCGCCTGCTGGAGGAGCGGCTCGAGCTGCTTCAGCTCGGACTCGAGGTAGGCCTCGTAGCGGTCGGTCCCGTAGCGGTAGATGCCCACGAGCGACACGCCGAGGAGCTCCATCTTCCGCCCCTCGACTTCGCTGAACTCCCTCTGCGTCTCCAAATCCAGCACAATCCTCTCACCCATTGTCTCTCCCGCGTGGGCCTACCGCGTCCTGCGGGCGGCGTAGGCAAAAGGCAAAAAGTAGCGCCTCCATGACGCGTCCGTGGAGGCGGAGCCGTTCGCGCCGGCCCAGTAATCCACGAGCGCTTCCCTGACGCGGGCGACTTCTTTGAGGCGCGGCCCGCTGCGCGCCGCAACCAGCGTGAGATCGAGCAATTCCAGGGCGCGCTCAAAGGCCTGCTCAGCGTGAGCCGGCTGCTGCCTCGCGCGCCAGTTCAGCATTCGCTCGACTTCGCCGCCGACGTTGGCCATCTGCTCCACGAAGGCGAAGGCCCTCCAACGCCCGGCGGCAAGCGCTCGATGCCGGTAGGTCATCGCTGGATCCGCCGCTGGATGACCGTGAGAATGCTCCTCCGCACCGCCTCA
This sequence comes from Candidatus Omnitrophota bacterium, assembly GCA_016192545.1. GTDB lineage: Bacteria > Omnitrophota > Gorgyraeia > Aquiviventales > Aquiviventaceae > JACPTX01. The sequence goes on along the minus strand of JACPTX010000028.1, from coordinate 10,021 downwards.
TCCTCCACGCCGCGGCTGCGATTCCCTTGAGACGGCCGCATGTTGATCAGGGAGTCGAACTCGACGAACTGCTCCGCCGGGGCGTCCGGATACAGATTGACGCCCCACAGGTTCCTCTGCTCGGACCCGTCCTCAAGCAGCGCGGCCTCCAAATCCGCATGGAGCTCGGCGTCCACTGCGACCAGCTCCCGCTCCACGTCCACCACCGCTTTCACGAGGTCGCCGAACGTCCCGGCGGCCATGCGCTTGAGCTCGTCACGCGTCAGCACATCCCGAACGATCATCATGCGGCGTCTCCAGGTCTCAGACGATCCGTTCGGCCATCAGTGCACGACGAGGGCGGGGAGGAGGCCGCCGCCGCGGGAGACGTTGACGACCGGGTCCTCGGAGAAGCGCCCCACCAGGCCCACGCCGGTCGAATTCAGGAAGAATCCGGACACGACGCGCCGCTCGACCTCATGGGGCGAGCCGCCGTCCAGCACCGGGAAGCGGTGCGCCGCGATGGGGGCGAGGCGCTGGACCACGTAGCGCTCGCTGCCTCTCCTCAGGGCCTTGGCCAGCGTCCGCTCCCAGGACGCCTGGTTGACGGTCCGTCCCACGACGACTCCCTGCCCGCCGTAGAGGCTGTTGGGTTTCAGGACGAGCGCATCCTTGCGGCGGCGGATGTACGCCGGCAGATCCACGCGCCGCCCCGCAGGGTCCGTCACGGACGCCTCCCGCACCATCCGCGTCCAGGGCAGATGCTTCCGGAACAGCCGCTGCTGGACCGGCGTGAAGTGCCGCGCCCAGCGCGCGTCGGTGAACAGCTCCCAGCTCGCCTTCTGGTCGAATTCCCACATGAGGCCGGAGACGAGCCGCCCCTCCCGCACCGCCTGGCGCATGGCGGTGAGCCGGTGCCCGGCGTCCTCGATTTCCACGAACTCGCTGAGCTCGCAGTCCCGGTAGACCAGGTCCACCTCAATCCCATCGGCCGTCAGGCGGCCGTTTGTCCGGCGGACGTGGCGGGGGTCGGTGACCGTGGCCTTGAGCCCCTGCCCCCTGAGGTAGCGGGCGAGGCTGCCGAACTCATCCGTGCCGGTGGTGTAGTCGGTGTTTTCGATGAGGGCGACTCCGCGCAGGCGCCGCCCCAGCCGCCCCGCGACGCTGACCAGCTCCTCGAGCAGCAACTGGCGGGGGTCCGGGGTCGGGGCCATGACATGGCCTGGAAACGCGCGCTCCAGCACGTCGCCGAGGACGTCCAGGACGATGGAGCAGGCGGCGGGCGCGTAGTGGACGCCGCCGACGCCGACCGTGTTCGGCTCCAGCATCTGGTAGGTCCGGCGCCAGCCGGCGTGGGCGAACGTCGCGGTGGAATCGAGCCGTCCGATGACGGCCAGCGGGCGGCTCCTCGGATGTCTGGCCAGCCCCAGCCAGGAGAGCTGCCCCTCGTCAAATGGGAGGATGTCGCGGAGGGCGGCATGGCGCGCGTAGAGCCCGGGCAGGCGGCCCAGCGCATCCGCCAGGGTGCGGATCACGCGGCCGAAGAACGCGACCTGGACCGGAGTCAACACCCACGGCACCAAGGCCATCTCGATGGTCTTGGGCCGGCTGTTGTCGTCCAGATAGCGCAGGCCCCGCACGGCCGCGAGGGCCCGGACGGCGTGCAGCCGGTCCGCCAGGTCCTGGCGGCTGAGGCGGGCGAGCTGCCGGCGAATGGGGTCGGAGGAGGCGTGGTCCATCGGCGGAACCGGTATTGTAGCACAGCCCTTCCCAAAGACAACGCCCGTCGCTTATGCTAATATCGTAGATTCCGTTGGACATCGCATGACACCTGCACACCTGCCGAAAGACCTCGTCCTCGCCGCGGTCCGGGACCTGAAGCGGCGCGGCGTGGATGACGGTAATGTCCGGTTCGAGCGGCTGCTCCATGAGAGCCTGGTCGTCGAGCGCTCGCAGGTCCAGTCCATCAGCCTCTCCGAGAGCGCCGGCATCGGCATCCGGGTGCTCATCCACGGCTCGTGGGGATTCGCCTCGACCCCGCACCTGACGCCCGCGAGCGTCCGGCGCGCGGCGTCGCAGGCCATCGCCATCGCGAAGGCCTCCGCCTCCATCAACCGCCGGACCGTGCGCCTGGCCCCGGTCGAGCCGGCCACGGCCGTCTTCCGCTCCCGCTATCAGATCGATCCCTTCGAGGTGCCGCTGTCCAAGAAGCTCGACTACCTGTTGTGGGCGACGAACAGCCTCCTCGGCCCCAAGCCCATCAAGCGGGCGACCGGCCACATGGATTTCTTCAAGCGGACCAAGTTCTTCGCCTCCGCCGGCGGCGCGCAGATCGAGCAGCACCTCGTGGAAAGCGGCGCGGGGCTGGAGGCCGTCGCGCAGCAAGGCAACGAGGTGCAGTCCCGCAGCTATCCCAACTCGCACCACGGGGCGCTGGCGCAGGCGGGGTTCGAATACGTCAAACAGCTCGACCTCGTCGGCGGGGCGAAGACCAGCCAGTCGGAAGTCCTCCATCTGCTCAGAGCCGAGCCGCCCAAGGCCGGACTGACCACGCTGATCCTCGCGCCCACGCAGGTGGTCATGCAGCTCCATGAGTCGTGCGGGCATCCGGTCGAGCTGGACCGCGTCCTGGGCCAGGAGCTCAGCTATGCCGGCGGCAGCTTCCTCACGACCGGCCGGCTGGGCACGTTCCGCTACGGCTCCGACCACGTGACCATCGTCGCGGACGCCACGGCGCCGGGCGGGGCGGGCAGCTTCGGCTATGACGATGAGGGCGTGCCGGCCCAGCGGGTCGAGCTGATCCGGCGCGGGCTGTTCGTCGGCTATCTCAGCTCGCGGGAATCCATCGCGCGGCTGGACCATGGCCGCAGCGGCGGGGCGATGCGCGCCGAGGGCTGGGACGTGCCGCCGCTGGTGCGTATGACGAATGTGAACCTGGAGCCGGGCGAGGCGACGCTCGAGGAGCTCCTCCACGACGTGAAGCACGGCTACCTGCTGGCGACGAACAAGAGCTGGTCCATTGATGACCGGCGGCTCAACTTCCAGTTCACGACGGAGATCGGCTGGGAGATCGAGCACGGGAAGGTCGGGACGATCGTCAAGAACCCGCTCTACACCGGCATCACCCCCCAGTTCTGGGGACGCTGCACCGGCGTCTCAAACCGGGAGAGCTGGCAGCTCTGGGGGGTTCCCAACTGCGCCAAGGGCGAGCCGATGCAGCTCATGCACGTGGGCCATGGGGCGCCGTACGCGCGGTTCGACGGCGTGGCGATCGCCCCGGCGAAATGACGCGATGACCCGTTCGCCGCGGCCTTCGGCCTTGCTCAGGGTCATGGTGAGCGAGCGAGAGCGAGTCGAACCATGATCGGACACGCGAAGCTCCTCGACGAATTGGCGCGGCTCGTGAAACGCTCCAAGGCGGATGCAACGAGCGTCTGTGCCGAGTCCAGCGTCTACCGCGTGTCGCGGTTTGCGTACGAGGCCATCCACCAGGACCTCGTGCAGGAAAGCTTCACCGCCTACGTGAAGGTCATCGCGCACAAGCGCGTCGGGGTCGCGGTGACCGACACGTTCGACCGCCCCGCCCTGAGCCGCTGCCTCGAGGCGGCGATGGAAATCGCCCGCCATGCCCCGCCGCGCAAGGACCTGCCGCCGCTTCCGGACGGCTACGAGGAGATCACGACCAGGGACTACGCCGCCTCCACCGCCAAGGTGACGCCCCACCGCTTCCTCACCACCTTGAAGCGCCTCTTCCAGTACTGCCAGGGCCTCGGCGCGCAGCTGGCCGGCTCCTTCGTCGTCGGGGAGGATGAGCTGGCCGTCGTCAACTCCAGCGGCGTCGCCTGCTACACGGCCTCCACCGTCTGCGGCGCGAAGCTCGTCACGATGTACCGCGCGCTGTCAGGATTCGCCGGCGGCGCGTCCCGCCGCATCGAGCAGCTCGACCTGGAGGCGCTGCTGGAGCGTTCCCTGAAACAGTCCCTCCACCGCCGCGAGCCGGTCACCCTGCCGCTCGGCGCCTACGAAGTCATCCTGGAACCTGAAGCGGTCGCCGAGCTGGTGACCTGGCTGGGCTACATCGCCTTCGGCGCGAAGGCCGTCCAGGAGCGCACGAGCTGCCTGGCCGGACGGATGGGCGAGGGGCTCATGGCGCGCCGCGTCACCATCGTCGACGACGGCAATGACCCGGCTGGCCTGCGCATGCCGTTTGACCACGAGGGCGTGCCCAAACAGCGAGTTGCGCTCATCGAGCGCGGCAAGGCGGCGGGCATCGTCTACGACACGGCCTACGGACAGCTCTACGGGCAGCCCTCCACAGGCCACGCGCTGCCGCCCGACGAAGTCGAGGGGCCGCTGCCGGCGCATCTGATCATGGAGCCCGGCACCATGCGGCGGGAGGAGTTGATCCGATCCTGCCGGCGCGGAATCCTGATCCCGCGATTCCACTACGTCAACGGCCTGCTGAATCCCCGCGAAGCGCTGATGACCGGCCTGACGCGCGAGGGCGCCTTCCTCATCGAGGACGGCAAACTGAAGGCGCCCATCACCACGATGCGGTTCACCCAGAGCCTGCTGGAGGCATTCAGCCATGTCCTCGGCGTTTCCAAGGAACGCCAGCTCGTCGCCGACCCGGCTCAGGACCCGGGCTGCGCCGTGATGCCGACCGTCCGCCTGGCCCGCTTCCGCTTCACCGGCCGCTCGGAAGACTGAAATGTCTCACAGGAGGCAGGAGGCAGGAGGCAGAAAGCAGCACGTCGGCACTCTGCCTTCTGCGTTGTGCCTACTGCTTACTGTGCTCTGCGCGGGGTGCGCGGTCGTTGGGCCCATTCCCCGCGATGTCCCGAAGGTGAGGACCGCCCACGGTCGTGAGCTGCTCGAGGACGGCTACGACGATTTCACCGGCGTCATCCACATCCACACGGTCTATTCCGACGGCGCCGGCACGTACGAGGACGTCGCCCGCGTCGCCAACCAGCTCAAGCTGGATTATCTGGTCGTCACCGACCACAACACCCTCAAGCCCCTACGCGACGGCAAGCAGGGCTGGTACGGGATGACGCTCGTGCTCGTCGGCGATGAAATCTCGACGCGCGGCGGCCACTACCTCGCGCTGAACGTCCAGGAAGAAATCAGCCGGAATCAGCCGACCCAGGCGATCATCGACGAGGTGAACCGCCAGGGGGGCCTGGGGTTCATCGCGCATCCCTACTTCAAGAAGCGGCGGTGGAGCGACTGGACCGTGCAGGGCTTCACCGGCGTCGAGGCCTACAACGTGGCGCACGACGCGCTGGATGAGAACAAGCTGCGCATCGCGTTGTGGGGCGTGGCCCTGCCGGCGGACCCGGTGTTCCTCTCGATGATTGACCGGCCCTACGATCCCCTGGCCAAATGGGATGAGATGATCGCCCGGCACGGCAGGGTCGTCGGGATCGGCTCCAGCGACGCGCACGAGGTCCGCGTGCCGGTGCCGTTCGGACGGCAGGCAGGCCTGCCCGGCGGCATCAAGATTGCGCCCTACGACATCATGTTCAAGCTGGTCCGCACGCACGTCCTGCTGCCGGGCAGGACGGCGCTGTCCTCCGAGACGTTCTACGACGCGCTGCGGAAGGGGCATGCGTATTTCTCGATTGACCTGCTGGCGGATGCGCGGGGCTTCACCTTCATGGCGGATGACGGCCGGCGCGTGCTCGGGGTCATGGGCGACGAGGTCGTGCTGGAGCCGAAACTGCAACTGACGGCCATCCTGCCGGCGCCGGCGCAGCTGGCTCTGTTCAAGGATGGACGTTCGATCGCAGCCGCCACGGCGCAGGTCTGGCACGTGCCGGTGGAGGAGCCGGGGGTTTACCGGCTCGAGGCGTCCCGCTACGCCAAGCCGTGGATTTTCTCGAACCCCATCTATGTCCGCGCGCCCCAGGACGAGACCCCCACGCCCCCCTGATGCGCCGCACTATAGGGGTCAGACCCCTCAAGGAGCGCTGCTTGAACCGACGGGGTCTGACCCCTATCATACTCACTGTTCTTTCCGGCTGCGCGCACGTGCCGCTCGATGCCCGCTATGCCGGCCCGCAGCCGCTCCCGCAGCATCTCGCGGCCTACTACGCCTACCCGCCGCGCACCATCGAGGCCACAGTCACTCCGACCGCTGAACAGCCGAAGTTCCGCGAGTTCCTGGTGCAGTTCCCGCTGTCGGCCGAGGGCTTCCAGCCCACTGAACCTGTCGTCGAATTCGAGTGGTTTGAATCCGCCGAGCCGGGACCGCGTCCCGCGATCCTCTTCAACCCCATCCTCGGCGGCGACTACCCGCTGGAGCGCGGCATCTGCCGCCATTTCGCCGCCCGCGGATTTCATGTCGCCATGGTCCACCGCAAGACGCTGAAGATTTCTCCTGAGCATCCTGTTGAGCATCTCGAATTGCTGCTCCGTCAGGGCATCCTGCGCATCCGGCAGGTGGTGGATTGGATGGAAGCGTCTCCGCGCGTGGATCCCGCCCGCATGGGCAGCTTCGGCATCAGCATGGGCGGCATCGCCGGCGTCATCACCGCGGCGGTCGAGCCGCGCCTGAAGGCGCACGTCATCGCGCTGGCCGGGGGCGGGATCTCGGACATCCTCGCGACGTCGAAGGACACACTGCTGACGAAGCCGCGGGCCACGTATCTGGCCAGAAATCAGATGGACCTCAAGACGCTTGAGGGCCTCCTGCGCCAACATCTCAGAACTGACCCGCTCCTGCTGGCGCCCTACGTGGACAGCCGGCGGCTCTTCTGCTTTATCGCGCTGGCCGACCGCACCATCGGGACGGCCAATGCCTTCCGGCTTCGGCGGGCGCTCGGCAACCCGCCGACGACGTACCTGCTCGCCGGCCACTACACCGCCTACCTCTATCTGCCCCACCTCAAGCGCGCCTCCCTCCGCTTCTTCCAGCGCCACCTCTAGCAATAAGGGGTCAGACCCCTCAAGGAGCGCTGCTTGAACCGACGGGGTCTGACCCCTATAATAAAGGCCTCGCCGATGAGTTTCCGGAAAATCATCCTCGCCAAGCCGCGCGGGTTCTGCGCCGGCGTCGAACGGGCGATTGAGGTCGTGGAGCACGCCCTCACGCGCTTCGAGGGGCCGATCTACGTCCGCAAGGAGATCGTCCATAATCCCCACGTCGTCAACGCCCTGCGGGCGAAGGGCACCGTCTTCGTGGACGAGCTCACCGAAGTTCCGGAGGGCGCCACGGCCATCTTCAGCGCGCACGGGATCGCCCCGGCGGTCCGCGAGTTGGCGGTCAAGCGGCGCCTCCACGCGATTGACGCCACCTGTCCATTAGTCACCAAAGTCCACGTCGAGGCCAAGCGCTACGCCGCCGAGGGCTACACGCTGCTGCTCGTCGGGCATCAGGGGCACGACGAGGTCATCGGCACGATGGGCGAGGTGCCGGGCGCGATCCGTCTCGTGCAGACGGTGGAGGATGCGCAACGCGTACAGGTCGCCGATGCCGACAAGGTCGCGGTGATCACCCAGACCACGCTGAGCGTGGACGACACCGCGGCGATCATCGCGGCGCTGAAAGGGCGCTTCCCGAAGCTGGTCGCGCCGTCCAAGGACGACATCTACCCAGAACCGCCAGAACGCGGTGAAAGCGCTCACCAAGGAAGCCGAGGTCATCCTCGTCATCGGCGCGAAGAACAGCTCCAACTCCATCCGGCTCACCGAGGTCGCGGAGGACGCCGGGCGCAAGAGCTACCTCATCAATGACGCCGGCGAGATCGACCCGGCGTGGTTTGCGGGCGTGCGGTGCGTGGGCGTGACGTCAGGCGCCTCCGCCCCGGAGCACCTCGTGCAGGAAGTCCTCGCCTGCCTCAAGGGGCTGGGCGCGGCCCAGGTCGAGGAATGGGAGCTGGTCCGCGAGGACGTCAACTTCGGCCTGCCTGTCGAACTGTCCCAGCCCGCCTCCACATCCGCCTAGTTCGGCTTCTGTTCACGCAGTTCCCCCCCGCTGTTCGTACAGATATTGCAGCAACTCAAGTTCTCCGCGGTCCAGCCAGGCCAGCCCGCAGACCCAGCACTGCTCGACTTCCACAAAGTAGGCCGGATTGTAAAACTTACGGACCACCGCGGAGCCACAGGCCGCACACCGCCGACCGGGAAATGGAATCCAGGGGCGCTTTCCGGGATCGGCGAGCAGGCGTTGGCGACTCCGCTGATCTGGCAACGCCGAGGCCAATCGTCTCACGCTCTCCGGAAATTCGTAGTCTTCTCTCACCAGCACACGGCTCACCTGATCACGCGTCACATAGCAACCGCGGCAGGCAGGACACTCGTCGACCGGCACGCCTTCGTAGAGTGTCCGCCTCAGGATGAGGCGACAGGTGGGACATTCCCGGCCTGACGGCGTGGAATCAGATCCGCCATAACGCTGGCGAAGCCCCGCCAGCACTTCAGGGTCGTGGTAGGCTGGCAGCACCACCTCCGTCCCTTCACGCCTAATCCAGCTATGAGGCTCGAGGTCCTGGCGGTGGATAAGCGCCTCATACGAGAAGGGTCCGACCCAGGCCTCATTGACCCACATCCACCACTGAGAAGGCGCGGGCTGTCGGTGAATGGGTTCTTCGAGTCGCCGCAGATGTTTCGGGCGCTTCCGCGGCGCCGCCATCGCACGCGCGAACTCTGGAGGGGCCAAATGCGCCATGCCCAACAGCGCTTCGATCCGGCGATCGGTCGGGGGATGCGTCGAGAGCCAGTCGGCGAACAGCCCTTCACGCTCACTGAGCGCCTCAAGGCCGGGGTCCAAGATGAAGAGCACCGAGAGCGATTCCCCTTCCATCCCTGCTCCACGCCAGTGCTTGCTGATCTGATGCAAGGCTTCGGCCAGCCCCAAGGGATTGCGGGTCAGCCGCACGGCCACGGCGTCCGCTCGGTACTCCTGCGTCCTCGAGATGGCCAGATGGCACAACCGCTTCGCCAGCGTGGTGAGCCACAAGACGATCAGGATAAAAACCAGGAACGCCCCTGCCCGACCTCTGAACAGGTCAGCACTGCGGCGCCCACCGAACAATCCAGAAAGCCGCTTGAACGCCTCCTCATGAAGACCGAAGAGTCCACAGACGAGGCTGTTGGCGAGGCTATCGCCGCTGGCGATGTGGGCGGCCTCATGGCCAATGACCGCTTCCAGCTGGCTCCGCGTCAGTCGCGCCAGCAGGCCTTCAGTCACTGCGATGGCGCAGCGGCCATGCCAGTCCGCGATCGCGCAGGCATTCATGGCCGTCGTCGAGATCACATACGGCTCGACGCGGTGCCGCCCGCCGGTCGCCACCCCGACTTCCTCGATCAGATTCCGTAATCGTCGGTGATACGCGTCTTCCGGATCCAGCGGCCTCGCGCCAATGGCGGCAAGGACCCGGTCGACGAGGTGGTAACTGGCGATCGCCCAGTGGAGGATCGCCAATCCCAGCGCGATCAAGAAGAGCGTCAGCCCCTGTTCACGCAGAGATTCGATGGGCAGGCCGAAGAAGAGGTGCGCGCCCCACGCCAACACAGCCAGCGATGCTCCTCAATTTCGACGTGGGTGAAGGCCATGCCGGGTTAGAACCTTACCGGCGGAGCCTCCCGGTGAGCGGGATCTTCGATCTCGAAGAACTCGGCTTTCTGAAAGCCGGTCAGGCCGGCCACGACGTTCGTGGGAACCATTTCGATGGCGGTGTTGAGCCGCATCGCCTGGTCACTGTAGAACTGGCGGGCGAACGAGATGCGGTTCTCGGTGGACGTGAGTTCTTCTTGCAAGGCCAGGACGTTTTGATTGGCCCGCAGCTCCGGATACCTCTCAGCGACCGCGAAGAGCGACCGGAGCGTTTGGGTGAGGAAATTTTCGGCGTCAGCCTTGTCCTTCAGACCTGTCGCGTTGACCGCCTGGGTGCGTGCCTTGATGACGTTCTCGAGGGTTTGGCGTTCGTGGGCGAAGTAGCCTTTCACCGCTTCAACGAGATTGGGGATGAGGTCATGGCGGCGCTTGAGCTGCACATCAATCTGGGACCAGGCATTCCGGACCTCCTGGCGTTTT
>JACPTX010000037.1 GCA_016192545.1 Candidatus Omnitrophota bacterium | reverse complement strand
GGCCGCCTGACGCATCGCGCGCACGAGCGTCTCGGTGCTCCCCACCCGGCTCTCGACGATCCGGCGCTTCTGTTCCGGGGTCCATCGCCCCGCGACCACCGACTCGCCTGCCAGGTGCACGACGCCGTCCGCGCCGTCCAGTTCCTCGGTCCACGAGCCGAGAACAGGGGGCGACCACCCGACAAACCGCTGACGCGGGCTGTGGGAAGGACGAGCCAGACGGGTCAGCACGACCACCTCGTGCCCGTCGTCCAGAAGCGCCTGACACAACGCGCGCCCGACCAGCCCTGTCCCGCCGGTGACAAGGTATTTCATCGCCAGCCGTCCAACACCAGCTTGCACCCCATCAGGAACAGCATGACCAGCACGACCTGCTTGAATCGCGCCGCCGACACCCGACGCACCAGCCGCTGTCCCACCCAGGCACCGGCGAAGGCGACCGGCACGAACCCCGCCAGCACCGGCATCAACGCCACGGGGATGAACTGCTGGGTCAGATACACGGGCAGGCGGGTGGCATCAACGACCAGCGCGATGAGCGCGGAGGTCCCGATGTAGGCCTCCTTGACGAGCCCGAATCCCAGCAGGCACACCGAGCGGATCGCGCCGCCCGTGCCGATCAAGCCGGCGATGAACCCCGACAGGATGCCGCCGATGAGGAGCGTGCGCGTCGTCGCAGGGACGCGCAGCTCTGTGATGCGGGCCGCCTCCAGGATGGCGTACGCGATGAGGAAGACGCCCAGGCACAGCCGCATCATCGAGGCGGACAGCCACGCGGAGGCCTGCGCCCCGGCGAAGGCCGCGAGCACGCCGATGAGGCCGAAGCGCCGGATGACCGGCCACCGCACGTGGCGGCCGAAGAAGTAGAGCCGCGAGGCGTTGCCCAGCAGATGGAAGCAGGCCACGAGCGCCACTGCGGTCTTGATGTCGAAGAAGAAGCTCGCGATGGGCGTCAGGATGGTGGCGGCGCCGAAGCCGGCCATCGTGCCGATCACCTCCGCGACGAACGCGCAGAGGAGGAAGAACGCGAAGGACGCGGGATCCATCACGAGGGGGACTAGGTGTCACACCGTCCGTTCGGGCTCGCAAACACGCGGTTGTGGTCGACCGTCATCCAGGCCTCGCCCGGCCGGTCCTTATTACGGGTTCGAATTTGGCCGGAGGAGTAACACGTGTCGCAACGGCCGTTGTCGGCACGGCGTTGCGATCCAGTGCAACACGGGCCAGGGGTATCGCTGCCGGCCGGGATGCAACAATCAACAAAACAGTTATCGAAGTCTTCTCCGACCTGGCACTGTCCATCGCCGCAGAAGGGAGCTGGGGCACAGGCCCCGCAGTCGCCGGGACAGCTCGCGCAGGTCTCGGAGCCGTTGCAGCTCCCGTCGCCGCAGACCGGCGGGCAGGCGCCACAGTCGCCTGGACAACTCGCGCAGGTTTCGCTGCCGTTACAACTGCCGTCGCCACAGACGGGCGGACACACCCCACAATCCCCAGGACAAGTAGAGCACGTCTCCGAGCCGTTGCAGCTGCCGTCACCACAGGTGGGTGGACAGGCCCCGCAGTCGGCGGGGCAGCTCCCGCACGTTTCGGAGCCGTTGCAGCTGCCGTCTCCACAGGCTGGCGGTGGAGGTGGGCACACCCCACAATCCCCAGGACAAGTAGAGCACGTCTCCGAGCCGTTGCAGCTGCCGTCTCCACAGGTGGGTGGACAGGCACCGCAATCGCCGGGGCAAGTCGCACAGGTCTCGGAGCCGTTACAGCTCCCATCGCCACACACGGGGAGGACGGCGGTCTGGATGTCGCACTGCCCGTTGGGGCTGCTGAAGGCGCGGTCCTGGTTGACCGTCAGCCAGGTCTCGCTGCGGAAGGTGGCAGTCACCAGGAAGCAGTCGGCCCCGCAGCTCGTGTCGACGGCGAAGACCATCGGGCTGGCCTCCGAGTTGGGGTTGTCGAGGTTGAGGGATTTCCACTGCGCCGAGGTCGCGGGAACCAGGTAGGTGCCGTTCTTACTGTAGTAGAGCCGCTCGCCGGTGTACGTGGCCAGGAGCAGGTCGGAGGCCTCCCGGCAGTAGCCCCGCTCGATCGTAGACTGGTAGAGAGGAATCCCCAGGATGGCGAGCACGCCGAGGACGACGGTCACGGCCAGCAGCTCGATGAGGGTGATCCCACGCCCTGCAGCGTCGCCATTGGCGACCCGCGGCCAGAGGCCGCGGTTGCCGCGTAACGGCAATGCGGCAGGGCGTGGGATGATGTCCCGGCTCATGGAGTCCATTGTACCGCAGGGAGAAAAGAAAAACACGGCTCTGCACGAGCCGTGTTGTCTATCCGGGATGAGGCCGTGGAAGCCGACAAGGCGCCAAAGCGCCCTCAGAAGCTTCGGCAGCTAAAGCCACCATGTCGCGCGGCGCGCATGTCCGTGAGGCGCCTCTGTCCCACACCCAGCGAGCTGGGTGTGGGATGCGCTTCTCCAGCGCTCGCCCGCTGCGGCCTCCGCGACCCCAGGCCTTCAGCTTTGCCTCTCCTACGCTCAACCACTTGCGTGATTGAGCTTCGAAGAGCCCTCCGAAGCTCGCGCACGAAAGTGCGCGAGCGAAGGAGGGGACCCCGTCTTTCAACGAGTGTGCCTTTATCGGCTTCCGGTCGAAAGCGTACCATACCGCGTCCAACACCATCAAGGCTCAGCGGTAAAATTCTTTCGCGGCGCATCTCGCCATCAGCCGCTGAATCCTCGCGACGCTCTCCTCGAGCGCCTCGGTGGACAGCCGCCCTCCGCGATAAGCGCCGCGCAGCGCCTCAAAGACCTCGCGCTGGGCCGACAGGTCAGAGCAGACGAGCACGACGTCATGCCCGGCCTCGGCCGCGCGCACGGCGGCTTCGCCGATGGGGCAGAGCCGGCGCAGAGCCCCCATCTCCAGATCATCGCTCAGCACGACCCCGTCAAACTTCATCTCCTCCCGCAAGAAGCGGCGGACGAGCCACGGCGAGAACGTCGCCGGCAGGCCCTCAGGAAGCCCGAGCCCTGGATAGCACACATGCGAGGACATCACCGTCGCCACGCCGGCCAGCTGGACCGCGTCCGCGAAGGGCGGGAGATGGATGGCGTTCATCACGGCCCAATCCAGCGCGACAGTCGGCAGCTCCCGATGGGGATCCTTCGTCACCGCGCCGATGCCGGGAAAATGCTTCGCGCAGGCCGCCACCCCGTTCTGCTGCAGTCCCTGAATCCTGGAGATCCCCAGCGCCGCGACACGGCGGTGATCGCTGCCGTACGAGCGCGTCCCGATGACCGGATCGGCGCCCTCGACCAGCACGTCCAGGCACGGCGCGAGATTCACCTGCACCCCCAGCGCCCGCAGCTCCTGCCCCTCCTTCACCCCCTGGAGGAGGACGTCGGATGGCCGGCGGCGCGCCATCTCCAGCGCATCGGGAAACTGCGTCACGCCGCGCCGAAACCGCGTCACCCGCCCGCCCTCCTGGTCCACCATGACCAGCGGGACGCGTCCCAGCGCCTGCCCGATCTGCGCCACCAGCGCGCGGAATTGGTCCGGCGCGGTGAAGTTGCGCTCGAAGGGGATGAACCCGCCCGCGTGAATAGCCCGCAGGTGGTCGGCGAGGTCAGGCGTCAGCGAGGTGCCCGGCAGCCCGACGACAAGCTGCCGGCCGACGAGCTCCTCCAGCGTCATGGTCCGGACGAGGGCGGGGCGTCCTGTTCCTGCTCCAGCGCCCGCTGGAGCAGCCCGCCGATCAGCTCCTGGGCTTTGTGGACGACCAAGCGCGAGCCGATCTGTCCGAGATCCGGCAGGACGGCGACGCGCGGCAAGGTCCCCTGCACGACGACGGGCAGCTCGAGGCGCCCGCGCGCATCGGCGAGCGACTGGAGTTCGTTGACGCTGCGGATGATGGCCGTCGAGAGCTCAGGATCGATCCAGACCGAGGCCTGGGCGGTGAGCGTCCCGTCCAGCCCGACGCGTCCCGCCCCCTTGAGGACGAGATCATCCGTCTCGACGTGCAGCTCGGCGAACGTCAGCGCCCCGTCCGCCGCCGTGACCTGCGCGTCGACCGGATGCAGGATCGTGTCGCGCGCATCCAGCCGCGCTTGATAGGACGGCGGCAATCTCGCCTGCAGCGCCTCGAGCAAGCCGGGCAGCAGGGACAGCCGCTGAAAGACTTCGCGGAGGATGTTGAGGTGCTCGATGCGGGCCTCGGTCAACATGAGGCGTCCCTGGCCCGACAGACTCCGGCTCGCCTCCGGCCACGCCAGCCCCTGCGCGGCGCCCTGG
>JACPTX010000011.1 GCA_016192545.1 Candidatus Omnitrophota bacterium | reverse complement strand
TCCGGCGGGCACGTCGTGCCGATGGGGCTCGACGCGCGCCAGGCCGAGGAAATCCTGCTGACCGCGGCGCAGTCGCTCCTGGCCGTGGTGATTCTGGCGAACTGGAGCTTCGGGCTGGGGGAGGGCATCCTGCTCGTGGTCTTGTTCGCGGGACAGCTCGCCATCCCGGTCCCCGCGGTCCGGATCGGCTTCTCCGTCCTCTATCTCCTCATCACCGTCGGCTACCTCTTCAGCCGCCCGTACCGCCGCTCCCTCATCGATCTCTTGCTCCACGGCTGGCGCCCGTCTTCCTAGTCCGCCTGCCTGTTGTTTTTCGATTGCCCTCGTCACGAAACGCGCTATAATACCCTTCTCGCCGTGAAGGAAGGAGATGATGGGTCATGGCGCGCTCATCCGCAGCACGACGCCGAACAATTCCTCGGAAGACTGTCCGCCGGACGGCCTCGAAACGTCCAGTCCGCCGCCCTGTCGTGGCACGACGCGTGACACGACGCGTAGCGAGGCCCGTTCGACTTCGCTCAGGGTGGCGTCCCGAGCAGGGTCGAAAGACGCCACCGGCAGGGCCGGTCGTTGCGGCGGCTGCGCCTCAGCCCGCCGCGCCGGCGTCATACCCCGCGCCTCCGGCCGGAGGACCCCGTTCAGTCGAAGAGCAGTTTCTCATCCCGACGGGATACGGCGACCACCGCATCGTCCTGCTGGTGAAGGACCCGTGGTGGATTTACGCCTACTGGGAAGTCCAGCCGCAGGTCGAGCGGCAGGTGCGCAGCCAGCTCAGCCCCGAGGAGACGATCGGGCTGCGCTCGGTCCTGCGGGTCTACGACGTGACGGACCGCCGCTTCCCGGACCAGCCGGCCCATGCGTGGTTCGACATCGCGCTCTCCGGGCTGGCGGCGAACTGGTACATCCACGCCGACGCCCCGAACCGCTCCTTCCTCGTGGACATCGGCCTGCTGACCCGCAGCGGCCGCTTCCTCACCCTGGCGCGCTCGAACCGCGTGACCACGCCCCGCTTCGGCCCGTCCGAGGTCCTCGACGAGGAATGGATGGTCGCGGATGACGACTACTGGAAGCTGTTCGGCATCACGGCCGGCGTGGGGATGGGCTCCAGCCCCACCGCGCTCAGGGCGCTGCTGGAGCGCGGCCTCGCGTCGCAGGCGCTGTTTTCGCCGGGGTTGTTCAGCCCGGTGAAGGCGCCGCAGGGCCGCGGATTCTGGCTGCGGGTGGACGCGGAGCTGATCGTCCATGGGGCGACCGACCCCAAGGCGTCGGTGAAGATCCAGGAGCAGCCGGTGGCGCTGCGGCCCGACGGGACCTTCAGCGTGCGGATGCATCTGCCGGACGGCACGCAGACGATTCCGGTGGAGGCCGTGTCCGCGGACCGCCAGGACGCCCGCGCCATCACGACGACCGTGACCCGTCAGACCGACGGCCAGCCCGCCGCCGCCCGCGAGCGAAGCGAGTCCCGAGCCGGGTCGAGGGACCGCGCCAAAGCCGCCCGGAAATCCCCCCTCTGATGGCGGGGGATCAGGGCTTCGTCGCCCTCGTCCTGCATTCGCACCTGCCGTTCATCCGCCACCCGGAGCACGAGGACTTCCTCGAAGAGCGCTGGTTGTTCGAGGCGCTGACCGAGACCTACCTGCCGCTCGTGGAGCGCTTCCAGCGGCTCGCGAACGACAAGGTGCCCTTCCGCATCACCATGTCGTTCACGCCGACGCTGCTGGCGATGCTCTCGGACTGGCTGCTGCAGGCGCGCTACGTCCGCCACCTCGAGAAATTGATCGAGTTGTCCGAGAAGGAAATCTGGCGCACGCGCTGGCAGCCGCCGTTCCACCGCCTGGCGCTGCTGTATCACCACCGCTTCACGACGGCCCGCCAGTTGTTCGTGGACGCGTACCGGCGCAATCTCCTCACGCCGTTCCGCGAGCTGGCCGACGGCGGGGTGCTGGAGCCGATCGCCTCCTGCGCGACGCATGGGTTCCTGCCGCTGATGGACTACCAGCGCGCCGCGGTGCGCGCGCAGATGCGCGTCGGCGCGCAGGCGTTCGAGCAGGCGTTCGGCCGCAGGCCCGTGGGGATGTGGCTGCCGGAGTGCGGCTACCATCCGGAGCACGACGCCTTCCTCAAGGAGCTGGGCGTGCGCTATTTCCTGACCGATGCGCACGGCGTGCTGTTCGCCTCGCCGCGGCCGAAGTACGGCGTGTATGCGCCGGTCTACTGCCGCAGCGGGGTCGCGGCGTTCGGGCGCGACCTGGAGTCGTCCAAGAGCGTCTGGAGCGCGGTCGAGGGCTATCCGGGCGATTTCGACTACCGCGAGTTCTACCGGGACGCCGGCTTCGAGCTGGACTACGACTATGTCCGGCCGTATGTCAACCCCGACGGCACGCGCGTGAACACCGGCATCAAATACCACCGCATCACCGGCAAGACCGACGACAAGCAGCCCTACGATCCGGACCGCGCCCTCGAGAAAGCGTCCCAGCATGCGGGCAATTTCATGTTCAACCGCGAGCGGCAGGTCGAGTTTATCCGGACGGTCATGGACCGCCCGCCGCTCGTCGTCAGCCCGTATGACACCGAGTTGTTCGGCCACTGGTGGTTCGAGGGGCCGGACTGGCTGGAGTTCCTCATCCGCAAGGCGCACTTCGACCAGCGCACCTTCACGCTCATCAGCCCCTCGGACTACCTCGCGCGGTATCCGAAGAACCAGGTGACCCAGCCGTGCATGTCGAGTTGGGGCTATCAGGGCTACAACGAGGTGTGGCTGAACGGCTCGAACGACTGGACCTACCGCCACCTCCACAAGATGGTGGACCGGATGGTGGACACGGCCCGCGCCCATCCCCACGCGACGGGGCTGCGCCAGCGCGCGCTCAACCAGATGGCGCGGGAGCTGCTGTTGGCGCAGTCGTCGGACTGGGCGTTCATCCTGAAGACGGGGACGCACACCGGCTACGCCTACCGGCGGGTCCGCGACCACCTGGCGCGCTTCAGCCATCTCTACGACTCGCTCCAGCGCGATGCGCTGGACGAGGCCTGGCTCGCCGAGGTGGAGGCGGCCGACAACTGCTTCCCCTTTCTCGACTACCGCGTCTACGCGCCCACCAACGGAGGCTGAGTCCATCCATGACCCAAGGCGCTGGCGCGCCTGGGGCATGAGGTCCGGGTCGTCCTGCCGCGGTACCGCCTGGTGGACGTCAAGAAGTGGAAGCTGGCCAAGGCGCTGAAGCCGTGGTCGCTCCCGGTCGGCCCCTCGACGCGCACGGTCGGGATGTGGGAAGGCCGGATGCCCGAGGCGGACATCCCGACGTATTTCGTGGAGCAGCCGCAGCTCTTCGACCGCGACGGGCTCTATCAGGACAAGGGCGTGGATTTCCCGGACAACCTGGAGCGGTTCAGCGTGTTGACGCAGGCCGCGCTGAGCGCCGTCGAGCAGCTGAAGTGGCAGCCGGACGTGGTGCACGCCCACGACTGGCAGGCGGCGCTGGCGCTCCCGCATCTGGCGCTGCGCGGCCCGACGAGCCGGTTCTGGCAGTCGGCGGGGCGGGTGTTCACCGTGCACAACCTGGCGTATCAGGGGCTGTTCCCCGCGGAGGCGTGGCCGCTGACGGGCCTGCCGCCGCAGGCCTTCGGCATCGAGGGGCTGGAGTTTTACGGCCAGCTCAACTGCCTGAAGGGCGGGCTGGTGTATGCCGACGTCATCACCACGGTCAGCCCGACCTACGCGCAGGAGATTCAGACCGCGGAGTTCGGGTGCGGCCTGGAAGGGGTGCTGGCGTCGAGGCGGAGCGACGTCACCGGCATCCTCAACGGCATCGATCCGGATGAATGGAATCCCAAGACCGACGCGCATCTGGCCGCCCGCTACTGGAGCCGTGAGCCGGCCGGGAAAGGGTTGTGCAAGCTCGCCTTGCAGCGCGCTCAGCAATTGCCGGAGCGCCACGACCTCTTGATCGGGATGATCCAGCGGCTGGCCGAGCAAAAGGGCATCGACATCTTCGCGCAGGCGGCGGAGGACTTGATGCGGCTGCCGCTGCAGATCGTCATCCTGGGCACCGGCGATCCGGTCTACCACGAGAAGCTGACCGCGCTGGCCGCGCGGTATCCGAAGAAGCTCGCGCTGAACCTGCGCTTCGACAATCCGCTGGCCCACCAGATCGAGGCGGGCGCGGATGCGTTCCTGATGCCCTCGCGCTTTGAGCCGTGCGGGCTGAACCAGATGTACAGCATGCGCTTCGGCACGGTCCCCATCGTCCGGCGGGTCGGGGGGTTGGCGGATACCGTCGTGGACCTGTCCCCCGCCGCGCGGCAGATCGCCACCGGATTCGTCTTCCAGGATTATTCCGCCGAGGCGCTCCTGGCCGCGGTCACGCGCGCCCTGGCGGCGTTCCAGGACCACGACCTGTGGGCGGGGCTCATGCGTCACGGCATGACGCAGGACTTTTCGTGGGAGCGCTCGGCCCGCGCGTACGTCGAGGTCTACGAGCGCGCGCTCGCCAGGCACGCCGCGGCTCCCGCACGCCGCCTGCCTGCGCCGGGCCCGGCACGGCAGGCAGGCAACCCCTCCCCGACGGCCGCCTCGGCTCGCTGACGAGCGCCTCGTCACTCTCCCCGGATGATCGTGACGGTCACACTGAATCCTTCGCTGGATGAGTGGGTCGCGCTGCCCCGGCTGCGCCTCGGCGAGCTGAACCGCGCCGCGCGCACCCTCCGCTACGCCGGCGGCAAGGGCGTCAACGTCTCGCGCGTCGTCCATGAGTTGCGTGGGCGCGCCCTCGCGGTGGCGCTCGCCGGCGGCCATGACGGTGTGATCCTCGGCGAGCTGTTGCGCGAGCAGGGGATCGCCTACCGGTTCATCACCGTCCCAGGCTCGACACGGAACAACTACCAGATTCAGACGACCGCCCCGCGGACCCTGACGCAGATCAACTGCCCCGGGCCGCGGGTGTCCTTGCGGACGGCTGGCCGCGTGCTGCGGGTGTTGCGAACGCTGCGATCACTCGCCTCATGCGTCGTCTTCTCGGGGAGCCTGCCGCCGGGCCTGCCTGCCGGGACGTATCGGCGGCTCATCGACCGGTGCCGAGCGCGCCGGCTGCCGACGGTCCTGGACAGCTCCGGCGCGGCGCTGCGCGCGGGGCTGGCCGCCCGTCCGTGGCTCGTCAAGCCCAACCGCTCAGAGGCCGAAGAGCTGCTCGGCCGCCGTCTCAGAACGATTAAGGACGCGTCGGCCGCTGCGGCACACCTGACGCGGCGCGGCCCCGTCCACATCCTGATCTCATTGGGTGTAGAGGGTGCTGTGTTGGCGAGCCGGACTCACCCCTCGGTACTCTGGGCGCAAGCTCCACGAGTGCGGACAGGATCGGCCGTCGGGGCGGGGGATTCGCTGGTGGCCGGATTCATGGTGGGATGGAGCAGGACCCGCTCGCTCCACCAGGCGCTCCGGCTCGGCGTGGCCTGCGGCACGGCCGCGGCGATGACGCCGGGGACCGAGCTGTGCCACCGCGCCGACGTCCACCGCCTGCTCGGCCGGGTCAGGCTCCGGGTCCTGTGACGTTGACAGCGGCGGCGTTGCGCGCTATCATACCGGAAGTCGGTTCGGAATCGAGAAGCGATT
>JACPTX010000053.1 GCA_016192545.1 Candidatus Omnitrophota bacterium | reverse complement strand
CTGGCCAGCGTGGGGACCATCACGACGACCACCGACTTGAGCCAGGACCTCGGGGACACCTCCACCACCGCCACCCAGCAGGCCGCCGCGACCAGCACGAAGGTGGCGGATGGGACGGCGACGTGGGATCAGGTGCGGACGGTGGAGACCGGGGTGTTTCACTACAGTCTTGACGGGGCGGATGGCACCTTTGTCCAGACCAAGTACAATGGCTCACCCGGCCAGAATATCCAGGGTCACTTCCACTTCCGCCTGGATATCGACTTCGGGGCGCGGACCATCGGCGGCGGCAACTCTGCTGTCAAGGTGAACACCGAGCCCAGCGGGAATATTAATCGCACCGAAACCATCGAAGCGCAGTCGTTCGCCTCGCTCACAGGCGATGCCTTCATCACGGACAGCGACGATGCATTCTTGAGCGGAACCTTCACCCTCCAGAACAAAGACGGCACGGTCGCCAAGGAAGGGAGTCTCGACCTCACCTATGACGACGGCGGCTCCAATGCGGGGTCGACGAACGATGTCATCATCCCACGCTCCTCCGGGGCAAGCACTGCGATACCCTAACTGGGGAGAGGGGTATGCCCCCTGAGTTATTTTGAGGTGGCGACGAAGACGCCGTCCCACTCCGCGCCGGGGGGGCTGGCTTCGCAGTCCTCGAGGCGGGTCGTGTAGAGCGCGTACAGTTTCGCAAGTTGTGTCTGTGCTATCTCCAGCCTGAGACATTCCCCGATTAAGGCCCGCGCGTCGGCCCACCGCTTGGCCCGATAGGCCGCCAGCATCTCCTGATGGCGGGCGCGCAGGTCATGAAACGCTGAGCCCGCCTTCACCGCCGAGTCGCCCAGCAGGGCGAACACGCGGGCAGGTTGAGTTTTCCCTTTCACCCTGATCAGGTCAAGCTCCAGCGCCGCGTAGTCCGGCGCTTGGCCGCAGGTGTCTTCCCCAGTCACGATCCCCACGCCGTAGGTCTTCGATTGTCCTTCCAGCCGGGACGCCAGATTGACCGCGTCGCCCAGCACCGAGTAGTCGAACCGCTGGTCCGAGCCCAGATTCCCCACGCAGCACTCGCCGGTGTTGATCCCGATCCCGATGCGGATGGGCAGATGCCGCGCGCCCTTGGCCTGGGCCTCGGCTTCCACCGCGGCGTTCCAGCGGACCAGGTAGTCCTGCATGCGCAGGGCCGCCTGGCAGGCGTGGGAGGCGTGCTGCGCGTCATCGAGGGGCGCGTTCCAGAACGCCATGATGCAGTCCCCGATATACTTGTCGATCGTGCCGCCTTGCTTGAGGATGATCTCGGTCATGGGGGTCAGGTAGCGGTTGATGAATGTGGTGAGCCCCTGCGCGTCGAATTGCTCCGCAATCGTCGTGAAGCCCCGGATATCCGCGAAGAGCAAGGTCATCGGCTTCGTCTCGCCGCCCAGCTTGAGCTGCTCCGGGTGCTCGGCCAGGCGGTTCACCAGCACCGGCGACATGTACCGGCTGAAGGCATGGCGCACCTGGCGCCGTTCGGCTTCGGTCCGCAGGAAGCTGATCAGGGAGGCTACCAGATAGATCAGCAAGGCGACGAGCGAAGGAAAGACCGGATCCACCAGCCAGCGCAGCCGGCCGAAGGCCGCCCACGAGAACCAGCACGCCGCGCCGATCGCGGCGCTCCCCAGCACGGCGCACCACGCGGGACCGATGCGCGGCAACAGGAGAATCAGCCCCGCCCCCAGGACGACGAGATACACGACTTCGGCGCCGCCGGCCCAATCAGGCCGCTGGAGGAATTCCTGCAGCAGGATCTGTTCGGCGAGCTGCGCGTGCACCTCGACGCCCGCCGCCACCGGGTTCAGCGGCGTGGTGCGCAGGTCCTTGAGCCCGGCGGCGCTGGTGCCCAGGAACACGATGGCCCCCTCCACCGTCGCGTGGTCGGCGTCCTTCTCGAAGAGGCGCCAGGCCGGCACGCTCCGCTCAGGGACCGGCCCGGTGTCGTACAACCAGATTCGGCCCTGCGCATCCGTCGGGACGATGAACGCGCCGATCTTGACGTGCGTGATACCGGTGTGCGCTCCGAAGCTCGCCTCCCCGCTGCCGCCTGAGGACTTGACCAGGTACGTGGAAGCGCCCTGGGCGACCCGAAGGGACTCCGCGACCAGGGACGGATACAGCGTCTCCCCCAGACGAAGCAGCAGCGGGACCCGTCGGATGATCCCATCCTGCTCAGCCAGCATGTTGAAGTGGCCGTTGCCGGACGCCGCGGACTCGAGCGCCGGCAGCGTGACCACCGCGCCGGCGAAATCGGCCAGATACGCGTGCGGCTTGTCGCCGGCATGCGCAAAGCCGGCTTTCAGCGCAGGCTCACCGGCGTTGGCCTCGGTGGTCAGCGCAAACCCGGTGACGACGCTGGCGGAGCCGATGGCGCGCGCCAGGGCCTGATCATGGTCAGGCAGCTCGCCAAGCTGAGGGCTCAGGGCCTCGATTTCAGCGGGCGACAACCACAAGGGCAGGATGCGCGCCGGGGAGGTGCGGTCGGGCTCCGCGAAGACGACGTCAAAGGCGATGACAGCCGCGCCCAATTCGGCCAGGCGCTCGACCAGCCGGGCGACCTGCGTGCGCGGCCACGGCCATTGGCCGAGCTTCGCGAGGCTCTCGTCGTCGAGATCAATGATGCGCACCGGCACAGGGCGATAGGCCCGGGGCTGAAGGCGCTGGAACGCGTCGAAGACCTTCAGCTGGGCTTCCTCCAGCGCCGGGGGGCCGGCGAGGCGGAGCCCGAGCGCCGCGAGCAGGACGACGGACGGCGCCACTCAGCCGAAAACCGTCAAGGCCGCGCGTGGCACCGTCATCATCCGCGAAGGCGAGACGCAGACATGCGCCTACCGGATTATGGTCGGCCGGGTGGAAGTATACAAGGAGGCCGGGGGCAAGCGGCTGGTGCTGGCGCGGCTGGGGCCCGGCCAGTTCTTCGGCGAGATGAACCTGGTGCTGGAATCGACCCGCAGCGCCTCCATCGCGGCCCTCGAGGATTGCGTGCTTCGGGTCATCACCCAGGAGACGTTTAACCGCCTCCTCAGGAAGGACCCCAAGAGCGCGTTGCCCCTCCTGCGCGTCCTGTTTGAGCGCCTGCGCATCATGAATCTGAAGTACCTCCAGCTGCTGGAATCCCGGAGCTCCGCGACCTCAGCGCCGGCGATGCCGGGCCCCCGCATCCCCCCGTTGGTCGTGACGGAGGGAGAGCGGGAAGCGGCGCTTCCCCCCGGCGAGGCGCTCGTCTTGGTCGGCGAGACGAAAGTCGCTGAACAAGTTGTCGGCAAAGGGGGCCGGGCGCTTTGCAAATTTCCGTTCCGCATGGGGCGCAAGGTGGAGGGGATGGTGGACGATGCCTTGAGCTTCAACGACCTGTATCTGCCGGACGCGCCTCCGTACCAGGTGTCCCGCAACCACTGCGCCATTGATCTCACGCCGGACGGCAACTACCTCGTCGTGCAGGACCGCGGGAGCCGGCTTGGCACGCTCGTCAACGAGGAACGGATCGGGGGCGAGGCGGGCAAGCTTGAGGCGGTCCTGATGGGGCCGGAGAACCATGTGGTCCTGGGAACCTCGAAGTCCCCGTTTCGGTTCAGCGTGGTCCGTCAGCGTCCCTCCAGGTAGGACTGAAACAGCACTTCCAGGTCATCCAGGAGCTTCTCATCAAGCGAGAGCTTGATGGTTTCACCGAACATCTGGAGGATCGCCAGGGCATTGAGGCTTGCGTCTCCCTTGGCCAGCTCCAGGAACCGTTGGTGAAAAGAGGCGTTCACCGTGCCGATCTCCTCATAGAGCGAGGCGAGCTGTGCGAAGGTCCAGTCCGGCTGCCTGCCCCGCCTGGCCACAAAATACTGGGCCAGCAGATACATCGAGAGGACGCGGTACCGGGTTTCTTCAAACGTCGAGAACGGCAGGTGGTGCCGCACCATCGGCTTGAGCTTGCCCATGACCGGGCAGCCGCTGGTCACCATCAAGAGCCCGATGAGCGAGCTCAGGGCCTGCTGCAAGGACGTCTGCTTGACGTAGCGGCGCTCCCCGCTCTCAATACAGACCTCCACCGTCTCATAGGAGAATGAACGGCTGAAGAACTCCACGATGTCCACCAGACTCACCGCGGCGGGACAGCAGGGGTCCTGCTCCTTCTTGAGCGGACAGTTCGGGCATTGATGATGGTCCAGGGCCGTCCATGGCGGAGAGGGTTTCGGCTCCGGGATGAGGGTGAGGGTCGTGCCGTCCAGACGAATCCTCACGTACTTGACGTCCCCGGAAGAGGGGAAGGTGAACGTGTAGTGGTAGGTGATGGGTTCCGGGCGCTCCGCAGACGGGTCCATGGTTCCCCCTCCCGTCGCCATCAGTCGGCGAGCACCATCTGTTCGGCGGCCGCCGACGTGTTGGGAAAGATGCGCTTGGCCTGTTCCACGATCCGGTCGATTTCGTCATCCGACCGGCTGGGATCGTGCGAGGTGAGGATGAGCCGGCCCACACCGGCCTGCGCGGCGCGCCGGGCCGCCTGTTCCCAGGTCGTGTGCCCCCAGCCGCGGTGACGCGGGTAGTCGTCCGGGGTGTACTGGGCATCGTGGATCAACACCTCGGCGCCGCGGCAGAATTCCAGGAAGGCCCGGTCCAAGTCCGCCTGGCCGTGTTCCCCGTCCGTCGCGAGGACGATCGCGCGGCCCGCCACCTCGAGGCGGTAGCTCAGGGACGTCTGGGGATGCCAGAGCGGGCACCAGGACACCGTGGCCCCGGACACCGCGAGCGAGCCCTGCCGCGGCAGATCCTCGAAGCGGATCGCCGCCCCGGCCTCCAGCAGCTCGACAGGCCAGAGGGGCTTGCCGAAGACGGTCTTGAGTGTGTGCGGCCACGGCGCGGCCTGCTCCGCGTATCCCCGCAGGGTCACCTCGACCCCCCGCTGGTAGAAGGGCTGAAAAGCGGGCAGGCCCATGACGTGGTCCAGGTGAAAATGCGTGAAGAAGATCGCGATGGGAGGCACCGTCGCGCGCCGGGCCAGCTCCTCCCCGATCGACGCGAGGCCGGTTCCCGCATCGAGGATGATGAGCCCCTGCCCGGTTTCCACGCTGAAGCAGGACGTGCTGCCGCCATACCGGCGGTACGGTGCGCCCGACACCGGACGGCCGCTTCGCGCCCCATGGATGATCACTCGCATCGGAGTCGTTCCCCTCGTTGATGCACGTCCTCAGGGCATCTTACCATCCGGCGCCCCTGACCTGTCAAGAAAAGCGATGAACCGTTCCAGCCCCTCCTCCAGGCTCACGCGCGGCTCGTAGCCAAGGTCCCGTCTGGCCTTGGAGATGTCGAAGTAGTGGGACGTCGCAAGCTCATCGGCCAGCAAGCGCGTGATCCGCGGTTCCCCAACCGGCAGGAGGCGATAGCCCAGCTCATTCACGGCCCCGAGGACGCGCGCGGTCCGGCGGGAGATCCGTCTGCTCACGGGAGCGATCCCGAGCTTCCTGAACACCTGGTTGAGAAACTCCCAGAGCACCACGGGTCGGCCCTGGCTGATGAAATACACCTGTCCCGCGACCGGCGAGCCGGGCGTGAGGCGGTCCGCGGCCAACAGATGGGCGTCCGCCCCGTTCTCCACGTAGGTGAGATCCACCTGATTGGCTCCATCCCCCACGATGACGAGCTGCCCGGCTCGGGCGCGCTGGAGGATCGTGGGCAGGAGATGGGGATCCCGGGGGCCCCAGAGCAGGTGCGGCCGCAGGGCGGCGGTGAGGAGGCCGTGCCGGCCGTTGGCCTCAATGACCGCGCGCTCCGCGAGGGCCTTGGTCGCCGGATAGGCGGAGGTGTAGCGCGCAGGGTAGGGAACGGTCTCATTCACGCCGCACAGATCCGAGCCGTCGAAGATCACGCTGGGGGTGCTGGTATAGACGAGCCGGCGGACGCCCTGCGCCTGGCAGCCGGTGAGCACGTGGCGGGTGCCTTGCACGTTGGTCTCGTAGCAGTCTCTCCACCGTCCCCAGACGACGACGTGCGCCGCGGTGTGGAAGACCACCTCGATCCCTGCGCAGGCCCTCACCACGGCGGCTTCATCCCGCACATCCGCCTGGACCGTCTCCACGCCAAGCGGCTCCAACTCCGGGTAGCGGCGGCGTCCCAGGACGCGGACGGCATCGCCGCGGGCGACCAGCCGCTCCACGATGTACCGCCCGAGAAATCCGCCCCCGCCGGTGACGAGCGCCCTCATGAACCTCTCGCCGCCCACACCGCCAGCTGCTCTCGAAGGATCTTCGCATTATGCCGGAAATCGACAGGCAGATGCGGGTGGAAGAGCACCTGGGCGATGTCCCGCGTCAGGTCGTTGCGGCTTCCCAGCTCGAGCAGCTCCTGCCTGAATCGCGCGGCGGCCTGACGGCTTTTCGGCATCTTCCCCGGCGCGGGCTCGATCACGATCAGGGGCTGCTGGGCGCCCCTGGGCCCCACGCCGACGAGCGCGGACCGGGCCACATCGGGATGCTGGTTGAACACGGCTTCGCACCGGACCGTAAACAGCGTCTTGTCTCCGGCCGCCACGCGGTGGGCCTTGCGGCCGCAGAACCACAGCCGCTGCCGCTCATCCAGATACCCCACGTCGCCCATCCGGTGCCACACCGTCGCGCCCTCATGGATCTTCGCCAGGGCCGTCTCAGGCTCCCGATGGTCATAGGCGGCGGTCACCACCGGGCCCTTCACCACGATCTCGCCGATCTGCCCCGGGGGAAGCACCAGCGCCTCGTCCCACGTGGGAATGGGTTCGTCGCTGATCCGGAGAATCTTCAGGGTGATGCCCGAAAGCGCCTGCCCCACGCAAGCGCCGGCGCCCCGGCGCGTGAGCGCGCCGGTCTCCCGGAGGATCTCCGAACCCGAGATCGAAGTGAGGGGCAGGGCTTCCGTGGCGCCGTACGGCGTGAAGGCGTCCGCCCCGGCCGGCAGGATCTCGCTGAGCCGTTGCAGGATCGGCTCAGCGACCGGGGCCCCGAACATGAGGATCGTCTTGAGAGAGGGAAGCCGGATCTGCCGGGCCAGGCAGTACCGGCTGACGGGGTCCCAGAATGCCGGCGAGCCGAGCGACATGGTGACCTGATACCGTCGGATCAGCTCGACGACAGGGCCGGGATTCACCTCAGCCGGTTTGGCAGGATTCATGGCGGGCAGCACGCAGGTGGCTCCCAGCGCCAGGCAAAACAGCGCAAAGGGAGGATAAGCTGCCAGCACGACCTGATCGGGCGTGAGGTGGAACGCGCGGTGGATGGAGTCGGCCTGCGCGTCGAGCGTCGCGTGGAGGTACTGGACCCCTTTCGGGATCCCGGTGCTCCCGGTCGTGAAGACAATCGCCGCCAGCTCCTCACGATCCGTCAGCGCCGCGGGGAAGGGTTCCCTCTTGGTCCGTCTGATCTGTGCATGGGTTGGACCGTCCCACCACCATCTGCGGCCTACGGTCACCGAGTACCTCACGTGGCGGAACGAGCTGCGGGAGAGCATGCGTAAGAGGTGGACCACTGGAACCGCGATCAGTGCCTGCGGCTCAACGTCTTGGATGCAATGCAGCAAGTTGGTTTTCCCCATCCCGGGATCGATGAGGATCGCGACCGCTCCCATCTTGAGGAGGGCGCACATCAGCGCGAAGAACTCCGCCCCCGGCGGCACGAGCATGAGCACCCGCATCCCTCGGGTGATCCCCAGCGCGGTCAGGCCGTGGGCATACCGGTCCGTCTCCTCCTCCAACTGCTGAAAGGTCATGCGGCGGCCGCGCGGGCAGACGAGGGCAAGCCGGGAGGGGTCCTGGCGGGCGAACGCGGTCAGGCGGGAGGCGATGTTAGCGCTCATCACAGAAAAAGTGACAGTCACTTTTCATGCGGGTCCTTACTGGAAAAGTGACTGTCACTTTTCGTTAGGAACTCGTTCACCCAGGGGATGATCCGCTCAGAGGCGTCTTCCATCACGTAATGCCCCGCGTCCTCGAGGGATTTCACGATGGCGCGCGGGAACCGCTCCTGCCATGACCTGAGGACCGCCGTGGTGAACACCGGGTCCCTGGCCCCCCAGATGATCAGCATCGGATGGCGGGCCAACTGCGCCAGGCCCTGCTCGACGGCTTCGAGCGCGCGATAGCTGGTATGGGATTTGGTGCGCGGGATGTCCTGCACGAATCGCACCGTCGCAATCCGGTTGGCGTAGCTGTCGTAGGGGGCGAGGTAGCCCGCCTTCACCTCGGGCGTCATGCGCTCCTGATGCCGGCAGGCCACCGCCAGGGCCGACCGCGCAAAGAGGTTGAAGCGCCGGATCGCCCATTCGCTCACCACCGGGACGAGGCACAGGCGGAGGCGCAGAGGCATGAAGCGGGGCATCCAAAAGGCCGCGGTATTCAAGACCACGAAGCGGGCCACCGCGTGCGGATGGCGCGCGGCGTAGCCCATGCCAATCGGCCCGCCCCAATCGTGCATGACGAGGCTGAGGCGCGCCAACCCCAGACGCTCGATCAGGGCCTGGACGTTCGCGATGTGCCGCTCGAGCGTGTAGGCATACCGCTGCGGCTTGTCGGAGAAGCCGCAGCCGATGTGGTCCGGGGCGATGACGCGGTAGCGCTGCCGAAGATCCAGAATGAGGCGGCGATAGTAGAAGGACCACGTCGGATTGCCGTGGAGGAGGACGACCGGCTCCCCGCGGCCTTCATCCACATAGTGGTACCGCAGGCCTCCGAGATCCAACCAATGGGAGTCGAACGGGTAGAGCGCCTTGAAGCGGTCCTGCGCCAACGCCACGTGGGAAGGTGTTAGGAATGCGTGATGACGCCGGCGAGCTCCTCGCCGGATGCCTGCGGCATGTGGGCCGCGTACTTGAACGCGCAGAACGCCGTCGAGACGCCGGCGCTTCCACAGGCGAGCAAGACCTCCATGCCGGACTTGAGCCTGCCTTCTTCCAAGGCGAGCGCCATCCCCAACGGAATCGTGGCGGAGACGGTGTTTCCGTACCGGCTGTGCGTGCGGTACAGCAGCTGCGGATCGAGGCCCGCCAGCTGCGTGGCCATGATGGTGGACACGTCGCTGACGTCGTGCGGGAAGATGATGTCGTAGCGTTTCGTGGACAGATAGGGATCGCTTCGGAAATGCTCCCACAGCTTCTGCACGGTGAACGTCAAGAGCTCCCGCGACTTGGCGTAGAACACCATGGGCTTGGCATGATTGGTGGACGGGTCGGGCGTATAGTCCCAGGCGTTGGGCAGGGGGATCTGGCAGAGGTGGTACTGCGATCCCCACGTCCTGAACGTGAAATAGAAATCGTTCGGATTGCCGTTGGCGCCCACGATCGTGGCGGTGGTCGCCTCCCCGATCGTGTAGCCGGCAAAGAGGTCATAGAGGTCGTGCAGGCGCTCGATGACGTACGAGGCGCCGAATTCCCGGACATTGAACTCCGAATTGAGGATCATCACGGTCTTGTACGTGCCCTGCTCAATGAAGGTCTTGGCGATGGCCATGCTCCTCATCCAGCTCGCGCAGGCGTCCATCACGTCAAAGCACGTCGCCCGTGTCAGGCCGAGCTCGCTCTGGAACACGTTGGCCATGGCCGGCTCCAGCCACCCCCGCCCCACCCCGGTATAGATCAGCAGGTCGATGTCTTCGGGGTTGACGCCGGCTTTCTGCAGCGCGTCCCGCCCCGCCCTGACCGTGAGATCCAGCGCGCGCTCCCCCTTGGGATGGCGCGATTCAGTCGGGAGGGAGCGGACATAGCGGACGACCGTCCCGCACTTTTTAAAGGCCTCCTCCAGCTTGGTGACCAGGATTTTCCGCTTGATCCACGAGAGGTGTTTCCGGCTGAGGCGCAGGATCGCCTCGATCACCATGTCGTTGGTGACCTTCCGGCTTGGCACGACGTACGAAATCCCGAGGATCTTCATGGTTCGACTCGTTTCACTCGCTCACCATGAACCCTGAGCGAAGTCGAATGGGTTCATCGCGGCGCCCTCGTCCCAGTTACCCTCTAGTGTGCCTGATTCCCGGGGGTTTTAGAAGGGCTTCAGAAGACTCTCTTCACGCCAAATGCCAGGTGGTCGTTCCGGTCCCAGCGGCCAAGGGGGGAGTCGGTCGTCCCCTTGAACCGCGCCCAATACGCCCTGAACGTCAGGTTGTAGTTCGGCTTGTACTCGAGGCCGATGCTCTCGGAGTGGTCGTCCGTGCTGAAGTTCTGGACGCCGCCGAGCGTAATGGTGAGCTTGTCGCTGGGCATGAGGTCGAGTTTGAACAACAGCGAATTCCGGAGCGGCCGCGCCTCTTCGGAAGGCAGGGTGACGCCCGGGTTGTCCTGGCCATCGGTCACCCACTCGCCCGCGTACTCGACCACCGGGGTGATCTCATCGAACCCAAGGCGCTCGGCCACGGCCGTTTCACGGTAGGAGGCGCCGATGACGTACTTGACGAAATCCTGGTCATCATTCCCTTCAGCGGCCTGGTAGATGCTCTCGCCATGGACTTCCAGCGCCCCCCGGGTGACCGTCGCCCCTCCTGAGCAATCCGCCGCCATCGGCATCTCGATGGTGTACTCATTCCCTAATGGATTCTGCAGGGTGGGGAAGATGGAGGGGCCGTAGTGCGCGGCGGCGAAGTAATCCACGCCGGTCGCGACCCCGCTGAACTTCAGCAGGTAGCCGGGCCGGTTGCGAAAGACCGTCTGGGCATTCACGCCTGCCGGCAGGGTCAGCCCGGTCGCCCCGCCTCCTGAGCCGGTTCCTGAAGACGAGGAGCTGAAGCCCTCCTCAGACTCGCCCAGCCATCGGGAGACGCCGCCGTGTGGAGATAGGGAGCGTTCTTCGATGGGCAGGACCGAAACCCTGAGCGTGTTGTCCCCGAGGAACCAGTCCAGGCTGGCCTGCCACGCGCCCAGGTCGTCCGGATACATGGGGTTCGTCGTGTCGAGGGTCCGGTAGCGGTTGGCGGGTGAGTAGAGGGTCGCAAGGCCGACGGTGACAGGCGCCCGTCCCAGAATCAGCGCAAAGGCCTTGCGGTCGTACCGGAGGTTGAGCTCCTTAAAATCGAGGTACCGCGAGTACGGCTTCTCGTTATCCGGCGACGCAAACACGCCCCGCCGCTCATCCTCATAGGCGGAATACACGGCGAAGAGCGCCAGCTTCAGGCTCAGGCCACCCAGGAGGGCGGCCTGGGATTTCGCCGTGGCCTTGCTCCAGAACGTGACGGCCTTGTCGTCCCCGATCCGGTCCGGCGTCGAGGGGAAGGTCTGCGAGAAGACGCTCGTGTAGCCCTCCACGGTGTAGGTCGCCGCGCGCACGAAATCGCGCACGAAGTTCCTGTCCTCGCCCTCGGCCGCGGACGCCGCGAGCGGCATCAGCACGACCAGGGCGGCCAGGCCGCGCGGGTCAGGCCTTGGCATCCGCCAGGCCCAGGTGGGCCGTTCTCGCATGCATGCCGGCCAGCCGCGTCCCGAGAATCCGGCTGATGTTCAGGTTGAGGTGCGCGGCAATCTGAGGGTACCATCGCAGGGCTTTTTGGACGGACGAGAACTCCAGCTCAAGCAGCGTGACCTCGGCGGCCGCGCGCACCGTGGCCGTCCGCTCCGTTTCCTGGCTATACCCCACCTCGCCGAAGATCTCCCCCGGCCTCAGCGTCGCGATCCGTTCTGTGCGGGCCTCCTGGGTCCGCAGGACGTCCACGGCCCCGGAGAGCACCACGTACATATTCCGCCCTCTGGTGCCCTGGACGAGGACGTCCTGGCTTTGCGGCACGGTCACGAGGCGGGACAGGAGGATGGCCTTCTTGATCTGGAACTTAGACATCCCCTCGAACAGCGGGCTGCGGGACACCACCTCCCGGCCGACCTTGAGGGCCAGGATGTCCCAGATCCCGACGAGCCGGACGTGCTTGAGGAGCAGGGGCGTGATGAGCATATCGGTGAGCAGGCCGACGATCATGATGATCGCCGACAGCAGCCCAAACTGGGCCACAATGGTGAACTTGGAGCTCATGAGGATCACGAACCCCAGCGCCAGCGAGACCGTCGTGGCCATGACCGGCACGGCCTCGCCCCACACCGTCACCCGGAGGGCTTCGTCCATGTCGGCGGTCTTCTTGCGCTCGTCGTTGTAGCGGGACATCAGGTGCGTGGTGTCGTCCACCGCGATGCCGATCGCAATCGCGGCGACCATGGCGGTGCCCGGATTCAGCGGGATCTTGAGCAGGGCCATCGTGCCGAAATTGATCACGATGGGAATGAGGTTCGGCACCAGCGAGACGACCCCGGCGAGGGCGGAGGTATACAGCAGCGACATGATCACGAAGATCACGCTGATCAGCATTCCCACCGATTGAACCTCGCCGATGAACAACGACTCGGCCGCCTGGTTGATCATCAGGTTCTCGCCGGTCAGCCGGAAACTGACGCGCTCGCCCAGGATCGCCGGGAGCTCCCGCTGCAGGACGGCGAGCTGCTGGTTGAGGGTGTGCGAATCAGAGAAATGATGGCGGACGATCATGTTCGCGACGCGATAGTCGTGGTCCACGTATTGCTCGAGGTCCTCCCGCTGGAAGAACAGGAGGTACTGCTCGACCAGGTCCTGGCGGTCCGGCACCCGGTGAAAGGCCGGATCGCCCTGGTGCATCTCGCGGTTCACGAGCGCGAGGAAGTCCGCCAGGGACAGCGCCTTGTCAAACCCCAGCTCATCCAGCCGGCGGTCAATGGTGTCAAGCGACCTGAGGAGCTCGGGGCGCTTGAACGCCCCCGCTTCCTTCGCCTCCAGGGTCAGGAAAAACACGGACATGCCGGCCAGATCCTTCTGGAGCGTGTTGGAATCTTTGATGAGGACGGTGTTCGGCTTGAAATAGGAGAGCGGGTCATTGGTGACCTGGACCCGCAAGGCCAGGCCGAGAAACACCACAACCACGCCGGCGAGCAGCCCCACCAGGGTCTTGCGGTATCGCGTGGAGACGTGCTCCAAGGCATCGACCAGCTTCCCCACCAGCCCATGGGGCTTCTCGTTTTCAGGAGCCAGATGGATGCGCTTGGGCGAAAAGAAGCTCACGGCCAGCGGCAGGAACAGCACGGTGGACACGAAGCTGGCCGTCATGGCGAAGGAGCTGGAGTAGGCGAATCCCTTGATCAGGATGATGTCGTTGACAGCGTTCGCGTAGAACCCCAGGACCGTCGTAAAGGTGTTGAGGACGATGGGAAGCGCGATCTTCTTGGCCATGAGGCGGACCGCCTGCTGCCGCCCGGCGTGGCTCGGGTTTCCGCTCGCGATCGCATGGAGATACTCCGAGAGCATATGGGTATCTTCGGCTGAGCCGATCACGATCAGCAGCGTCGGCAGGAGAGCGGTCAAGAGCGTCAGCGGAAGCCCCACGTACCCCATAACGCCGAGCGTCCAGATGATGCTGAGGCCCGCCGTGAACAGCGGCAGCACCGCCGCCATCCCGGTTCCCAGGAAGCAGAAGATGGTGATCATGAGCAAGGCGGTCGCCATCGGGGTCAGGCGGAAGATATCGGCGAACATCGCCCGCTCGATTTCCACGTTGAGGCGGGGCGGGCCGATCTGGAACACCTCATCAAACTCCCCGCGCAGCGGCGCGAGCAGGTCCTCGACGGCCCGGAAAAACTTCTTGTTAAAGTCCGGATCCTTGCGGTCGCGCTTGGCGGTCACGGTGATGGACGTCACCTGACCGTCCTCCGAAATCACGTTGCGCTTCATGAGAGGGCTGTAGAGCGCGTTCGACCTGGCGAGGGCGAGCGCTTCAGGATCCTCGGGAGTCGTGTCCATCAGGGGGCCGACTTCCAGCATCCCCTCCTGGTCCCGGATGTTGAGGGCGCTGAACAGGCTCTCCACGCGCTCCACCGCGTCGAGGTCGGACAGGGCGGAGGCCAGCTCCTCAATCCGCCGCAGACGCGCCTGGCTGAACAGCTCCGGGTCGCGCAGGTAGATGATGGTCGTGTTGTCGGAGCCGAACTCCTCGATCGTGCGCTCGTACGCCGGGTAGTTGGGGTCGTTGGCGCTCATGAAGCTGTCGTAATTTGCGTCGATGCGCAGCTTCATGAGTCCGTTGACGGCGATCGCGGTGAGGAGGACGAGCAGGAGGACGCAGGGGATCCGGCGGCGCGCCCCAAAGGTGAAGATGCGCTCAAGCATCGCCGGCGGGCTTAAAGCAGGTGCTGGCCGGACTGCAGGAACCGTTGCTGGAAGTGGTCTTCAGGGACCGCGGACTCCTCCAGGAAGCGCTTCTCGACCCGGACATGGGTGGCATGCCCGTTGCTGAAGTTTTCCATCCGCGTCATCGCCGCCCGCCACAGGGGGCCCGAAACGTTGACCAGCTCATCCGCCGTTTGGCGCTTCAAGAGCTTGCCCTGTTTATCAACATAATCGGTGCGGAGGATGGCGAAGGTGTCCTGGCGGATCCACACCGTCCGCTTCTGGTAGCCGCTGTCCTTGGCCAGCTCCGGGGTCGCCGGCGCGATGTCCACCACAAAGCACGCCGTCCCGTCCAGGACCTCATCGGCCAGCCGGGTGAACGTGAACTTGTCGCGTGATTCGGAGACGAGATCCTCATACGTGAAGTCCGTTCCCATGAAGTAATTTTTCTTGCTGCCCTTGGCGATCCGCTTGAGCTGGTCGCCCTGCGCCGGCAGGTACAGCCATTGGTCGTCATCGGCGTCCGCGTGCTGCCAGGTGAGCAGGGCCACCCCCTTCACGCCGGGAGGGCTGTCAAAGATGATGAGGTATTTGAACTGCCCGTCTTCACCCTTGCGGACCGATCGGCGCACCTCGCGGACTTCCTGGTTGCCCTTCTTGTCGACGAGGGTCATGGTCTGCACCTCGCCTTCATAGGGCGCCTCGTGACGCTCGGCGACCTGATCGAGGATTTGCCGTCCCGTCAACTCCTCGGCGCGGGCCGTCCCCGCGATCACCAGCCATCCGATCAGGAGCCCCGCGCCCACTCGTGACATCATGCCCCCTCTGTTGGCGTGCAAACCTCTGGGCAGGATACCGGAATCCTGACGACAGCGCAAGGGGTCAGACCCCTTGGTAGTGCCTGAATCTCAGTTTTAGATGTTTTTCTCTGGTACGCGTGGTTACCCCTACGGAGGACTAATGCTACGCTTGACCATTACAGTCAGTCTCGATAGACTCTCTAAGAACATTCCTCCTATGCCCATCTCCCCCAAAGAGCCTACTCCTGAGCAGTTACAGGAACTTGAGAAAAAGCGCCAAGAGCAGTTGCGAAAAGCGCTTCTTGAGCACATTAAGAAGCACCCATCCTCCAAACCAGATTTAGATGCAGTTGAGCAAGTGAAAATAGATGTCCCGCCAAAGACGCCACCAGCAAAAGAACCTCCAAAAGAAGATGGCGGCAAAGACAAATCCTAATCCAGTCCTCACAACCGCACCAACCCTTGCACCCACTCCTAGCCTCACCGTGTATGTTGATACTAATATTTTGCTTGATGATCTATACAAGCGTCGCACCGATTCTCGTCAGGTATTGCGTTACCTGAGGACGCAAAAGATTCCAACAGTCTCATCATTGTTAGCTTACTTAGAAATACTTACCCAGGTACAGATGACAAAGTACATCAATAACAAGTTAGCTCAGGGCATACAGATTAACCAGATTTACAGCAATCGACATAAACGAGACCTGACACCCACAGAACTAACCGATCTCTGGAATCTCTTGTATCAGGAGTATGAACTGACCTACAAGGATTTCATCACCTTTGTTGATCTGAAACCCGATGGCTGGCAACGAGTATTTGAAATGGCTCGCGACACAAATATTGAAGCCGCAGATTGTATCCATGTGGGCACGGCCTTAGATGCCAAGTGCAATGTTTTTATAACTCTCGATGATTTTTTGGACAAAGAACTGAGCAAGTTGGATCTTCAGAAGATTGGCATGTTTACCTGCTCGCCACAGCTCTTTTTGGACACTTTTGTCTCACCCCCAACTCCAACCTCGTAAAATATCTATTGACAAGTGATAATTCATATGTTATCCTCTTTACGCCATGAACAAGACGAATGGTATCAACAACGAAGTGGTACGTCAGATCAGCGCATACCTGGAACGCACCGACAAGCGCCAGTACGAGCTAGCTTCTGAAATTGGGGTACCGCCGCCCACAATTAATCGGTGGCTAAATGGCAAGGCAAAAGTATCTAAGGCGTATCAGGTTATTCTCAGGGCAAAAGGCGTGATCCCCTGATATTTTTTTGCCTCGTATCTTATCAAGTGAAATAACAGATGTATGTGCTGAGAAAAGAGAAAGTCCTAACGATACTCGGTGGCCTCGTAGAAGGGCACAGTATTCGCGCCTTAGAGCGCATGACAGGCGTGAATCAGAATACGATTATGTCCTGGCTCGTTCGGGCTGGCGACTCCTGCCACCGCCTCCTTGATGCCAAGATTCAAAACATTCAGGCCAAGTACGTCCAAGCCGATGAGTTATGGTCATTCATCGGAAAAAAAGAGGCTGATCCTGAGCATATAGGCGCAGTTATGAACGGCTATAAAGGCGAAGTGTGGGTCTTTGTGGCGTTAGATGCTGATACTAAACTGGTAATTAGCTATATCTTGGGGCACCGGGATACGGCCTCAGCCTACCGGCTCATGATGGATTTACGGCGACGACTTGTAGGTGAGTTTCAACTTACGACGGATGGTTTGCTGGCTTACCGAGACGCTGCAGAATTGGCCTTTGGCACAGAAGTCCATTTTGGACAATTGATGAAAATATATCGCGGCGATGAAGTAGTGGGCGCTCGTCCAGTGGTGGTCGCTGGCAACCCCAACGTGGAGAAGATTAGTACGTCCTACGTTGAGCGGAACAATCTCACGATGCGGATGAGTGTGCGGCGACTGGCGCGTAAAACAAGCGCGTTCTCAAAGAAATCAGAGAATCATCTAGCGGCTCTGCACCTATATTTCAGCTACTATAACTTCTGCCGATGGCATAGGACGCTAAAAATGACTCCGGCCATGGCCGCAGATCTGACCGACCATCTGTGGACGATGGAGGAATTGGTGAGTGGGGCACTTAAACAACAGGGGGTCTCGTAATGGAAGGCACGGAGATAGCAGTCCTATTCAAGGCGTAC
Source organism: Candidatus Omnitrophota bacterium (assembly GCA_016192545.1). GTDB lineage: Bacteria > Omnitrophota > Gorgyraeia > Aquiviventales > Aquiviventaceae > JACPTX01. Next base: position 50,382 of record JACPTX010000053.1, on the reverse strand, counting down.
TAAGCGCATAATTTTGTTGACACACACACCCAAACTAAGGCAAACTAGTCTTGCAGCTAAAAGCTGCACTAGTCGATAGCTTGGGGGCGCCTTAGGGCGTCCCCTTTGCTTTTCCCACCGCGAGTTCGCGTGGCCAGCAGATAAATTCCCGTATCTTAGCAATATCAAAGATCAACAGCCCTATTTTTCGCAACTCATCCAATTCCGTTGCAACGCGTCTAGCTGTCGCAAAAAGTATTACCTTTTTACTCTTTAGTAAAAGTTCTTTGATGGGATGCTGGAAATCACTATCTCCGCTCCATAGCACAAAGCAATCTGTTCCTCCTCGCTCAAGATCAAGAAGCATGTCCGATCCAATTTCCACGTCGAAGTTGCACTTCCGTTCCTCAACGTAATATACGCCCCTCTGATTCAATTCTTTTAGCCTCGCGTTCAAGAACTCAATAGTTTTAATATCGAGTTCTCGTAATAATGCCATTCTGATGAACTCTTTGAGTAGATCAGGCGACGTGGTACTAATGCTGCTTGCATTGATTGAAATATGCATGATCTTAACGGGTTTCGTTCTAACTCGATAACCACGCTGCTCAGCATCCTTAATTGATTGTTCCGACCGAGCATCTCCTTGAAGTGTACCATCGTACAATCCTATGTTGGTTATGTTGTCAAATGAAGAAAGGAATTGATAAATCCTCTTCTGGTCAATGTGCCACCCCAAGCGATTTGACCATTTGTGCGCGTTTCCATAGTCAATGTACACACGCACTTGCCCCTCCAAGAGCATTTTTAGCTCCTCAATCACCTTTGATTGGGATTTGGCCACCTCTTTGATTCTATCTGTTTTAGGAGTAAACATGAACCTGAGGGCATTTTACCACCTCAATAGACACAATAAAAGGCGACGAACATAATTAGACATTGTATGAGTTCCTAAATCAAATTAAGGCACTACCGACCCCTTCAAGTGAGGGGTCTGACCCCTTTACTTTACGAGGTCGCGAAGACGCGCCAACTGCTCAGGCGCGCAGCAGACGATGAGTCCACTCCCCTCCTGGAGCCTGAGGGCGGGATTCGGATTGACCTCATAGGTCCGGCCATCGCTGGTCGCGATCACCAGCAGCCCTGTCTGCTCGTAGATCCTGGCGTCCTGGAGCGTGCGTCCCGCCAGGGCTGAGCCCGTCGGGAGCCTGACCTCTTCCACCCGCACGTTCCCGCCGTCGGCCCGCAGCATGGTGTCGAGGAACGACACGACGGCGGGGCGGATCATCTCCGAGGCCATGCGCATCGCGCCGATGAAATTCGACGAGACGGTGGCGTCGGCTCCGGCCTTGGCCAGCTTGGCCCGCGACTCCAACTCCACGACTTTCGAGATGATCCGCAGGCGGGGATTCAAGGCGCGCGCGGTCAGCACCACGAACACGTTATCCCGGTCTTGCGGCAGGATGCTGATCAGCCCCCGCGCGTCCTGGATCCGGGCGCGCGCCAGGACCTCATCCTGGGTGGCATCGCCTTCGATGAAGAGCACGTGCGCAGCCGCATCCAGCGCCTTGAGCCGCTCGCCGTCCTTGTCGATCACCACAAACGGCACGCGGGCCTTGAGCAGCTCTGCGGCGATGTGGCGCCCGGTCTCCCCCGCGCCGCAGAGGATGATGTGCCCGCGCAGCTTGCTGATGTCCGCTTCCATTTTTCTCCTCCCAATGAGATTCGTCATGGTCCCTTCCACGACAAAGGCGGTGGCCGCCGTCACCCCGTAGGTTAGGACACCGACCCCCAGCATGATGAGGAAGACCGTGAAGGTTCGTCCGGCAGGGCTCAAGGGATGGGTCTCGCCGTATCCCACCGTCGCCAGGGTGATCACCGTCATGTAGAGCGCATCGAAGGTGTTCCATCCCTCGATCCGCTGATACCCGATCACCCCGATGAGAAAGGTCGCGAGCAACAGGAGCAGCGCGGAGCGCAGTCTCCGACTGGACGCGTCCATGGCTCCAATTCTATCACAGCCGGCGCGTTGACACCATCGAGCCGCTCGTCTAAGATAGAGCCCTCTCCGATGCTGCGCCAAATCTCCCTACAAGATTCCGTCGTGTACGGCCCGGTGAAATCCCGCCGGCTGGGAAGCTCCCTGGGGATCAATCCGCTTCCGCTGGGCTACAAGCTCTGCTCCTCGAACTGCGTCTACTGCCAGTACGGCTGGACGCCGGCCGCCCCCCCCGGACTGGGTCGGGCCGGGGAGCATGGGGCAGAGCCAATCAAGCGCGCCCCGGAGCTCCTGGCCGCCATCGGGGAGTCGTTCGAGGAATTCGTCCGGCTCGGCACGGCGGTGGACTGCGTCACGCTGGCCGGCAACGGCGAGCCGACCCTGCATCCGGATCTCGAGGAGCTGGTGATCGGGCTGAAGGCGCTGCGCGACCGCTGCTTCCCGCACGCCAAGGTGGGGATCCTGTCCGACGGCACCCAGGCGCACCGCCCCAAGGTCTTCCGCGCCCTGGCGCTGCTGGACGCGCGCTACATGAAGCTCGACGGGGGCGATGAGGAAACCTGGCGGCTCATCGACAAGCCGCTGGGGGAGGCCGACTGGCTTCGCCTCCTCGCGACGCTGAAGCGGCTTCCCGGCATCGTCCTGCAGTCCATGTTCGTGCAGGGCAGCTATGACAACACCCGGGAGGACCACGTGAGCCGATGGATCGAGGTCGTGTCGGACATCAAGCCGCTGTCCGTGCAGGTCTACACCATTGACCGCGCCCCGGCCGATGCCGACATCGTGAAAGTCCCGCTCGCGCGGCTGGAACAGATCGCCGCGTCCTTGACCAGCCGCACCGGCATTCTTGCGGAAGTATATGATTAGCAATAAGGCAGGGCGGGTGACGCGGAGCGGGGGCCCCCACCGCCCGCCCGCAAGTCCGCCGCGTTTTCTGGCGGACGAGGACGGACGGCGGGGTCGCGCAGCGGCAGGACCCGCCCGGAGGATTTGACGATGCGTTATCGCAAGATCGGCTCAACGGACATCAGCGTCTCCGAGATCGGCTTCGGGGTGTGGACGGTCTCGACGACGTGGTGGGGCGTCAAGGAGGAGTCCGTCGGCATCCGGATGCTCCAGCAGGCCTTCGAGCGCGGCGTGAACTTCTTCGACACCGCGGACACCTACGGCAACGGCCTGGGCGAAACCATCCTAGCCCGCGCCCTCGGCGACAAGCGCGCGCAGCTCGTCATCGGCACCAAGTTCGGCTACGACTTCTACCATCACACGAGCCGCCGGGGCCAGGAGGAGCTGCCGCAGGACTGGCGCCCGGAGTACATCCGCTTCGCCCTCGAGGAAAGCCTGAAACGCCTCGGCACCGATTACGTTGACCTCTACCAGCTCCACAATCCCCGCCTCGAGGCGATCCGGAAAGACGATCTGTTCTCGACGCTGGAGCAGCTCAAAGCCGAGGGCAAGATCCGCGCGTACGGCGCGGCGCTTGGGCCGGCCATCGCCGAGCGGCAGATTGACGAAGGCCGGGCCGCAATCGAGTCCCGCCGCGTCGCCGTGGTGCAGATCATCTACAACCTGCTTGAGCAGATGCTGGGCCAAGGCGTGTTTCCGACGGCCCGCAAGCACGGCGCCAGTTGTCTGACCCGCGTGCCGCACGCCTCGGGCCTGCTCGACGGAACAGTCAGGGAGGACACGGTGTTCGCCGAGACCGACCACCGCTACCACCGCGTCTCGACCGATGAGCGCAAGCGCAAGTGGCAGGTCGAGGGGCTGCAGAAGGTCAACCACTTGCGCTTCCTGACCGACGGGACCGGCCGCACGCTGGGGCAGGCCGCGCTGAAGTTCATCCTCGCCGAGCCGTCGGTCGCCTCGGTGCTGCCCAACATCTACAACGAGGCACTCCTGGAGGAGTTCCTCGCCGCCTCGGAGGCGCCCGATCTGACCGACGACGAGCTGGCCCGCATTGCGAGATTGTACGCCGAGTCATTCGGCCTGGAACCCGCCGCCACCTGATGGCCACCGCGACCGTCCCGATCCTTGACGCCGTTGACCGCGCGATCCTGACCGAGCTGCAGGCGAAATTCCCCATCACACACCGGCCCTTCGCCGCGCTGGGGCAGCAGCTCGGCCTCTCCGAGCAGGAGACCCTGTCGCGCATCGAGCGCCTCAAACGCGACCAGGTCATCCGGCAGCTCTCCGCGATCTTCGACACGCGCTCCCTGGGCTACCAGAGCACGCTGGCCGCGATGAAGGTGGACCCGGCCCGCGTGGACGAGGCCGCGGAGGTCGTCAACCAGCACCCCGGCGTGTCGCACAACTACAAGCGCAACGATCCGTTCAACATCTGGTTCACGGTCGCGGTGCCGCCGACCGATTCGCTGGAGCAGACCGTCAACATCCTCCACACCCTGGCGGGCGCGGAGCAGACCATCATCCTGCCGACCCTGCGGCTCTACAAGATCGGCGTGAGGCTCGACCTCACCGGCAAGGCGCCGGCGCTCGAGAGCGAGGAGGACATCTACAACGAGCAGCGCCGCTCCTCGCCGAAGCCCAAGCTGGCCGAGCGCGACATCGCCCTCATCCGCATCCTGCAGGAAGACCTGCCGATGCTGGAGATGCCCTTCGCGGTGTGGGCGGAGCAGGCCGGGCTGACCGAGGAGGAGCTGTTCACGTGGGCGAAGGAGATGGAGCAGCTGGGCTACATGCGCCGCTTCGCCGCGATTCTGTATCACCGCAACGCCGGCTTCCTGGCCAACGCGATGGTGGTCTGGCAGGTGCCGGAGGATCAGGTGGACGCGGTGGGGGAGCAGATGGCGCAGTTCCGCCAGGTGAGCCACTGCTACCGGCGTCCCGTGTACCCGCATTGGCCGTATCCGCTCTTCACGATGGTCCATGCGCCGACGCACTCCGCCTGCATGGATGTGGTCAGCAAGATTGAGGAACGGGTGGGGCCGTTCCCCCACAAGAATCTGTTCAGCACCAAGGAGTACAAGAAGACGCGCGTGAAGTATTTCACGAAGGAACTCGATGAGTGGTGGAGCGTGGTTGGCAAGCAAATTGAATTAGTAAAGTAAGCCCGATGGCGCCTAACAAATCAGAGCTCATCAAGCAGCAAATCGGCGATCCATTCAAGGTGATCGACGCCGTCAAGCGGGCGGCCTCCGAAGGGGTTGAAACGCTCACCGAGGACGACCTGTTTTTGTGCAAGTGGTACGGGCTCTATACCCACCGGCATGAGAAGGGCTACTTCATGCTCCGCACCAAGCAGCCCAACGGCTACGTCACGGTCGAGCAGGCGCGGACGATCGCGGACATCGCCGAGACGCAGAACCGCGGCTTCGCCGACATCACGACGCGCCAGGACTTCCAGCTCCATTGGTGCCGCACGAACGATCTGCTCGCGATCCTGGAGCGCCTCAAGGCGGCCGGCATCTCGACGCTCGGGGCCTGCGGCGACATCGCGCGCAACGTCGTGGGCTGTCCGGTCGCCGGGGTGGATCGCGAGGAGCTGTTCGACACCGGCCCGGTCGCCCGGCAGCTCAGCGACTTTTTCCTCGGCAACCGGGACTTCGCGAACCTGCCCCGGAAATACAAAATCTCCGTGAGCGCCTGCCGCAGCCGCTGCGTCCATCCGGAGATTCAGTGCGTGGCGCTGGTGGGGGCGGAACAGCCGGTCAACGGCAAGACTGAGCCGGGTTTCGACCTGCGCGTCGGCGGGGGGCTGTCGACCCAGGCGTTCTTCGGCCAGCGCCTTGGCGCGTTCGTCAAGCCTGACCAGGTCGTGCCGGTCGTCGCCGCGGTCACCGCGGTCTGGCGCGACACGCCGGAGTACCGCGAGAAGCGCCACCACGCGCGCATCAAGTACCTCATCCATGACTGGGGAGCGGAGAGGTTCCGCCAGGCGGTCGAGGAACGGCTGGGTTGGACGCTGGCGGACGCCGAGGCCGCGTATCAGGACCCGCCGGACCAATACCGGGACCACGTCGGGGTCCACGCGCAGAAGCAGTCCGGCTACTACTATGTCGGGGCGCCGGTCCTCGTCGGGCGCATCACGAGCCGGCAGCTCTCCAAGGTCGCGGACCTGGCGGAGCGCTACAGCGACCCCGACGCGAAGACGACCGGCACCCCGATCCGGCTCACCAACCGGCAGAACCTCGTGGTCCTCAACGTCGCCGAATCGCACGTGGACAGGGTCCTCGCGGGCCTGGCCGAGGCCGGGCTGTCGGTCAACGCGCATCCGGTGCGCCGCAGCGTCGTGACCTGCACCGGCACCGAGTTCTGCAAGCTGGCCATCACCGAGACCAAGGCGCGCTCGCGGCAGATCGTCGAGTACCTGGAATCGCGCGTGCCGCTGGATGAGCCGCTGCGCCTCCATATCACCGGATGCCCGAATGCCTGCGCGCAGCACCAGATCGGCCACATCGGCCTGATGGGCTCCAAGACCAAGGTGGACGGGCAGGTCGTGGACGCCTACGATATCTTCGTCGGCGGGCAACTCGGGCAGGGCGCGTCGTTCAACCATCCGATCATCCGCAAGGTGCCGGCTGCGGAATGCGCCAGGCGCCTGGAGCAGCTCCTGCGCGGTTATCTGAAGCAGCGCAAGCCGGGCGAGCCGTTCAACGGCTTCTGCGCGCGGGTCGGCGACGCGGAGCTGGTCAAGCTGCTGACGGACGGCAAGCCGCTGCCGTCGGCTGAAGGCGTCGAGGTGCCCAAAGTCCCTGAATCCGAAGGCCCGGTGTATTGATGGGGTCAGACCCCTCGATGAAATCTTTAGCCATCATCGTCTCACAAGGCAGCACGAACAACCTGGTCCAGGTGGTCACGTTGCTGATGGCGGCGGTCCACTCGGAGCTCAAGGCGCGGGTCCTGTTCCGCGACGAGTCGCTGTTCCGCCTGACGACCGAGGGGATCAAACGGCTGGAGTTCTCGGACGGCTACCGCGCCCAGCAGGACGCGCTGGCCCAGCGGCTCAAGAAGCATGAGCTCGACGACCTGCAGGCGTGCCTGCGGCAGATCAAGGAGTCCGGCGACGTGAAGCTGTATGCCTGCAGCTCGTCGCTGGCCCTCAGCGGCCTCAAGCGCGAGGAGCTGATTCCGGAAATCGACGACGTGCGCGGCCTGCCCGCCTTCCTGCTGGAAGACGTGGCCGCCGCCGAGAAAGTGCTGACGTTTTAAGGGAGGGGTCTGACCCCTTTGGAGGAAGCATGGCGAATCTGACACGCGAACAAATCCTCCGCTACAGCCGGCACCTCATCATGCCGGAGGTCGGCGTGCAGGGGCAGGAAAAGCTCGTGAACGCCAAGATCCTGCTCATCGGCGCGGGCGGCCTGGGCTCCCCGCTGGGGCTGTACCTGGCGGCGGCCGGCGTCGGGAAGCTGGGCATCGTGGATTTCGACACGGTGGATTTCACCAACCTCCAGCGGCAGATCATCCACCGCACCGAGGACGTCGGGCGCCTCAAGGTCGAGAGCGCCAAGGAGCGCATCAACGCGGTCAACCCCGAGGTGCAGGTCGAGACCTACAACACCCGCCTCTCGCGCGGCAACGTCCTGGACCTCATCACGGGCTACGACCTCGTCGTCGACGGCACCGACAACTTCCCGACGCGCTACCTCGTCAACGACGCCTGCGTGTTCCAGAAGAAGCCGAACATCTACGGCTCGATCTTCCGCTTCGACGGGCAGGCGACCGTGTTCTACCCGTTCAAGGGCCCCTGCTACCGCTGCCTCTATCCGGAGCCGCCCCCTCCCGGCATGGTCCCGAGCTGCGCCGAGGGCGGGGTGCTGGGCGTGCTGCCCGGCGTCATCGGGCTGATCCAGGCGACCGAGGCGGTCAAGCTCATCATGGGCCAGGGCGAGCCGCTCATCGGGCGGCTGCTGCTCTACAACGCGCTGAAGATGGAGTTCCGCGAGGTGAGGCTGCGGCGCAACCCCAACTGCCCGGTCTGCGGCGACCACCCGACGATCACCGAGCTGATTGATTACGAGCAGTTCTGCGGCATCGGCCGCGGCGAGGAGGCGCAGGCCGGCACGACGGAGTTCGACCTGAAGCCGCGCGAGGTGAAGGAGCTGTTGGAGAAGGACAAGAAGGCGGTCCTGCTCGACGTGCGCGAGCCGCATGAGTACGAGATCTGCCACATCGAGGGGGCCAAGCTCATCCCGCTGGGCGAGCTGCACCTGCGCGCCAACGAGCTCGACACCGCGGACACCATCGTCGTCCACTGCCACCACGGGCCCCGCAGCCAGCAGGCGATCAAGGTCCTTGAGCATTTTGGATTTAAGAAGGTGAAACATTTGCACGGCGGGATTGACGCCTGGGCCGAAGACGTGGACCCTGAACTAGCCCGCTACTGACGGCATTCGAACCCCTCCGCCGAAGTCGTGCGACACCCCTGCAGCCGTCCCGGATGACGCGGCCTTTCCTCAAGTGGCTGGCAGTGGGAGGGACGTGGGTCCTCCTGCTCGGGATTGTGGAGCTCGGCGCCTGGGCCGTCCTGCGCCGCGCCCCGCCCGACTCCTTCACCCAACTCGTCCTTGCCGAGCGCCTCCAGGAGCCGAAGCCTCCCGGAGAGATCCGGGTCTTCCTCTTCGGGGGCTCCACCATGAACGGGGCCTACTTCAGGCAGTACGCCAGCCCGCAGATATGGATCCGGACGCTCCTGCTGGATCTCTGCCCGGCGGACGCGCAGGCCCCGGCCGCAGCAGGACTCCAGCCGGGGCAGGCCGGACGCTGGCGGATCGTGAATTTCTCTCGGGACGGGCGCGGGACCGATGAAATCGTGGCGCGCATGCGGCGGGCCCTGCGGTACGAACCGGACGTCTTCTTCGTGTACGCGGCGCACAACGAGGGCCTGACGATCAACACGAAGAAGCACCAGCAGGCCTACAGGGTGAAGGAGTGGATGCGGCGCAGCCACTTCGTGCGGCTGGCGGAGGACTGGATCGAACAGGGACGCGACCGCCTCCGGGTCGTGCGGAAGGCGATGGACTCCCGCCTGACCGGGCGTCGGCTGGGCCTCGTCAAGCGTCCCACCGACGAGGATCTCGTGTTGCCCGGAAGCGAGAAGAAGCAGTGGATCGAGGCCAACGCCCGGCGCAACCTTCGGACGATGTACGAACTGACCCGGCAGGCCGGCGTGGCGTGCCTGCTCTCCACGTTCGTGTCCAACGAGGCGGAGTTTCCCCCGTCGCGGTCCGTCCACCGGGCGGGGATGGACGCGGAGGCCCTGCGCGCCTGGGAGGCGGCCTATGAGGCGGCGCGGGCGCACGTCGGCGCCGGGCGCTGGGCCGACGCCATCCCCCTGTTGGAGTCGGCGCGCGCGCTCGATCCGCAGTACGCCTCGGCGGCCTTCGACCTGGGCACGTGCCTGAGGCGGCTGGGCCGCACCGAAGCGGCCCAGCGGGCCTTCGCGGAGGCCATCGAGCTGGACGCCCTGCCCAACCGGGACTCCCCCAGGCTCAACGACGACCTCCGGCAGATCGCGCAGGAGTTCGGTCTGCCGCTCGTCGAGTTCCGGGAGGCGTTCCTGCGCACCAGTTCCGACGGCCTGATCGGCCGCCAGCACGTCGTCGACAACTGTCACCTGGACGCCTACGGGTACTATCTGCTGGCCCGCACGTTCCTCGAAACGCTCGCGCCGCTGAAGCCGTTTACGCAGCGGTGCGCTTGGCGCTGGGACCGCCTCAAGCCGTTCGAAGCGTACGAGCGCGCCCTGCCGATCACGGATGCGCAGCGGGCCGAGGTCTACAAGCGCATCGGGATCTACCTCGGCAGCCGCTTCGACTGGGCGGTTGAGAACTATCAGCGCGCGCTGGCCTATGCGCCGGACGATCCCGAGACACAACAGCTCCTCGTCCTGGCCTACTACCAGAGCGGGCGGCAGCGGGAACTGGCGGAGGCGATGGCCGATATGGCACGGCGGCACCCCGCCGAGTTCGCCCGCATGCTCCAGGACTACCCGGAGCTGGCCGCGACCACAGCCCCTCGCCCTCAGCGGTGAAACAACAGCCCTGCCGGAGATCGGGAAGCGGCAGACCTTAGGCGGTCTGCCGCTTTTTCTTTTCGGAGCGGGCGCCCACCGCCTGGCCGAGGATGGCCGCGGCGATGTTGATGGGGATGGCGATGAGAGGCAGCTGCAGGCCGATGCGCAGCGCGATGATGAGGGGGATCGAGGCGTGGATCGCGACGATCCACTGCCAGGAGAACTTCTTCGTGTGCTCCCGCCACATCCCCAGCGGGACGTTGACGAGGAAGCAGATCACGCTGACCACCGCGATTTTCAGCGCCATTGTCCGACCATCTTACCACACCCCGAAAAGTGACAGTCACTTTTTTTGGAAAAAGTGACTGTCACTTTTTGTGCTTGTATAATGCTAGTTGTGTCATGCGAGTTTTTGGGTTAGCTCTGGTCGCGCTCGGTCTCATGCTTCCTACGGTTGCTTCCGCGAAGTCCCCGGAATGGGACACCGCCCTTGACCAGGCCGTCGGCTATCTCCAGCAGTACCTCCGCATCGACACCTCCAACCCGCCCGGCGACGTCACGAAGGCGGCCGCCTTCCTGACCGGCATCCTGCGCAAGGCCGGCATCAACCACGAGGTCTTCATCGCGGATGAGGCGGCCGGCAAGGTCAACGTCCTGGCCCGTCTGCCCGCGAAGGGGAAGGCGCGAGCGAAGCCGATCCTCCTGCTCAATCACATGGATGTCGTGCCGGTGGAAATGGAGAGGTGGCAGCCCCGTGACCCCCCTGCTTTCTTGCGAAAGCAAGAAGGGGGGTCCGGGACTGAGTCCTGGAAATCGCGTTCGCGCGATTTCTCAGGGCAGGACCCGTTCGGCGGCGAAATTGTGGATGACGCCATCTGGGGCCGCGGCGCGCTCGACATGAAGCACATGGGCATCGCCGGGCTGATGACGCTGATCCGTCTCAAGCAGGACGGCGTGAAGCTGTCCCGCGACGTGCTGTGGCTGGCGGTCTGCGACGAGGAAATCGGCGGCACCATGGGCGCGAAGTGGATGGCCGAGCATCACTACGCCCTGATGGACCCGGAGTTCGTCATTGATGAGGGCGGCTCCGGCTCGCGCGGCCTGCTCAGCCCGGATGCCCGCACCGTCTTTGCGCCGTCGGTGAGCGAGAAACAGGTCGTATGGCTGAAGCTCGTCGCGCGCGGCACCGGCGGGCACGGCTCCATGCCGACGGGCGACAATCCTGTGGAAATTCTTCAGCAGGCGCTGGCTCGCCTGATGGCCAGGCGGGCCGAGTTGGAGGAAGCCGGCGACCACCCCATCGTCTCCGAGATGCGGGCGAAGCTCGGCGCGCTGGCGGACAACCGCTACACCAATGCCATCACCAAGAACACCATCACGCTGACATCGTTTCAGGCGGGGGTCGGCACGCCGCCCAAGGTCAACGTGATCCCCTCAGAGGCGGCCGCGACCCTGGATTGCCGCTTGCTCCCCGGAGGGTCCGTGCCGGATTTCCTGGCGCGCCTCAAGCAGGTGCTGGGGGATGAGCGGGTGAGCGTGGAGGTGACGTATCAACCCGCGGAGCCCACCGTCGAGGCGACGAGCGACACCGCGCTCTTCCGCGCGATCGAAGAGGTCGTCAAGCAGTTCTACCCGCAGGCGGTGGTGGTGCCGTCGCTGCTGCCGGGCGGGACCGACTCGCGTTTCTTCCGCGCCAAAGGGGCGATCGCCTACGGCTTTGAGCCGCTCATCCTTGCGCCCGAGGATCTCGACCTGATCCACGGCCACAACGAGCGCATTGACGTCGAGCAGTTCCGTCTGATGGTCCGGATGCTCTACGAGATCGTCACCCGCGTCGCCCGGACTCCGTCGGGCTGAGCGCGAACTGGCGGGAGGCGTAGCGGCGGGAGAGTTCGTTGACGAATATAAAAGAATATGATAGACTATATATGAATCAGGAGGGATGATGGCAAAAGTCGTGACGGTTCGGCTGTCGGATGAGGACTACCGGAAAATCGCCGCCAGCGCGAAGCTGGAGCGGCGGCCACTGTCGAACTTTATGACGACGCTGGTCATCAAGGGCATCGAGGAAGGCGACTACGTGGATGCCGTCGAAATGGCGCAGATCCGCTCCGACCAGCGCCTGATGGCCAAGCTGCAGGCCGGGCGCCGGGACGCCCAGCGCCGGAAGGGCCGGCTCGTTGGCTGAGTTCCGCGTCTTCGAAACCGCCCAATTCCTCAAGGATCTTGAGCAGGATTTTGGAGGCCAGCGGGCCCGGATTCAGCAGAAACTCCTCGCTTTCGTCTACCCGCAGCTTCGGAACAACCCTTATGTCGGCCCTCATATCAAGAAGCTCCGGGACTTCACGCCTGAGACCTGGCGGTACCGCATCGGCGATTACCGGTTTTTCTACACGATTGATGAACGCCAGCGGCTGGTGTGCATGGTTACGGCGGATCATCGCGGGCGGGCCTACTAGTTTGACGAGCTAGGCAAGCAAGTTTGAAGCGAACTGGCGGGAGGCGTAGCGGCGGTAGAGGCTGGCCGGGGATTTCAGGAGCTCCTCATGGCGGCCCTGCTCGATGAGGCGCCCGTCGTCAATCACGACGACGCGGTCCGCATGCTCGATGGTCGAGAGCCGGTGCGCGATGATGAGCGCGGTGCGATGTTTCAGGAGCTCCTGCAGCGCCCGCTTGATCAGCTCCTCGGACTCGGCGTCCAGCGCCGAGGTCGGCTCGTCCAGGATCACGATCGGCGCGTCCCGCAGGAACGCCCGCGCAATCGCCAGGCGCTGTTTCTGCCCGCCTGACAGCTTGACGCCGCGCTCGCCCACCTCCGTCTCATAGCCCTCGGGCAGCCGCTCGATGAAGCTGTCCGCAAACGCCGCGCGGGCGGCCTGCCGGATCTCCGCATCGGTCGCGTTCGGCCGCCCGTAGCGCAGGTTTTCCGCGACGGTGCCGGAGAACAGGATCGGCTCCTGCGGCACGATGGCGATCTGCTGCCGCAGCGATTTCAGCGTGACTTCCCGCGTGTCGATGCCGTCAATCGTCACGCGGCCCCCGCTCACGTCATAGAACCGCACGAGCAGCTTGACGAGGGTGGACTTGCCCGCCCCGCTGGGGCCGACCAGCGCGACGGTGGAGCCAGCGGGGATGGCCAGCGAGAAATCCTCCAGCACCGGCCCGCGCCCCGCGTAGCGGAACGTGACCCCCTCAAACGCGACGTCGCCCCGCCCCCGCCCCAGGGCCTTCGCGTTCGGCCGCTCCTGCACCTCCGGGTAGGTGTCGAACACCTCGAAGATGCGGTCCATCGCAGCCAGCGAGTTCGTGAGGATGAGGTTGAGCTCGGTCAGCCGCTGGATGGGCTGATAGAGCATGCCGAGATAGGCGTAGAAGGCCATCAGCGTGCCGACGGAGAGCCGCCCGGCCCACACCTCCACCACGCCGACCCACAAGACGAGGATCGGCCCCAGGGCGGTCAGGAACCCGGTCGCGCCGAGGGCGATGGACTGGAGCTTCACGCTGGACAGCACCGTGCCGAGGTAGCGCTCGTTCAGCTCGCGGAACCCGCGGGCCTCCGCCTCCTCCTGCGTGAAGGCCTGGATTGTCGAGATGGCGGCGAACTGCTCGTGCAGGTCGCCGGAGATGTCCTGGAGCTGGCGGTGCATCTCGCGGCTCTTGAGCCGGATGCGCTTGGTGAGGGCGTAGCTGATGACGACGTAGCAGGGGATGACCGACAGCGACACGAGCGCCAGCTTGGGGTGCGCGGCGAAGAGCAGGCCGATGATGACCGCCACGCACGACAGGTCCATCGCGGTGTTGACGAGCGCGGAGCCGACGAAGTTCTGCGCCGAGGCGATGTCCACCGTCATGCGCGCGACGACCGCGCCGATCTTCTGCCGGTCGAAGAAGCTCAGGCTCATGCGCTGCACGTGGAGATAAAGCTGCTCGCGCAGGTCGAAGATGATGCGGTGGCCGGCCAGGCCCGCCAGGTACGAGCGCAGGTAGCTCACGACGGCATACACCGCGTACAGCCCGCACAGCCCGGCCATGAGGAGGTGGAGTTCCCGGTGCGGCCGAGCGGCGCCGGGGGCCAGGAAATCGTCCACCAGCACCTTGAGGGTCCAGGGCAGGACGAGCGGGATGAGGTAGCGCACCACCCCGAAGCCGACCGCGAGCCCGATGAGTTTGCGGTAGGGACGCACGTACCGAAGAAACCGACGGAGACTGCGCATGCATTCAGTATAGCACAAGGGAGAACGGTGTCAGACACGTCTGGTGGTGTCTTGACGCAGCACGGGGTCAGACCCCGTCGGTTAACCCGTCGTTCTTGAGGGGTCTGACCCCTTCTTTTGCCGGTTCTAGACAGCGTCTGAGACGGTTGCTATACTAATTGTGAAAAAAATCACACATGGAGTTCGTCGGCTTGCTCCTGCTCGCGCTGCTGGCCGCGCTGGTGGCGACCGGCATGCTGCTGGCTAACCGCCTGCTCGGCCCCCGGCGGCCGAATCCGGTCAAGTCCCAGCCCTTCGAGTGCGGCATGGAGCCGATCGCCCTGCCGGCCGGGCGCATTCCGGTCCACTTCTACGTCATGGCGATGCTGTTCGTCGTCTTCGACGTCGAGCTCGTCTTCCTCTTCCCGTGGGCGGTGGTCCTCAAGGAGCTGGGCTGGTTCGGGCTGGTTGAGATGGCGCTCTTCCTGGGGATCGTCGTCGCCGGATTCATCTATGCCTGGAAGAAAGGTGCGCTCGATCTGGAGTGGGAGCGGAGGGTCTGATGGGTGCGGTGGACGCCGGCAAGCTCAACTGGATGACGACCCGCCTGGATGCCGCGCTGGGCTGGGCGCGGAAGTTCTCCATCTTCCAGTACCCGTTCGTGACCGCCTGCTGCGGGATGGAGTACATGGCGACCGCCTGCTCCCACTACGACGTGGACCGCTTCGGCGCGGGCTTCCCGCGCTTCTCGCCGCGCCAGGCGGACGTGCTGTTCGTCGTCGGGACCATCAGCCACAAGCTCGCGCCGGTGCTGAAGCGCGTCTACGACCAGATGATGGAGCCGAAGTGGGTGGTGGCCTTCGGCGTCTGCACCTGCACCGGCGGCTTCTACGACAACTACGCGACGGTCATGGGCATCGACACCATCATCCCGGTGGACGTCTACATCCCCGGCTGCCCGCCCCGTCCCGAGAACGTGCTGGACGGCCTCATCAAGCTGCAGGAGAAGATCCAGCGCGGCGAGCAGGCCGTGATGGCCGGTCCGTCCGCGCGCCCCGAAGAATTGCAGGTCGGTCACCGCCCGGAAACCCATCTTTCTTGAGGGGTCTGACCCCTTCTTTTGGAGCATGTTAAGCGCCCTTGTGCAACAACGGTTCCCGGAGCAGGTTCTCGGAACGCACCACTACCGAGGGGACGATACCGTCGTCGTCACACGAGAGAGGGCGCTGGACGTCTTCCGGTATCTGCGGGATGACCCCGCGATGGCGTTCAATGTCCTCATGGACCTCTCGTGCGTGGACTATCTGACGTTCGGGAAGCGCCTGCAGAGCGCGCCGACCCTGGCCACCCCGTCGCCCCTGCCGTACTTCATGCGGCCCAAGCCCTCGGCGGAAACGTGGGAACGCCAGGGAGGGACCGAGCACCGCTTTGAGGTCGTCTATCATCTCTATTCGCTGGCGCACAACCACCGCCTGCGCGTGAAAATCCCGCTGACCGAAGGGGATCTCGCTGTGGACTCGGTCACCGGGTTGTGGCGGTCCGCGGACTGGTTCGAGCGGGAAGTGTGGGACATGTTCGGCGTCCGCTTCACCGGGCATCCCGACCTGAAGAGAATCCTCATGTACGAGCCCTTCGAGGGCCATCCCCTGCGCAAGGACTACCCGGTCAACAGGCGCCAACCCCTCATCGGCCCGGTCAATTAAGATGAGCGAAACGCGGCACATGTTCATCAACCTCGGGCCGTCGCACCCCGCGATGCACGGCATCATCAAGATCGTCACCGAGCTGGACGGCGAGCGCATCGTCGGGGCGGACGTCGAGATCGGCTACCTCCACCGGGGCTTCGAGAAGATGTGCGAGGAAGGCCCCTACAACAATGCCATCCCTTACACCGACCGCCTCAACTACGTCTCGCCCCTCATCAACAACTTCGGCTACTGCCTGGCGGTCGAGCGGCTCCTCGGCATCGAGGCGCCGGAGCGGTGCCAGTACATCCGCGTCATCCTCAGCGAGCTCTCCCGCATCACCGACCACCTCACCTGCATCGGCGCCTCGGCGATGGAGCTGGGGGCCTTCACCGTGTTCCTCTACCTGATCAAGGCGCGGGAATGGCTCTGGGAGCTGGTCGAGGAGGTCACCGGCGCGCGGCTGACGATTTCCTACGGCCGGGTCGGCGGGGTGAAGGCGGACCTGCCGGATGGATTCGCCGGGCGCACCCGCAAGGCGCTGGAGGACACGCGGCGGGTCCTGCTGGAGTGCGACACGCTCCTGACGCGCAACCGCATCTTCATGGACCGGATGCAGGACACCGGCGTCATCTCGAAGGAAGACGCGATTTCCTACGGGATCACCGGGCCGTTTTTGCGATCCACCGGCGTCAACTACGACGTGCGCAAAGCCCAGCCCTATTTCGTCTACGACCGGATGCGGTTCGACGTGCCGCTCGGCGGGCGCGGCGACAACTACGACCGCTACCTCGTCCGGATGGAAGAAATGGAACAGAGCATGCGGATCATCGAGCAGGCGCTGGCGCAGATCCCGGAAGGCCCCATCATGGTGGACCACGAGGGCCGGATGCTGCCGGCTGCGGTCATGGTGGACGAGGCCAAGGAGGGCCGGACCGCGGGCATGCGCCTGGTCGAGGTGGCCGTGGACCCGACGCTGGGCGGCTCGACGCGCCGCTTCCACGGGCGCGTGAACGCGCCTGAAAAATTGGCGGTCCTGCCGCCGAAAGAAGACACCTACGGGAACATCGAAGGCCTGATGCAGCACTTTAAGCTCGTCATGATCGGCCATGGCATCCGTCCTCCGACGGGCGAGGTGTACGCCGCCGTCGAGGGGGCCAACGGCGAGCTGGGCTTCTACGTGGTCAGCGACGGGACGGACCGGCCCTACCGGGTGCGGGTACGCCCGCCGTGCTTCACGATCATGGGGGCGCTGTCCAAGATGCTCATCGGGGATATGGTGGCGGACATCGTGCCCACCTTCGGCTCGGTCAACATGATCGGCGGAGAGCTGGACCGGTGATGGCGGACTTCGAACCGCTCCGGAAGGACGCAGAGGTGATCCTGGCGAAGTATCCGCGCAAGCAGGCGGCGATGCTGCCGGTCCTGTGCCTGGTCCAGGAGCGGTTCGGGTTTATTTCGGATGAGGCGGAGCAGTGGACCGCGAATCTGCTAGGCGTGTCCGTCGCCCATGTCCATGAAGTCGTCACGTTTTATACGCTGTTTCACCGCAAGCCCGTCGGGAAATTCCACGTGCAAGCGTGCAGCAACGTCTCCTGCTGGCTGCGCGGCAGCGAGCAATGCGTGAAGCAGTTGTCCGAACGGCTCGGCATCAGCCCGGGCCAGACCACTGCCGACGGGCAGTTTACGCTCTCGACCGTCGAGTGTCTGTGCGCCTGCGAGCAGGCGCCGATGTGTCAGGTGAACGACGCCTATGTCGGCCCGATCACGCCTGAGCTGATTGAGCAGCTCGTCACGCATCCGGAGCAGGTCGCCGCAATCTCGACGCCGTTCCGCGGCGCGCCGGGGTTGGTGGAGCCGGTCCTCTCGAAGCGCTTCAGCCTCAAAGACTCGCACCTCATCCAGACCTACGTCCGCGACGACGGCTATCAGATGGCGCGCAAGGCGGTCACCGAGCTGTCGCCGGCACAGATCATCGAGGAGGTCACGAAATCCAACCTCCGCGGCCTGGGCGGGGCGGGATTCCTGACCGGCAAGAAGTGGAGCTTCATCCCACGCCCTGCAACCGCCCAACGGGCCGGCGCCTCCGGCGCCGATCCGTCTTCGACGGATGTTGCAGGGCGTGGGATCATCCCCCCGAAACCTCACTACCTCGTCGTCAACGCGGATGAGGGCGAGCCGGGCACGATCAAGGACCGCTATATCCTCGAGCGCGACCCGCACCGCCTGCTGGAAGGCATGATCATCGCGGCGCACGCGACCGGCTGCCGGCAGGCGTACGTCTACATCCGCGGCGAATATGCGCAGCCGACCAACATACTGCAGCAGGCGGTGGCGGACGCCTATCAGTACGGCTTCCTCGGCAAGCGGATCTTCAACAGCGACGCGGACTTCGACGTGACCATCCACCGAGGCGCCGGGGCCTACATCTGCGGGGAGGAGACCGCGCTGCTCGAATCGCTCGAGGGCAAGAAGGGCTTCCCGCGCCTCAAGCCGCCGTTTCCCGCCATCAGCGGATTGTTCGGTTGTCCGACGGTGATCAACAACGTCGAAACCCTGGCGTGCGTCCCGACGATCCTCCAGAAAGGCGGCGACTGGTTCGCGAAGCTGGGCTACGGGAAGTCCGGCGGCACGCGCCTGTTCAGCGTCAGCGGGCATGTGAACCAGCCGGGGCTGTACGAGGCCTCGCAGGGGGTGACGCTGCGCGAGCTGATCTTCGACTATGCGGGCGGGATTCCTGAGGGGCGCCACCTCAAGGCGGTCGTGCCGGGCGGGCTGTCGGCGAAGATCCTGCGCGCGGATGAAATTGACGTCCGCATGGATTTCGACTCGCTGCTGGCCGCCGGGACCATGGCCGGCTCGGCCGGCATCATCGCGATGGACGAGACCGTGTGCATGGTGCGGGCGCTCCTCTACGCGGCCAAGTTCTTCGCGCATGAATCGTGCGGCCAGTGCTCGCCCTGCCGCGAGGGGACGGGGTGGATCTACAAGATCATCCAGCGGATCGCCGGCGGCCAGGGACGTCCGCACGATCTGGACATCCTGCTGGCCGCGGCGACCAACATGGAAGGCCGGACGATCTGCGTCTTCGCGGACGCGGCGGCCTGGCCCGTGCAGAGCTACGTCACGAAGTTCCGCGACGAGTTTTCCGCCCACCTGTCGAGGCCGGGGGCGGATCCGCCCCGCTGCTCAAGCTGCCGGGCGGAGAGCAGCACGCCGGCCCTGGCGCACGCGGGATCCCATGGCTGAGCCGGTCAAGACCGTCACCCTGACCGTCGACGGGAAATCCGTCACCGTGCCGCCGGGCACCACGGTCCTGCAGGCCTGCGAGCAGGCGGACAGCCCGGTGCCGTTCTACTGCTATCATCCGGGGTTGTCGATCGCGGGCAACTGCCGCATCTGCCTCGTCGAAATCGAGAAAGCCCCTAAACTGCAGATCGCCTGCTACACGCAGGCCGCCGAGGGCATGGTCGTGCGCACGGCGTCGGACAACGTCCTGCAGGGCCGGCAGGACGTCCTGGAATTCCTCCTCGTCAACCATCCGCTGGACTGCCCGGTGTGCGACCAGGCCGGCGAGTGCTGGCTGCAGGACTACTACATGGCCTACGGGCTCTACAACCAGAAGTTCGACGAGCAGAAGGTCAAGAAATCCGCCAAGGCGGTGTCCATCGGGCCGACGGTGATGCTCGACATGGAGCGCTGCATCCTCTGCTCCCGCTGCGTGCGGTTCTGCGACGAGATCACCAAGACCGGGGAGCTGGGGATCTTCAACCGGGGCGACCACTCGGAGCTCGGCATCCACCCCGGCAAGCCGCTCGACAATCCCTACGCGGGCAACGTGGTGGATGTCTGCCCGGTGGGGGCGCTGACCGATAAGGATTTCCGGTTCAAGTGCCGGGTGTGGTACCTGGGCTCGACCAGCTCGGTGTGCCCAGGCTGCTCCAAGGGCTGCAACATCGAGATCCACGACAACCGCGAGCGCGGCCAGCGCCCTCACATCGCGCAGGGCCGGCGCATCATGCGCTTGAAGCCTCGCTACAACCCCGACGTCAACCAATGGTGGATGTGCGACGAGGGCCGCTACGGCTACAAGTTCATCGACGAGAACCGCCTGACGCAGGTGCAGCTCCGCGACGGCTCGGGGTACCGCGCCGGCTCGTGGGATGAGGCGCTCGGGCTGCTGACGCAGACCCTGCGCCGGCTGAAGGACGCCCAGCAGCTCGACCGCGCCGGCGTCGTCCTCTCGACGCACCTGACCAATGAGGACCTGTACGTCGCCAAGCGCGTCTTCGGCGGATTCGGGATCCGGTCGCTCGCGGTCCAGCCGGCGCGGCAGGGGTCGCAGGATGACTTCCTGCGTCGGGCGGACAAATCCCCCAACACCCGCGGGGCGCAGGCGATGGGCCTGTCGTTCGACGTCAAGGCGGTCTTGGAGCGGGCCGCGCGGAAGGAGCTCTCGCTGCTCTGGGTCTTCGGCGGCGATCTGGTTGAGCTCGCGGGCGAGGCCCAGGCGAAGACGATCGCGGACAGCGTCGACCTGCTCGTCTTTCAAGGCTCCAACGTCAACCGGACCTGCCAGCTTGCCCACATGATTCTGCCCAGCGCGGTCTATGCCGAAAAAGACGGTACCTTCACCAACGAGGCGGGACGTGTCCAGCGCATCCGGCAGGCGGTCCAGCCGCTCGGGGAGGCCAAGCCCGAATGGCGCGTGCTGCTGGATGTGGCCGACCGCACCGGGTTCCTCTGGGAATTCCGGGACGCGCAGGGCGTGTTCGGCAGCCTCGCCTCGCATGAGGCGGCGTTCAAGGGACTCAGCTACGACGTCCTCGGCGACCAGGGCGCGATGCTGCCTCAAAAGGGGTCAGACCCCTCAGGGAAGGGGTCTGACCCCAATCGGTGAGATGTGGATTGACCTTGTGATCAAATTCGCATTGGCCGGGATCGTGCTGTTCGCCGTGCTGAATCTCGCCGGCATCCAGACGTGGGTGGAACGCAAGCAGAGCGCGGTCATGCAGGACCGCGTCGGCGCCAACCGCGCGTACTTCACCCTCCCGTGGTGGTGGGCCGCCCCGATCAATTGGCTTCTGCGGAAGATCGGGGGGTTGGGGCTGCTGCATCCGCTGGCCGACGTCATCAAGCTCCTGACGAAGGAGGATTTCGTGCCGGCGTCGGGCAGCCGGCTGCTGCATTGGCTGGCGCCGTGGATTTCCGTGTTCTTCGCGCTCGTGGCGTTTGCGGCGATTCCATTCGGCGATTCGCTCCACCTGTTCGGCCGCACGATTGAGCTGCAGGTGGCGCACCTCGACGCCGCGCTGTTGTACGTGCTGGCGCTGGCCTCCATCGGCATCTACGGCGTGATCCTGGCGGGCCTGGCCTCCGGCAATAACCTGGCGACGCTCGGAGGCCTGCGGGCGGCCTCGCAGATGTTCGCCTATGAGATTGCGCTGGGCGTGTCGCTCATCGGCGTGATCCTCTGGTACGGGACGCTGGACCTGCAGGAGATCATCCGCCGCCAGGGCGACCTCTTGGGCGGATGGCTGCCGGCGTGGGGCGTGTGCGTGCAGCCCCTCGGCTGCGTCATCTTCATGACGGCGGCGCTGGCCGAGACCAAGCGGATCCCGTTCGACCTGCCGGAGGGCGAGCCGGAGATCATCGGGTATTTCGTCGAGTACAGCGGGATGAAGTTCGGCTTGTTCTTCCTGACGGACTTCGTCGAGACCGTCCTCGTCGCCGCGCTCACCACGGTGCTGTTCTTCGGCGGCTGGCAAATCCCGTGGCTGGCTCCCGGCGCCTTCTCCCCGAACGTCATGGCGCTGCTGGGGGTGGGGGCGTTCACCCTGAAGGTGTGCGTCTTCCTATGGCTCTTCATGGCCATCCGCTGGACGCTGCCGCGTTTCCGCTATGACCAGCTCATGCGCCTGGGTTGGAAGATCCTGTTTCCCCTCTCGCTGGCGAACATCGGCGCCACCGGCGTGCTGCGGGTCCTGGTTCGCTGACATGGCCACGCTCAGCGACCAGCTCCTGCACCGCATCCGCGAGGCGCACAGGCGCCGCACGCTGTCGTGGTGGGAACGGATCTATCTGCCGGCCATCGCGCAGGGCCTCTGGGTGACCTCGGTCCACTTCTGGCGCAACCTCTTCCTGCACCTCGCGCACCGCGTGGGGCTGTTCCGCCGCATCCCGGCGGCCGTCACCGTGCAATATCCCGACGAGCAGCGCCCCACCGCCCCGCGCCTGCGGACGCGCCACCGCCTCATGCAGCGCGAGGACGGCACGCCGCGCTGCGTCGGATGCATGCTGTGCGAGACGGTCTGCCCGGCCAAGTGCATCTACATCGTGCCGGGGGAGCACCCGGACCCCAGCGTCGAGAAGTACGCCAGGAGCTTCGACCTCGACCTGGGCAAATGCGTCTACTGCGGCTACTGCGTCGAGGTCTGCCCGGAAGACGCGATCCGCATGGACACCCAGCGCCACGACATCGCCGCCTTCAGCCGCGATGGGATGTGGCTCGACATCATCGAGCTCCTGCACCCCGGCTCGCGGAAGCACACCGACCCGCCGAAGAAATTCATCCAGCTTGAGCTGGAAGACTTCCGTCGGCTGAAGCAGAGTGGTTGAGAAGATCGTTTCAGGCGGTCAGACCGGCGTGGACCGCGCCGCCCTTGACGTCGCGCTGGAGCTGGGCATCCCGTGCGGCGGATGGTGCCCCAAGGGGCGCAAGGCGGAAGACGGCGCGCTGCCGCCCCGCTATCCCCTGCGGGAAACCCCCGACGAGGACTATGCCCAGCGGACCGAATGGAACGTCCGCGACTCCGACGGGACCCTCGTGCTGAATCGCGGCCCGCTCGACGGCGGGACGGCGCTGACCGCGGAGCTCGCGCACCGGCACCGAAAGCCCTGCCTGGTGATTGACTTGGAGCGCGAACCTGAGGCCGCCGTGGTGCGGGCCTGGGTGAACCGGCACAAGATCCGGACGCTGAACGTGGCCGGCCCGCGAGAGAGCAAGAGCCCCGGCGTCTATCGCGGGACGGCCGCGTTCCTCCGACGACTCCTCACGCCCGGCCCATGACGCGCGCGTGGCTCCTCGCGGTCTGTCTCCTCAGCATGCCGGCGCAGGCGGAAGAACTCATGACGATCCGTTTGCCGAACGGCCGGGCCATTCACGCCGAGCTCGCCGACACGCCGGAGGCGCGCGAGCGCGGGCTCATGTTCCGGGACGGGCTGCCGCCGGATGGAGGGATGTTCTTCGCCTTCGACGACGACATCGAGCACGTGTTTACCATGAAGAACACCCGGCTCGATCTGGATGTCCTGTTCCTGGATGCGCAGGGGCGGATCCGGCAGATCGTGGAGTCGGTTCCTCACCCCGAGGCCGGGGCGGAGGATGGCGTGGAGGTCCGCGGCCGGGGCGCGTATGTGCTGGAGCTGCCGGCCGGCATCAGCCGAACGCACCGCCTGCGGGTCGGCGATACGCTTGACTTCACTCCGCCCCCGCACGAACCGGTTGCGGAAACGCGCCGCCCGTGGTAGCGTAGCTCTCACAATGACTTGAACAGAGGAGATCGGCATGTCGTACACCCTGCGGACCATCCAGGAGCTCATCGGCGGGGAGCTCGTCGGCAACGAGGATGAAGAGATCCTCGGCATCAACGCGCTGGACGCGGCTCAGGCCGGCGAGCTGACGTTCGCCGAGGACGACCGCTACGCCCCGCAGGTGCGGGTGAGCCGGGCGTCGGCGATCATCGTCTCCCCGAAATTCCCGCCGATCGCCGACAAGAACCTCCTGCGCGTGGCCAATCCCCGCGTGGCCTTCATGAAGGTCACGGGGCTCTTCCGCGCCGCCCCCTCCACACCCGCCGGGATTCATCCCACGGCGGTGGTGTCGTCCCAGGCCCACCTCGCCGACGAGGTGACGGTGGCGGAGTATGCCGTCATCCGCGCCGACGCCCGGATCGGCCGGGGCACGGTCATCGAATCGGGCGCGCATGTGGGGATGGGGGTCGTCATCGGCGAGGACTGTTTCATCGGGCCCAACGTCGTCCTCATGCACGGCGCGCGCGTGGGCAGCCGGGTCCTCCTCCACGGCGGCACGGTGATCGGCGCGGACGGCTTCGGGTACGTCTGGGCCGAGGGCCGTCATGCCAAAATCCCCCAGCTGGGCAACGTCATCATCGAGGACGACGTCGAGCTTGGCGCCAACGTCTGCGTGGACCGCGCGACCTTCGGCTCGACGATCATCCGCCGCGGCACCAAGGTGGACAACCTCGTGCAGATCGCGCACAACGACGTCATCGGCGAGGACGTCATCATCACCGGGCAGGTGGGGTTTGCCGGCAGCGTCACGGTCGGCAACCGCGCGATGTTCGGGGGGCAGTCCGGCGTGGTGGATCACATCACGATCGGCGATGACGCCCGCATCGGAGCGGCGACGCCGGTGACGAAAGACGTGAAGGCGGGTGAGATGGTCTGGGGGTTTCCCGCCCGCCCCATTGCCCGGGTCAAGCGGGAGCTCGCCGCCCTCTCGCAGCTACCCAAGCTCTTGCAGCGGATGCGGCAGGAGCGCAAATCCCGAAGGGGCTCATGACGCTGCTGAGATTTTTGGATCGGTACAGGGACGTCGGCTTGCTGATCTTGCGGGTGGGATTGGGCGCGATGTTCCTCTTCCACGGCTGGCCCAAGGTGTCCGGTGGGCCGGAGCGGTGGGCTCAGGTGGGAGGCGCGGTCGCCAATGTCGGCATCACGTTCGCGCCGGCCTTCTGGGGATTCCTGGCGGCGCTCTCGGAATTCGGCGGCGGGCTGTGCCTGATCGCCGGGTTCTGCACCCGCCTCGCCGCGCTCTTCATGGCCGGCACGATGACGGTCGCCGCGACCATGCACCTGTGCCGGGGCGACGGCCTGGCGGTCGCGTCCCACGCGATCGAAGCCGGGATCGTGTTCCTGAGCCTGATCCTGATCGGGCCGGGCCGCTACAGCCTGGACGAGGGGATCAATTGGAGGAAGGGTTCTTGAAACACCCCGATGCCGACGATGGCGGCCATCAAGAGGAAAAGGACCAGGCGCGTCAGCCGGTCGGCGGCGATGGGAGGCGCGGAGGCGGCCGGGAGCAGGTACATCCGCCGGACGATCAGGAGATAGTAGTAGAGCGAGATCGCGACGTTGACCGCGCCGATCGCGGCCAGCCAGAGCCGCCCCCCCTCGACAGCGGCGAGCAGGACCAGCAGCTTCCCTGAGAATCCGGCCAGGGGCGGGACCCCGGCCAATGAGAGCAGCCCGATGAACAGGGTCGCCGCCAGCAGCGGAGACCTGCGCGATAAGCCGTTGTAGCTCTCCAGCGAATCCCCTCCCGCCAGCGATCCCACCAGCACGACCACGAAGAACACCGCCAGGTTGCTGAACAGGTAGGCCAGCAGGTAAAACCCGACGGCCTGCGCGCCGGAGGCCGTGGCGGTCGCGAGGCCCATCAAGAGGTAGCCGGCGTGGCCGATGGAGGAATACCCCAGCAGCCGCTTGATGTTCGTCTGCGGAATCGCCGCGAGGTTGCCGTAGCACATCGTTGCGGCGGACAGCACCGCCAGCACCCCGCCCCACACCGCCTGCGCCGGCAGGAACACGCCGTACAGCACGCGCAGCAGCACCACGATGCCCGCCATCTTGGAGCCGACGGACAGGAGCGCCACCACCGGCGTCGGCGCCCCCTCGTAGACGTCCGGCACCCAGAGATGAAACGGCACCGCGGCGATTTTGAATCCCAATCCCGCCATGACCAGCAGCATCCCGGCGACGGCCAGCGGCGGGACCGCGCCCGACGCGAACGTCCGGCTCACAAGCGCGAAGTTCGTCCCCCCCGCCGCGCCGTAGAGCAGGCTGATCCCGTAGACCAAAAATCCCGACGAGATGGAGCCGAGGACGAGGTATTTGAGCCCGGCCTCGACCGAGCGTTTGTCGGTCTTGAGATAGGCCGCCATGACGTAGAGCGAGAACGTCAGCAGCTCCAGGCCGATGAACAGCAGCAGGAGGTCGGTGACCGACGCCAGCACGAGCATGCCCAGGAGCGCCGAGAAGATGAGCAGATGGAATTCCCCGATATTGCCGGGCAGGAGGCGGGTGAAGACGCGCGTCATGAGCACGACGATGAGCGCGGTCAGCAGGAAAAGGCCCTTGAAGAAGGCCGCGAAGGCGTCGAAGACGAACATGGGGCCGAAATGCTGGCCCACCCAGGCCTGCTGCCACCACAGGACCGCGCCCGCGCACAGTACGCCCAGCCCCGAGATCGCCCACAGCGAATGCTTGCGAGCCTCGCGTTGGAGGAGATCCGCGCTGAGCAGGAGCACGGCCCACGCGCCGACCACAAGCTCCACCGCGACGGCGTTCAGCGACGAAAGATTCATGGGCGGGTGGAAGGAGGGGCGGCGATCTGCATGCCGTTCGGTTGGCGCATCCGCTCCACGAACGGCCTCGACGAGACATCAATCAGCCGGACCAGCGGGTTGGGCCAGCAGCCCACGAGGAGGAGTGCTCCGATGAGGATCGCGTAGGGCAGGCGCGCGAAGGGCGTGGCCGCATCGCGGGCATGGGGCAGGGCCTCGTTGGCCTGCCCGAAGAACACGCCGCGGACCATCCGCAGCATGTAGACCGAGGTGATGACCACGCCGAGGACGGCCAGCACCGCCTGCAGGGGGTAGCGGTCCCACGCGCCCAGGATGATCAGCAGCTCGGCGACGAAGTTCCCGAACCCCGGCAGCCCGCTGGAGGCCATCGCGGCGATCACGCCGCACGTCGCGATGAACGGCAGGCGCTTGGCCAGCCCGCCCAGCTCCGGGAGATACCGCGTGTGGGTCTCATCGTACACGTGCCCCACCAGCGCGAAGGCCAGGGCCGTCATGAGGCCGTGCGCGAACATCAGGAACACCGCGCCGTTCAAGCCCAGCGGCGTGAGGCAGGCGATCCCCAGCAGGACGTAGCCCATGTGGCTCGACGAGGAATAGCCGATGATGAGCTTGAGGTCTTTCTGCGCCATCGCCACCAGCCCGCCATAGATGATGTTCATGAGGCACAGCCCCGCGACCCACGGCAGCCACGCGTGCGCCCCCTCCGGCAGCAGCCCGACGGCCAGGCGGATGATGGCGTAGGAGCCCAGCTTCATGAGGACGCCGGCGTGCAGCATGCTGACCGCCGACGGAGCCGCGGCGTGGCCGATGGGCGACCAGCTGTGGAACGGCCACATCGGGGCGATGACCCCGAAGCCGAGCACGAGCAGCGGGAAGATCGCGCGCTGGAGCTGCGCGTCCAGGGGGTTGGCGCGGAAGTGGCGCTCCAGCGCGGCAACGTCGAAGCTGTTGACGCCGGAGCCGGCGTAGAGCCACAGCAGGCCGAGCAGGGCGATGACCGCGCCGACGGTCAGATAGATCGTGAGCTTCATCGCGGCGTATTCCTTCGAGAAGCGCACGACGCCTTTCTCCTTCACGTCGCTGCCCCAGATGCCGATGAGGGGGTACATCGGGATGACCGCCATCTCGTAGAAGAAATAGAAGAAGAACAGGTCCAGCGACGTGAAGACGCCGAAGACGCCGGTGATGAGCAGGAGGTAGAAGATGTAGTACTCCTTGACCCGCTCCTTGATCGCGTAGGAGATCAGCACGCCGCAGACACTGCACAGCGCGTGGAGCAGCACCAGCACCGCGCTCATCCCGTCCACCCCGAGGTGGAACCCGATCCCCAGCGACCGGATCCACGGCACGAAGACCTCGTATTGATACCCGCCGGCGGCGCGGTCGTAGTGGCCCACGAGCCAGAGCGCCAGCCCCAGCGGGATGCCGGTCGCCAGCACCGAGATCCGGCGCGCCCAGTCGGGACGGTGCTGCGGGACGAGGCAGAGGAGGAGCGCGGCCGCTGCCGGGGCGAGCAGGATCACCAGCACGATGGGCATCAGCGCAAGCGGGTCGAGAGATACAGGAACACCACGATGCCGGAGAAGAACACGAGCGCGTAGCTCTGCACCTTGCCGGTCTGGCACAGGCGCAGGACGTGCCCGGCCGTCTGGGTCAGCCGCGCGGTGCCGTTGACGGCGAAGCCGATGATGACGGCCCGCTCGAACAGGGCGCACGCGCCGGCGAAGAGCCGCTGCTGGACCTGCTCGACGTACCAGGTGTAGAGATTGTCGAAGCCGTAGCGTTGCAGTAGCACCTGGTGGAACCAGCGGCAGCGGGCCGCGATCTCTTGCGCGGAAATGAGCCGCCGGGCGTAGATGAGCCAGGCCAGGAGCAGCCCGGCTGCGACGACCGACAGCGACACGGCTGCGACATCCAGGTGGAGGCGGCCTTCGTGCTGCCCCAGGAAGGCCGGGATGCCGAGATAGCCGCCGGCGATCGAGAGCCCGGCCAGCAGGGCCAGCGGCCCCAGCATGACGAGCGGGGATTCGTGCGCATGCAGGCGCTCGGAGGGCGTGCCGGTGAACGCGACGAACCACGCGCGGGCGATGTAGAACGCGGTCAGCCCTGCCGTCACCGTGCCGAGCCAGTAGAGCGCCCGGTTGTGCTCATGGGCCAGCACCAGGATCTCATCCTTGCTGAAGAACCCGCTCAGGAACGGGAACCCGCACAGCGCCAGGGCCCCGACGAGGAACGCCAGCGATGTCCAACGCATCGAGCGCGCGAGGCCCCCCAGCTCCCAGATGTTCTGGCGGCGCGTGCCGTGGATGACGCTGCCGGCGGCCAGGAACAACAGCGCTTTGAAGAACGCGTGCGTGGTCAGGTGATACATGCCGGCGACCGCCCCGCCCAGCCCCACCGCCATGACCATGTAGCCCAATTGGCTGAGCGTGGAGTACGCGAGAATCCGCTTGAGGTCCGCCTCGACCACGGCCAGCCACGCCGAGAAAAAGGCGGTCGCTCCGCCGACCCACGCGATGACGGCCAGTATCTGGGGCAGCGGCTCGAAGAGCCAGAACGTCCGGCAGAGCATGTAGACGCCGGCCGCCACCATCGTCGCGGCGTGGATGAGCGCGGAGACCGGCGTGGGGCCCTCCATCGCGTCCGGCAGCCACACGTGCAGGGGCATCTGCGCGGATTTGCCGAGCACGCCGCAGAAGAGCAGGAGCCCGACGAGACCCAGGGCGTGGGGAGCGAGCCAGCCCATCTCGACGAGCTGGGGCAGGCGCGCCTGCAGCGCCTGGTAGTTCAGCGTGCGCTCCGCGGCGAGCGGGCTGGACATCGCCCAGAGCGCGAGGATCCCCAGCATGAAGCCGAAGTCCGCCACCCGGTTGACCATGAACGCCTTCTTGCCGGCCTCGGCCGCCGACGGCTTCTCATACCAGTGGCCGATCAGCGCGTAGGAGCAGAATCCCACCAGCTCCCAGCCCATGAACAGCTCCAGCCAGTTGTTCGCGAGGACGATGGTGAGCATCGAGAAGGCGAAGAGCGCCAGCAATGTGAAATAGCGGCTGTAGCCGGCGTCCTCAGCCATGTAGCCGGTCGAATACAGGAAGATCGCGCTGCCCACGCCGGTGACGACGAGCGCCATGAGGAGCGACAGGGGATCCAGGAGGATGCCGAAGGGGATCGCCAGGTCCGGCAGGCTGATCCAGGCGACGGACAATTCCAGCGGGAGCGTCAGCCGTCCGCCGAGGGCCTGCAGGAACAAGACGGCCGCGCAGAGGAACGACAGGAACAATCCGCCGATCGCCAGCGCCGCGCTGAGCCGCTTGCGGTGGAGGCCCAGGAGCGGGATGCTCGCCGCCGCAGCCAGCGGGGCGAGCAGCAGCGTCCACGCCAGCAGAGCTACCATTTCAGGAGGTTCGCCTCGTCG
The DNA here is from genome assembly GCA_016192545.1 of Candidatus Omnitrophota bacterium. GTDB lineage: Bacteria > Omnitrophota > Gorgyraeia > Aquiviventales > Aquiviventaceae > JACPTX01. The sequence goes on along the minus strand of JACPTX010000053.1, from coordinate 20,748 downwards.
GCGTTGAGCGTGGCCAGCCGCCGGGCCATCAGGATGGCGATGGCCAGCCCGACGGTGACCTCCGCCGCCGCCACCGTGATGACGAAGAACACGATGAGCTGTCCGCCGAGGTCCCCGTGCACCCGCGCAAACGCGACGAAGGCCAGGTTGGCGGCGTTGAACATCAGCTCGATGCACAAGAGGATCATGAGGACGTTGCGGCGGGTCATGATGCCCATGAGCCCGATGGCGAAGAGTAGCGCGCTGACCACGAGGTAGTGGGTGACGGTGAGCGTCATTCGGGTTTCCACAGGCCGCGGGCGAGCGTCACCGCCCCGATGATCGCGGCGAGGATGAGGAACGAGGTCAGCTCGAAGGGCAGGAGGTAGGTCGTAAACAGGAGGCGTCCGATGTCCCGCACGGTTCCCGCGGGAGCCGGCACCTCGGCAAGTGGCGCGAGCAACGCGGCGCGGTTCAGCAGGAGGATCAGTTGGGTGGCGAAGAGGAGGGCGACCAGGGTGCCCAATCCCCGCCTCGTGAAGGGCTGCAGGCGGGCCAGTGTGTCGCGGTCCAGATTGAGGAGCATCACGACGAAGAGGAAGAGCACGAGCACCGCCCCGACATACAGGAGGATCTGGAGCGCGGCCACGAAGTAGGCGCCCAGCAGGACGAACAGCGCGGCCAGGCAGAACATGGCCAGCAGGAGCGAGAGCACGGCGTAGACCGGCTGGCGGTTGAGGACGACCGAGAGCGCCGCCGCCAGCATGAGTCCGCTGAAGATGTAGAAGAGGAGTGCGTCGGGCATGCAGGATTGTGAAATGAATCACGAAGTCCCTATTATAGTGCGGGAAGTGGGTTACTGTCTATCAACAGGCTAGCTGGTAATTCCGGGGACACGATATGCGAAATAGCGATAGGACACAATATCGTGTCCCCGGAAACCGCTAGCCGACGAGGGTGGATTCGGTGGAGACGCGGTTGCGGCCGTTGGCTTTGGCGTGATAGAGCGCCTGGTCGGCCCGGCGGATGAGAGGGTCCGGCTCCTGGTCGCTGGGCCGCAGCGTGGAGACGCCGAGGCTGATGGTGACCGGGATGGTTGTCTGGTTCCATTGGAATGTGGCCTGCTCGACGGCCGCGCGGATGCGCTCCGCGACTTTGGACGCCGCATTGTCCAGGGTGCAGTTGCGCAGCAGGACGATGAACTCCTCGCCTCCGTAGCGGGCGGCCGCTTCATCCGTTTGGCCATTGGGACGCTTGGTGCGGACGCAGGACTGGATGACCTGCGCGGTCCGCTTGAGGATCTGGTCGCCGGCCTGGTGCCCGTAGGTGTCGTTGATGCGCTTGAAGTGATCCACGTCCATGAGGATCACCGACAGCGGCTCGCTCCGCTGCCGGGCCTCCTGCATGGCCTGCAGGAGGATCCCCCGGAAGTGCCGCATGAGGTACAGCTCCGTGAGGCCGTCGCGGGTGGCGAGCTGAAACAGCCGCGCCTGTTCGCGGGCCCCGATGGCGACGGCGGAGATCGCCGCCGCCAGGAACAGGGACAGGAGCAGCAGCAGCGGATGCGCGACGTACAGCCACAGCCCCTGGCGCACGAACAGGGTGTAGGCGATGACGACCCACGCGAGCCCCAAGGCGGCTCCTGCGGTGAGGGACGTGATGCGCCGGAACGGCACAAACCCCAGCAGGGCGAGCAGCCCGATGCCGATCAGGCACAGGGCGTTGGTGCGCCGCGACGCCGGCGTGATGAACCGATTCGTGAGGAGGCTGTTGATGACGTTGGCATGGATGCCGACCGCGGGGTACGCCGGCTCCAACGGCGTGACCTTGGTATCGGCATGGCCCGTCGCGGTCAGCCCGATCAGGCAGATCTTGTCCTTGAACGCCTCCGGCCTGACGAGGGGTGGGCGGCCGCCGCGCATCGCCTCGAAGCTTTTGAGCAGGTCCACGTACGAATAATGCGCGAACGTCTGGGCCCATCGGCCGGACCAGTTGATGAGCAGGTTGCCGTCCGCATCCAGTGGAAATGGCATGGTGTTGGGCTTCCCTCCGGCTGCGCCTCCGGGACTTCCTCGGCGACCCCCTGCGGGGGTGCCCGCCTCGGTCGCCGGCGGGGGGAGGGGCTGTCCCAGGTAGTCATAGGCGATGCGCAGGGACAGGTGTGGGTAGGTCCGGCCGCCCTCTGTGAGATAGGGCTGAATCCTCCGCAGAGCCCCGTCGGCATCCGGCGTGATGTTGATGTGGCCGACGCCGCGCGCCGCCTCCTCGAAGACAGACAGGGAGCGAATCCAGGCCGCGCCCTCCGCCTGCGGTTCCAGGACGACCGGCAGATAGACCGAGGGGAACTGCTGGAGCGCTTCGCGCAGCGCGCCATCGTCGAAGTCAGTGCTGGGTTCGCTGAAGAGCATGTCGAAGACGACCGCCCTCGCGCCCCACTCCTTGAGGAGGGCCGCCATCACCGCGTGGTAGTGCCTCGGCCAGGGCCATCGGCCGATCGCCTGCAGGCTGTCCTCCGCGATCTCGATGTAGACGATGGCCGGGTGGGTCGGCAGCGCGCCGCGCTGCCGGAAGAAGGTGTCCAGGACGAGATGCTCGACGCGCGGCAGGCCGGAGGACGTCAACCAGCAGAGATGCGCTGCAATGACGAGGAGGCCGAGGCCGAATTGCAGGAGCAGCGCGCGCTTGCTGAGCGGGAGGGCTTGACGCGGGGCTTGGCCCATGCACCTGAGAGCTTAGGGCGTCGGGGACTCTTTTTCCGCGCTGACCTCGAAGACGGTGCCGCGGACTCCCGTGGTGGACGTCGGCGTCCGGACTTCGAACTTGGAATCCCCTTGCAGTTTCTCCGCGTGGACCAGCACCCGGCCGATGGCCAGGTCCAGCAGGGTCGTCTTGTTGCCGGTCTCGGGATCGCGGCTCATCGTGTTCAGCCGCATGTGGCTGTTTTCTTTCAATTCGACCTGCGCAGTCTGCCCGTTCTCATCTAGGAGGAGCTGGGCGTAGCCGCCGGCGGCGGTCTTGATCTCATCCTTCTCATTGAGGAGGGCGCCGACCGCGGCGGGCTGCCACTCACCGCCGGCGAGTTTGACCGAGACGTCGCCACGGACTTCGGCGACGGTCGCCTGGCGCGTAGACTGGGCGTGGGCGCTGGCCAGACTCAAGCTGAGGAGTGCGACCACAAGACACCCTGCTCGAAGGTCACGCATCCCGCCTCCTTACTCGTTGTCGTTCGTGATGACGTCCAGCACCTGCCACAGGACGAACCCCAGCACCCGCCCCGCAGTGGATAGCGGTCCCTGCTGGCGCCGCAGACTGAACCCCTGACGCTGGCCGCGGAGCTGCTTGAGCACGGCCAGGCGCTTCAGCGGTTCCGGCGAGCGGTTGAACTTCACCGCAGTCTTCTGCCCCGCCTTCACGGTGCCGCAGGGCTCCTGCTTCCGCTCCCCCTCCTTCTCACTATAGCATACCATATACACCTCCCCTTCGAATACGGTCACTTCGGTGGTCATGCCCTCCGCGGCCTCGGCCGTCCCGAAGGCCTCCCACAGGTCCTCTTCCGCCTCGGCTTCAGCGGCCGCCTGCTCCTCCTGCGCCGGTTCCTGGGCTTGCGGCGCCTGGGCCTGCGGCTCGATGACCGGTTCTTCCGCGTCGCCAAGCTCCGGCAGGTCCGGCTCGAAGACGTCCACGATCTCGACCGCGTCGTTCACCACATCGTTGCCGAGGCCGCCATCAGCCGCTGCCGCCGCTGCCGCGGGCAGCGAGAAGCGCCACCCGCTGTTGCGGCCCGAATCAACACACCCAGTTAGACAGTCAATTTGAGTGGCGTTGACGTTGGTGGAGTCCTGCACGTCCAGGTATTCCACCGAACGGCTCCCGCGGGGGTCAATAGACCACGCAGTGCCAGGGCTGCTGGAGCGCAAGCTTAACAGCGCACCCGCCGTGCCCTTCAGCGTCAGAGTGTTGGCACCGGTGATGGTTTGCGTCGTGCCGGCCTGGAACGTCAGTGTGTCGGCGGCGGTTACGGTCTTGATGAGCTCATAGAACGTTGTGGAGCCCAGGATCTGCTGGCTGGCACCGTCCAGCGTCACCGAGCCGCTCCGCGCGGTGAACGTGCCGGAGTTCGACCAGTTCCCGGCCACATTGATGGCGTAATTGTTGCCGGTGACGTCGAGCGTCCCGCTGGTGATGGTGAGCGTGCCGTTGGCATCCAACGCGCCGCCTAATTGGAACGTTTCATCCCCGGCGGTCGAATTGATCGTCAGATTGTAGTAATCCGTCCCCCCGAAGTCCTTCAGGGTGAAGGTGGCCGTCCCGCCCGCCCCATCGCCGACGTACTCGACCGTCCCGGAGTCCACATCGAGGTTCGTGACGTTCGTCAAGGTCTCAGTGCCGTTGAGCCGGAAGGTGCCGGAGTTGCTGACCGCGGCGGAGGCGGAGAACGCGAAGGTGTTGCCGGCGAGCGAGAAGGTGCTGCCGGAGTTGATCGTGAGGCCGGTCATCTTGACTGCGGTGGTCAGGGTCCGGGTCGAGCTGTTGCTGATGACCACGTTGCCGAGGTCCTGCTTCGTGGCGGTGCTGTCCGAGAGATTGCCGGTCCCATCGAAGGTCAGGGCCTGGCCGCCGGTGGCTTTGGTGAAGGTGGCGCCGCTGGCCAGACTGAAGTTCCCGGCGACGTTCATCGTGTTGGCGCCCTGGCTGAAGGTCCCGCTCGTGAGGGTGAAGACCCCGTTGACGTCCAGCGCCCCGCCCGGGGTGAAGGTTTCGCTGGCATCCCCGGCAATGGTGAGATGGAAGTAGTCGGGTGAGCCGAAGTCCTTGAGGGTGAAGTTGGCCACTCCGCCGGCCCCATCCCCGACGTACTCCACGGTGCCGGAGTCCGTGTCCAAGTTGCTGGCGGAGAACGCGAAGGTGTTGCCGGCCAGGACGAAGGTGTTGCCGGAGTTGATCGTGAGGCCGGTCATCTTGACTGCGGTGGTCAGGGTCCGGGTCGAGCTGTTGCTGATGACCACGTTGCCGAGGTCCTGCTTCGTGGCGGTGGAGTCGGTGAGGTTGCCGGTGCCGTCGAAGGTGAGCGCAGAGTTATTGGAGGACTTAGTGAAGCCTGCGAGGACCCCGATCGTGAAGTTCCCGGCGACATTCATCGTGTTGGTGCCTTGGTCCAGCGTCCCGAGCGTCATGGTGAAGGCTCCGTTGACATCCAGTGGTCCTGCCAGGGTAAAGGTGCCGGGGGAATCGAGCGTGAGGTTGTAGTAGTCTGCCGCACCGAAGTCTTTCAGAGCCGCGCCAGTGGCATTGTACTCCACCGTGCCGGAGTCGGTGTCCAGGTTCGTGACGTTGGTGAGCGTGGCCGTGGCATACAGCCTGAAGGTGCCGTTGTTGACCACCGCCGCCGAGGCGGAAAACTCGAAGACGCTGTTTTCCAACGCGAAGGTGCTGCCACTGTTGATCGTCAGGCTGGTCATCTTCACCCCGGTATCGCCTGGGCTCGTGACCATCCGGAGGGAGTTGTTGGAGATGACGACGTTGCCCAGGTCCACCTTGGAGCCGGCGGCGTTGCTGTCCGTGAGGTTGCCGTCCCCGTCGAACGTGAGCGCCGTCCCGTTGGTGGCCTTGGTGAAGACGGGCCCGTTGGCGATGCTCAAGGTTCCGGACACGTTCAGGGCGGCCGTGCCTTGGGAGAACGACGTGGCGGCATTGAGCGTGAGCGCGCCGTTGACATCAAGGAGGCCGCTGGAACCGGTCAGGCTGCCGCCCGAGGAAAGCGTCAGCCCGCCGTTGAACGTCTGGGTGGCGGTCGAGGCCAGATAGCCGGTGATGCGGCCGGCACCGCCGATGGTGGCCAGTCCGGTGACGGTCGTCGTCTGGCCGTTGGCGTCGTAGATGCCTCCGTCAATGGTGAAGGTGCCTGCCACCGCCAATCCGCTCATCGGCTGGAACGTGTCAGCGTCGAGGGGATCGCCAGCGTAAGAGAACCGGAGGTTGTAGTAGTCCGTGCCTCCGAAGTCCTTGATGAGGTAGGTGGTCGCGAACGAATCCGCCACCCCCTCGTAGACCACCGTCCCCGAATCAATATCGAGGTTCGACACGTTCGTGAGGGTCTCGTTTCCAACGAGCCGGAAGGTGCCGGAGTTGTTGACGGCGGCGGAGGCCGAGAAGGTGAAGTTGTTGCCGGCGAGCGAGAAGGTGCTGCCGGAGTTGATCGTGAGGTTCGTCATCGTGCTAGCGGTGGTCAGGGTCCGGGTCGAGCTGTTGCTGATGACCACGTTGCCGAGGTCCTGCTTCGTGGCGTTGCTGTCCGAGAGATTGCCGGTCCCATCGAAGGTCAGGGCCTGGCCGCCGGTGGCTTTGGTGAAGGTGGCGCCGCTGGCCAGACTGAAGTTCCCGGCGACGTTCATGGTGTTGGCGCCCTGCGCGAATGTCCCCGAGGTGAGCGTGAAGACGCCATCGACATCCAGCGCCCCGCCCGGCGTGAACGTTTCGCTGGCATCCCCGGCGATGGTGAGATTCCAATAGTCGGGGGAGCCGAACGCGGAGAACGCGAAGGTGTTGCCGGCCAGGACGAAGGTGTTGCCGGAGTTGATCGTGAGGCCGGTCATCTTGACTGCGGTGGTCAGGGTCCGGGTCGAGCTGTTGCTGATGACCACGTTGCCGAGGTCCTGCTTCGTGGCGTTGCTGTCCGTGAGGTTCCCGGTGCCGTTGAAGGTGAGCGTGCCGCTGCCCTTCGTCCAGGTCGAGTTGGCGTTCAAGGTGAAGTTGCCAGCCACCAGGATATTGGGATTGTAGGTCGCCGCGGTGACCGTCACGGCGTTGGTGCCATTCCCGATCGTCAAATTTCCATTCACCGTGAGGGTCTGGCTGGCGGCGGTGCCCAGGCGCATCGTGACACTTCCCACGAGATTGACCTTCACGACGATCCCCGGGGGGGTAGAGCCGCAGGACCCCCAGCACACAAAGTCCGTCCCGAAGTACGCAAACCCCGCCCCGGGGTCGATGACCGCGGAGGAGAGGCTGTCCTCCCCCGCATTCAGGGTCAGCGCGGCATTCCGGGTGAAGTCGGAGAGCCGGACCTTCACGACGATCCCCGGGGAGGTGTACGTCCCGAAGTACGCAAACCCCGCCCCGGGGTCAATGACCGCGGAGGTGAGGCCGTTCTCCCCCGCATTCAGCGTCAGCGCCCCCACCCGGGTGAAGGTCGCCAGGTTAATCTTGACGACCTTGCCGGGGCTTTGGCCCGTCCCGAAGTACGCAAACCCGTTCGTGGTGTCAATGACGGCGGAAGAGAGGATGTTCTCAGCCGTCGACGGAGGCGGTCCCGCATTCAGCGTCAGCGCCCCCACCCGGGTGAAGTCGGAGAGCCGGACCTTCACGACGATCCCCGGGGAGGTGTACGTCCCGAAGTACGCAAACCCCGCCCCGGGGTCAATGACCGCGGAGACGAGGAGGTTCTCCCCGCTATTGAACGTCAAGGCCGCATTGCGGGTGAAGTCCGACAGCCGGACCTTCACGACGATCCCCGGGGAGGTGTACGTCCCGAAGTACGCAAACCCCGCCCCGGGGTCAATGACCGCGGAGCGGAGGTCGTTCTCCCCGCTGGCCAGCGTCAAGGCCCCCACCCGGGTGAAGTCCGAGAGCCGGACCTTCACGACACGGCCGGGGGTGGTGCCCGTCCCGAAGTAGGCGAAGCCGTTCGTCGTATCGATGACCGCCGCGTAGAGAAGGTTCTCCGGATCGACTAAGGTCAGACTACCGTCTTCACTCATGGGACCAGATCCTGAAGGGGCCAGGGTGAGGTTGTGGTAGGCGGTGAGCGGGCCCGCCGCCGTGATATCGGTCGTGGCTGTCCCGGTGTACTGGACGGTGTTCGGGGTGTTCGTGGTGACATCCAAGGTGCCGGTGCCGGACAGGGGGGTGCCGGAGCCGGTGAGGTTCAGGACGCTGTTGGAGGCCATGCGGACGACCCCCGGGGCATTGATGGTCATCGAGGTCACCTGGGTCGTGGCGCTGGTGAGCGTCATTGTCCCACCGGTGATGGTGGCCGTGCCGTTAAGGGTGAGGTTCGAGGAGCCGCCCGTGAAGGTTCCGGCGGACTGGCTGTAGCTCTCGGCGACTACCGTGTTGGCTCCTTGGGAGATCGTGGCGCCTGTGCCCAGGGTGAGCGCTCCGCTGCGGCCGCTTGACGTGGTGATGGTGAGAGAGCGCCCCAGGGTGATGGTGCCGGTGTAGCCGCTCTGGGTCGTCAAACTGCCGATCGTGCCGCCGAAGCTGGCGTCGACCGTGGAGTTCGTGTTAGCGCCGGTCGGGCCGTTTTCAAAGACGACGTCATCGCCGGCGCCCGGGGTGGCGCCGCCCAGGCCGCTCCAGTTGGCGGTGTTCGACCAGAGCCCATCGGCTGGGCCGATCCAGATGCCGGTGGGGTCCCAGCCGATGCTGTTGCCGCGGTTGGTGGATTCGATCATCGTGATTTCGACCGGGTTGACGTTGTGCGAGTCCTCCACCCAGGCGTAGGAGACGTCAATCGGGCCCTGCGGGTTGACCAGCCAGCGCTTGGAGGGGTCTGTGCCGACCAGGGAGCTTGGGGTGGTGGAGACCAGCTTCACGTGCTGACCGTAGGCGCCCCGGATGGTCCAGGTGCCCAGGATGGTCTGGGCGGAGCCGGCTTCAAATGCGAGCACCTTGGAAGGGGTGGTGGAGGTGAAGTTGTAGAAGGTGGTGCTGCCCAGGATCTGGCTCGCCTGGGAGGCGTCGTTGAAGACTACGGTAGAGGTGCCGGCATCGAAGGAACCCCCCTGCAAGGCCCAATTCCGGCTCACTGTGAGGGTGTAGGAGCCGGCCTCCAGGGTTCCGCCTGCCAGGGTGAGGTCGCCGGTGATGGTGATATCCGAGCCAAGCGCGAAGCGGTCCGGCGTGGCGTGCGTGTCGTTGAGCAGGAGGTTGTAGTAGTCGGTGGCGCCGAAGTCCTTGATCGTCCAGAGATCAACCGTGCCATCCCCGTTGCCGACATACTCCCAGGTCCCGGAGTCGGTGTCGTTGCCGCCGGCCAAGGTCACGCTCTCCCCGCCCTGGAGGCGCAGGGTTCCGTCGTTGGAGAACGTCCCGGAGACGCTCAGTCCGTGGCCATTGAGGCTGAGCGTGCCAGAGCTGATGGTGAGGCTGCCGGTGACGGTGAGGGTGCGAGCTAAGGTGACCGTGCCGAGGTAGCCGGCTTCCAAGGCAAGCCCGGCGATCGTGCCGGAAAAGGCGGGGTCCACCACAGACAATTGTCCGCCTGTGGCGAAGCGAACGAGGTCAAATTGTCCTGGAGTAAATCCTCCGTCCCAGTTGAAGGGGTCTGACCAGTTGGTGGTGCCGCCTGAGCCGGTCCACACTGGGCCGGCCAGGGAAAAGTCAATTCCCAGATTATTTCCAGAGTTCTTAGAGTGGGCTGGAGCAAGCGGAGGACCGCGTATCCAGGCGTCCATGAAGTCAGTGTACCTGACAAATGTCTGGTCATTTGTCATGAGACTGAACTGCTGGCCTGGCACGGTGGAGCGCAGGAGGAGCAGGTTGCCGAAGTCGCCCCGGAACGTGGTCGTGCCGAGGATGGTTTGAAGGGTCAGGGCCTCGAAGTAGATCGGCTTGCCGGGAACGGTTGAGCCGAAGTCGTTGAAGGTCGTCGAGCCCTGGATCAGGGCGGGCTGCGAGCTGGTCAGCCACACCGCGGACTGACCCGCGATGAAGTCGCCGAGGTTGATCCAATCCTTGCCGACCTGATAGACCGTCGTGGCGGCATCCAGCGTCGTGCCGGGCTGGATGGTGATCGAGCCGGCCGTGTTCACCGTCGAGCCGGGATGCTGCCGGTACGTGATCGGCGCGCCGGCCTGCTTGAGGGTCAGGGAGCCGGCCGAGCTGACGTTGGCCAAGGTGCTCTCGCCGGAGGCGGAGATGGTGATGTCGCCGAACGTGGTGGTGGCGATGGTCGTGCCGGCGGATTGCCAGAAGCTTCCCACGCCGTCGAGGTCAGCATCCGCCGCCAGCGTGAGATTGCCGGAGTCGGTCGTCAGATCAGCCTGCACCTTGAGGTCCCGCTTGGCCTGGAACGTGGTGGCGCCGGCCGTCTGCGTCGTGGCGACCACGGTCAAGTCGCGCGCGGCCGTCACGTCGACGGAGCCATCCTTGGCCAGGTACTCGCCGCCGACCGAGACGTCCGACTTGGTGGACTCCACGCGGATCCGGCCGGCCTGCGCGCTCATGGTGCCGACGCTGCGCACGGGCCCTGAGGCGACGATTTCGATGGCGCCGGTCTCATCCACCACGACGGCGTCGGCGCGGATGATGCCCTCCTGGTTCACCGCCAAGTCAAAGACATTATTCGCGGACTCGGCGGTCAGCACGACGCGCCCGCTCTCCGCCGCGATGGTGCCGGTGTTCTCCAGCTGGGTGGTGATGGGTTGGCCTTGCGCGTCGAGGACCTCCTTCGCCACCGCCTTGTCAATCGCGACCACGAGGCTGTTGTCCGGCGAGACGCCGATGGTGACCATCTGGCCTGCCGCCATGACCACCTCGCCGAGCGGCGCGGTAATCGTGCCGGTATTGGAGACCGCCCCACCCATCAGCACCGCGTAGCTGCCCTCGGCCACCGCGATCGCGCCCTGGTTGACGACCGAGGCCAGCGACGTCCGGTTAGGCGCGCCGAATGTGTACTGGCCGGCGAGGAAATCGGCGTTCTGGAGCTGCAGGGTGGAGGCGATGAGCCCGCCGGCGTTGACGGTGGCGGTCGGCGCAAACGTGATGCCGGCGGGGTTGATCAAGAACAGCGTGCCGTTGATGGACAGATAGCCCTGGATATAGCTGGCGCTGCCGCCGGTGACGCGGCTGAGCGTCGAGGCGTTCACGTCGGGCAGGACGTAGATCACGGATTCGTTCGGCGCGATGTTGAACTGCGAGAACTCCACGATGGAGTTGTCCGAGGCGGTGATGGTGAGCGTAGTCTCGGTTTGCTCAATCGTCGCGGTCCCTTCGACGACTGAGGGGCCTTCAGGCAGGGCGAGCACCGTCGTCGGCAAGAGGGCATGGATCGCGACGGTGAGCCCGAGGGCGTAGCAGCCGGCGAAGCGCCACCGTCGCTGCAGACGACGACGCGAAGCGCGCCGGAGGCCGCGCCTCGTCGTCAACGTGCCGTCACTCGGATTGGGGTCCCACTCGTCCATGTGACTCATGCGAATGAAAAAACGTCCCCCGAAACGGAGGACGTCGTAAGGACTTACTTACGCTGGCAGCCCCGCTATCGCCGGTGCCTGGCACCGGGACCGGTAGCTTTGCGTCCTACCCTTTCGGATAGTTTGCCTTTTTCAGCACAACCAGTTGTGAGTTCTAAGGTTAAGTTTACCTGATCCGACGGTGCTCCGTCGAGGGAGCGCCGCTATTTTTAATTCCGGGGACACGATATGCGAAATAGCGATAGGACACAATATCGTGTCCCCGCAAACCCGCGTCACCCGCCAAATGAGGACATTACATTGTATTTTTACCAGACTGTAGTCTGGTAAAAGTAGCAGTTTTGACACCTGACAGGCCAATATGCACGGGGCACTCGCATGACCCGCATGAATGCTTGCATCGGACATGTGTTTTTGTTATAGTCAACGGTTTCCCCATGAATGCTTCAGCAACGTTAAGCCGTCTTATATCCCGCTGCGGCGCGGTCGCGCTGCTGCTCCTGTCGTGGGGCGGGACAGCCGCGGCGCAGGTCGTGCGGGATCCCGCCTCGGAGTCGGACGTGATCGAAGAGCGCATCCATCGGGAGCGCGAGGAGAAAGAGCGCCCGGTCCACCGCCCGCCCGTGATCGATCGCGAGCCGGAGCGCGTCGAAAAACCCGCCCCACCTGCAGAGGTCCGGTTCGTCCTCAAAGAAATCCAGATCGAAGGCAACACCACGCTGCCGGACAAGACGTTCAGGCCGCTGATTGCGGAGTACCAAGACCATGAGATCGGCGTCAGCGATTTGATCGCGCTGGCCGACAAGATTGAGAAGGAGTACCGCAAGCAAGGGTATCTGACGACCATCGCCTATGTCCCGCCCCAGCGCATCGAGGAAGGCCGAGCGATGATCCAGGTGGTTGAGGGCAAGCTGGGCGAGGTCATCGTGGAGGGCAACCGCTACTTCCACACGAGCCTGGTGAAGTGGTACTGGCGCACCAAGCCCGGCGAGGTGCTCCGCTACCAGGCCATGGTCAAGCACCTGGCCCGCATGAACAAGCACCCGGACCGGCAGGTGCAGGCCGCGCTGCGGGCCGGCAAGGAAACCGGCCAGACAGATGTCATCCTGAAGGTCACGGAGAAGCTTCCCATGCATGCGGGCGGCTCCTGGGACCGGCAAGGCACCAAGCCGATCGGACGCTTCCGCTACGGGGCGTCGGTCCGCCACAACAACCTGCTCGGCTTCGATGACCGCTTTATCCTCGGCACGGTCTTCGGGAAGGAATTCGGCGCGGTCTACACGAACTACGCGGTGCCGGTGAGCCCCTACGGCACGACGCTCATGTTCCAGTACACCCACTCCCAGGCCTCGCCCAAGCGGCAGTTCAAGCCCTTCGGCGTGCATGGGACGTCCAACACCTACACCGTGGCGGTCATCCAATCAATCTTCGAAAAGGAGCGCTGGTCGCTTGAGGCGCAGGCCGGGCTCGACTTCAAGGAGAGCCGCACCATGGTGCAGGCCGACGTCAGCCGCCGCGACCGGCTGCGCGTCCTGCGGATCGAGCCGCGGTTCCAGGTGAACGACCAATGGGGGCGGTGGTCGGTGACGAACGAGTATGCGTTCGGGCTCAAGGCGCTTGGGGCGATGAGCGAGAACAACCTCCTCGCCAGCCGCCCCGGGGCGGATCCGGATTTCTTCAAGTTCGGGATGCAGGTGAGCCGCGTCCAGAAGATGCCGTGGCAGACGCTGGCCGTCCTCAGCGTCGAGACGCAGCTCTCGCCGTCCAAGCTCACCCCGCAGGAGGAGCTGTACCTCGGCGGGTCAGGCTCAGTGCGCGGCTATCCGGAAGGGGACTACCTGGCGGATATGGGGTTTATCGCGCGCGCGGAGTACCACGTCCCGTGCCGGTTCCTGCCGGAGGCGTGGAAGCTGCCGCTGGCCAAGGGCCGCCTGCGGGATCAATTGCGGCTCCTGGCATTCGTGGACCGCGGCTACGGGCGCCTGCGGGCGATCACCGCTGAGGAGCGCGAATCGCGCAACCTCACGGGGATCGGCACCGGCTTCCAGTTGCAGGTTGACGACCACCTGTCTGCGAAAGTCGAGTGGGGCTTCAACGTCGGCGATGATCCCCTCACCGACGATTCCAACCACCTGTTCCACGTCACCTTCCAGTTCGATTTCTGACATGCGCGACCAGAGTGCCCGAGCATGAGCACCGCCCGCCTCATCATCGCGGACAGCGAGAAGAACGCCAACCTCTATTACGCGACCCGGTTCCTGGCGCCGGACGCCTTCATCTTCATACAGATTAACGGCCGCAAGATCCTCGTGATGAGCGACCTGGAGATTGACCGGGCCCGCGCGCAGGCCACGGTCACCGACGTGCTGTCTTACGCGAAGTTCGCGGCGCAGGCCAAGCGCCGGCTCGGCGCCGAGGCGGGGTTCGTGGACGTGGTGGACGAGGTGCTCAAGGGCCACGGCGTGCAGGCCATCGAGGTGCCGCTCGACTTCAGCGTCCATTACGCCGACGGGCTGCGCCAGCGGGGCTATGAGGTCGCGGCCAAGCCCGAGCCGTTCTACCCGGAGCGCCTGATCAAGTCCGAGGAGGAAATCGCGGCCATCACCCGGACCCTGCGCGCGACCGAGGAGGCGCTGGCGTGCGCGATCGAGCTGATCCGCAATTCGGAGATCCTGCCGGACGGGACGCTGCGCATCGGCGGCAAGCCGCTCACCGTCGAGTTCATCCGCAAGGTCCTCCACCTGCAGATGATGGAGCGCGACTGCGTGGGCCAGCACACCATCGTGGCGCCGGGCCTGCAGGCGGTGGACCCCCACAACGAAGGCTCGGGGCCCCTGCGCGCGCACGAGCCGATCGTGATGGACGTGTTTCCCCAGCACGCCGTGACGCGCTATTTCGCCGACATCACCCGCACCGTCGTGAAGGGGAAGGCGTCCGACAAGGTCCGCCGGATGTTCGAGGCGGTGCAGGGAGGGCAGGAGATCGCCTACCGATTGATCCGCGACGGGGTGGACGGCTCCGCCATCCACAAGGCGATCCTCGAACACTTCGAGTCGTTAGGCTTTCAGACCGGCGAGCAGGACGGGCGCATGCAGGGTTTCTTCCACGGCACCGGCCACGGCGTGGGGCTGGAAATCCACGAGCCGCCCCGCATCAACCCGCGCCCTGACACGCTGCGCGCAGGGATGGTGGTGACGGTCGAGCCGGGCCTCTACTACGCCGACGCCGGCGGCATGCGCATCGAGGACATGGCCGTCGTCACCCGGGACGGTTATCGGCTCCTCACCGAAGCGCCGAAAGTGCTTGAAGTCTGACGCCCCGCGTCATAAGATACCCCCAACCCTCCACGATGTCCGACGTCGCCTCGCTGTCCATCACGCCCGAGCCGATTGTCCGGCTCGAGAACTACTTCCAGCAGCCGTACAATCTCTCGATTGCGACGGCGAGGACCTGCTATTCGTCGCAGGTCATCTCGGCCTCCGACGTGGACCGGGACGAGAAGGCCCGCGCCCAGCGCGACCGCATCGCCGAGAGCATCTACCGCGCCGGGCACCACACGACCATCCAGCACCCCACGTTCCAGTTCGTGCTCGAGCGGGTCTCGCGGCAGTTCATCTGGTCGTTCCTGCATAGTCATCCCTTTTACAATTCGGAACAAGTCAGCCAACGTTTTGTCGAGGTCAAGCCGGGCAACGTCACCGTGCCCCCGCTGGGCGAGGAGGCCCGCGCGGTCTACCTGGAGACGGTCCGCCTGCAGATGGGCGCGTACCACCGCCTCATCGAGCTGGTCGAGCCCGCGGTGACCGCGGAGTACCGCCGGCTGTTCCCGTCGAGGGATCCGTCGGAGAAGCGCTGGGCGGGCTCCATTCACAAACGGTGCCAGGAGGTGGCGCGCTACGCGCTGCCTGTCGCGACGCACGCGCATCTCTACCATACCGTCAGCGGCATCACCCTGCACCGCTACTGGCGGCTGTGCGAGGAGCTCGACGCGCCGCTGGAGCAGCGCCTCGTCGTCCAGAAAATGGTGGAGGAAGTCCGCCGGGTGGACCCGCAGTTCATGGAGCTGGCGGGGGAGCCGATCCCGCTTGAGCGCACGCTGGAGTACCAGGCCTTCGAGATGCTGCACCGGCCCCTGAGCAACGGCACCGCCGCCCGCAACGGGGCGGGGCAGGCCGGGCGCGCGTTCCTCGACGAGTTCGACCAGGAGCTTGGGGGCCTCGCCTCGAAGCTCGTGGACTACAAGGTCCAGGGGCAGGCGACGATGGCGCAGGCCGTCCGCTCGGTGCTGGGATTGCCGAAGGATGGGCTCTCCGACTCCCAGGCCATCGGGCTGGTGCTGAATCCCGCCAGCAACCCGTACCTGTCGGATACGCTGACGCTCACGACCGTCAGCAAGCTCACGCGCGCGATGGTCCATCCCCACTTCACCTTCAAGAAGAAGCTCTCGCACACCGCCGACTCGCAGGACCAGCGCCACCGGATGGTGCCGGCCTCGCGCCCGGTGCTGGCGAGCCATTTCACGGCGGACCGCCCGGACTACCTCGTGCCGGCGCTGATCGCCGCCACCCCGGCGGCGCGGGACTGCTACGACGAGCTCATGCGCGTGACGTGGGAGGCGATCCGCCGCCTGCTGGAGCTGGACACGCCGATGGAATTCGCGCTCTACCTGCTGCCCAACGCCTTCCCGATCCGCTTCGAGGAATCCGGCGACCTGCTGCACTTCCACCACAAATGGGTCCAGCGGCTGTGCTACACCGCGCAGGAGGAAATCTGGAACACCTGCCGCGAGGAGGTCCTGCAGGTGGCGGAGCGCTTTCCGGACATCGGCCGGTATCTCGGCGCCCCATGCACGCTGCGTTCCCAGGCGAAGGTCGCGCCCTACTGCCCGGAAGGCGACCGCTTCTGCGGCGTCCCGGTCTGGAAGCTGGACGTCGAAGACTACCGCCGGCTCATCTGATGGCACGTGAGGGCGTCGCCGTTCAACCCACACCCGCCACCGTGATGGTGCTGACCTACTCGCTCGTCGGCCTCAAGGCCGATGTGGATTTCCTCATCTGGCGGGTGGGGCAGTCCCTGGAGCAGTTGCAGGAGATGTCCGCGGCGGTCCGGCAGACCGCGATGGCCGGCTACCTCTCCATGCCCCACTCGTACCTGTCCATGACGAAGCGTTCGATCTACGTGGACAAGCTCGATCCGGACCACCCGGACAAGCGGCGGTTCATCACGCCGTTCCACAGCAAATACCTGTTCGTCTACCCGTTCGTGAAGACGCCGGAGTGGTACGCGCTCCCCTTCGAGCAGCGGCAGGCGATGATGGACGAGCACATCGTGCTGGGCAACAAGTACCCGTCGGTGAGGATCCACACGACGTACGCCTTCGGCCTGGACGATCCGGAGTTCGTGCTGGCCTTCGAGTCGGACCGGCCGCAGGATTTCCTCGATCTCGTGATGGAGATGCGCGAGAGCAAGGCGCGCCGCTACACCCAGCGTGATACGCCCATCTTCACCTGCGTCGCCAAACCGTTCGACGAGATCCTCAAGGACATCGGGGGCTAGATGCCGGTGGCCGAGCTGCTCACCAGCGACGTGACGATCCCCGCCGGGGAAGCCGCGCTGCGCGCCTTCCTGGCGCGCCCGGAGGCGGCGAAGCCCGGGCCTGCGGTGCTCATCATTCATGAATGGTGGGGGCTGAACGGCCACATCAAAGACGTCGCCCAGCGCTTCGCCCGCGAAGGCTACGCGGCGCTCGCGCCGGATCTCTACTCGCGGGTGGGCCGTAAGGTCACCAACGATCCCACCGAGGCCGCGAAGCTGATGGAGGGCCTCAAGTCCCAGCAGGTCCTCACGGACCTCAACGCCGCCACGCGCTATCTCACGCGGCAGCCGTTCGTGGATCCGATCAGGCTCGGCGTCGTGGGCTTCTCCATCGGCGGGACGTTCGCGCTGATGATGGCCGCCCACAACTCGGACATCAAGGCGGCCATCCCGTTCTACGGGCAGATTCCTCCGACGGACAGCCTCAAGTACCTCGTGGCGCCCATTCTCTATATTCACGGCGGGCAGGACGCGTGGATC
This sequence comes from Candidatus Omnitrophota bacterium, assembly GCA_016192545.1. Classification (GTDB taxonomy): domain Bacteria; phylum Omnitrophota; class Gorgyraeia; order Aquiviventales; family Aquiviventaceae; genus JACPTX01. The sequence continues at coordinate 3,502 of JACPTX010000053.1, read as the reverse complement.
GTCAAGCGGGAGGCCGAGCGGCTGGCCGAGGGCCTGAAGCAGTTCGGCCGCCCCGGCGAGGTGAAAATCTACCCTGACTGCCCCCACGCGTTCTTCAATGACACGCGGCCCGACGTGTACCGGCCGCAGGAGGCGCGGGACGCCTGGCAGCGAACGCTGGCGTTCCTGGCCTCGCACATCGGCTGAGCCATGGACCTTGAAGCCAAAAAAATCGCCCTGCGCAAGATCCCGCACGGCGTGTTCATCGTCGGCACGCACCAGAACGGCCGGCTCAACGCCTTCACCGCGACGTGGCTCAACCAGGCCTCGTTCACCCCGCCGCTCGTCGCCGTCGGCATCCGCAAGGACAGCCATTCCCTCGCCATGATCCAGGCCAGCCGCGTGTTCTCCATCAACATCCTCGGCAAGCAGCAGAAGCCTGTCGCCGAACACTTCGTCAAGCCCGCCACAACCTCCGGAGAGAAGCTGACCGGCGTCCCGCACCGTCTCGGCAAGACCGGCGCCCCGATTCTCGAAGAGGCCATCGCGCACGTCGAGTGCGAGGTGCGCGAGATCGCCAATCAGGCGGGCGACCACGCGGTCGTCATCGGCGAAGTCGTGGAGGCCGGCGTGCGGGACAAAGAGGCCCTCGCCCTGACGCTGGCCGACACCGGGTGGCACTACGGTGGCTGACCATCCGCGCCGGCGCTGGCTGACTATCGCCGGGCTGGCGCTCTTCTTGGCCGTTGGCCCCCTCGCCGGCACCGCGCGGGCGGATAACGACTTGATCGGAGGCGTCGCCGACATCGTCGGCGGGGCGCTCTCGCTTCCGGTCGGCGTCCTGCAGGGCACGATGTCCGGCCCGCCCATCCTCGGGACCCTGGGCGGGGCTATCGGCGGGGCGCTCAATACCATCACGCTGACCACGCGGGGCGTGTTTCGGCTGCTCGGCGTCGCCATCCCGCTGGCCGCCAAGATCGCCCCGCTCATCCCGCTGTTCTTGTGAAACTCTCCATCCTCATTCCAACATTCAACGAGGAACGCACCATCGAGCGGCTCATCCACCGCATCCTCGCCGTGAAGATTCCCGTGGACTACGAGCTCATCCTCGTGGACGACCACAGCACCGACCGCACGTACGCGATCGAGCAGCGGCTGCGCGGCGCCGTCGGCCGCGTGCCCATGACGCTCCTGCGCAACCGGACGAACCGCGGCAAGGGTGCCTGCATCCGCCAGGGGCTCAAGCACGCTTCCGGAGACCTGGTGCTGGTGCAGGACGGCGATCTCGAATACAAGCCGACCGACATCCCGAAGCTGCTGCGGCCGATCCTCGACGGGCGCGCGGAGATCGTCTACGGCAGCCGGTTCCTGGGACGGTGGTGGCCGGCGGGGATGGCCCTGCCCAATTGCGTCGCCAACCGCCTGCTGACGGGGCTGACCAACCTGCTGTACGGGCTGCGGCTGACGGACCTCGAGGTGTGCTACAAGATATTTCCGCGCAAGCGGCTGATGGGATTGAAGCTGCGGGCGACGCGGTTTGAGTTCGAGCCGGAGGTGACGGCCAAGCTCGCCAGGCGCGGGGCCAGGTTTTACGAGGTCCCCATCGGCTACCACGGCCGGACCGTGCGCGAAGGGAAGAAAATCCGCGGGAGGGATTTCTTCGCCGCGGTCTGGACGCTCCTGCGCTGCCGCGTGACTTGACCCGGCCGCCTCGCCGGTGTCACAATGGTGGAGTTTCGCGGGTCCTGCGACCGAGGCGGGCACCCCGCCCAGGGCGGGGTCGCCGAAGGGAGTGCCGGATGCCGCAGGCGGCGGCCCGCTTCCCCCGCTCCGCGTCACCCGCGAAGCCGACACGAGTGTAGGACACTCCAGTTATGACTATCGCCCTTGCGCTTGACCGTCTGAAAACCTACGCCGGCTTCGTGAAGCTGGAGCACACGATTTTCTCGCTGCCGCTCATCTACGCGGGCGCGCTGGTCGGCGCTCAGGGATGGCCTTCCGCGCGGCTTGCCATGCTGATTCTGCTGGCCGCCGTCGGTGGGCGCGTGACCGCGATGGGGCTTAACCGGCTCATCGACGCCGAGCTTGACCGCCGCAACCCCCGCACGCAGATGCGGGAGCTGCCGCGCGGCGCGATGGCGCGGTGGGAGGCCTGGCTCGTCATCATCCTCGCCAACACGATCTACTTCGCCGCGGCCGGCGCGATCGCCCCGGTCTGCCTGCAATGGGCGTGGCTGCCGCTCGGGCTGTTCGTCGGCTATCCCTACCTCAAGCGCTTCACGAGCTTCTGCCATGCGGGATTGGGCCTCGCCTGGTCCATGGCGCCGCTCGGCGGATGGCTGGCCACCGCGCAGTCGTTCGGGCGTTTCAACGAGATTGTGTGGCTGTGGCTGTTTGCGTTCTTCTGGGTCACGGGCTTCGACGTCATCTACGCGACGCTGGATGAGCAGTTCGACCGCGAGGCCGGGATCCATTCGCTGCCTGCGCAAGTCGGCAAGCGCCGGGCGCTGCGGACCGCAGCCCTCCTGCACGCCGCCGCGTTCCTTGCGCTTTGGCTGTTCTGGCGCGACCAGCCTCATTCGCCAGCAGCGTTTATCTGGCTCCTTGCCGTCGGCGCGCTCTTCATCTGGCAGCACGCCGTCGCCGAGCGCAAGCCGGAGTTCGCCTTCTTCCAGCTCAACGCCGCCCTTGGCTTCCTCGTCTTCGGTTTTGTTTTGAGCAGTCTATAAAGGAGGTTGCTATGCGCATTATCGTAGGTATGACCGGAGCGTCGGGGGCGGTATTCGGCGTGGAGTTTCTGCGCAAGTGCCAGGGGGAGAAGTTCCTGATCCTGACGAAGTGGGGGCGGTACGTGCTGAAGGAGGAGACCGGGCTGACCGAGCATCACCTGGCGGAGCACGTGAAGCGCACGTTCTCCGATGATGACCTGTCCGCGCCGTTTTCGTCAGGGTCGAATCCCTTCGATGCGCTGGTCATCGTGCCGTGCTCGGCCTCGACCATGGGAAAGATCGCCTGCGGACTGGCGGACACGCTCCTCACGCGGGCCGCGGCCGTGGCGCTCAAGGAGCGGCGCAAGCTGATCCTGTGCCTGCGCGAGACCCCGCTGTCCACCATCGCGCTGGAGCAGGCCTACAAACTTTCACAAGCCGGAGCCATCGTGATGCCGGTCTCGCCGCAGTTCTACCACCGGCCCCCGACCGTCGAGGAGATGGCGGGCCACTTCGCGGACCGGGTGCTCAGCCTCCTCGGCGTTGAAGGCGCCCTGGCCTGGAAATCGGAAGCCCTCGAGTAGCCTGTGGACGACCTCCAATCTTTCCTGCATCTGCTTGAGCGCGAGCGGCAGCTGGCGCGCGTGCGCCTCGAGGTGGACCCCGAGCTGGAAATCACCGAGATTGCGACGCGCGTGGTGAAGCGGGAGGGGCCCGCCCTGCTGTTTGAGCGCGTCAAGGGCTCGCCCTTTCCGCTGGCCATCAACATCCTGGGCAGCGACCGGCGGATCGAGCTGGCCCTCGGCAGGCACCCG
>JACPTX010000027.1 GCA_016192545.1 Candidatus Omnitrophota bacterium | reverse complement strand
GATCGTGGCATTTTCCGGGGGGGTGGACTCCACGCTCCTGCTGGCGCTGGCCCGCGAGACCTTGGGCCGCGAACGGGTGTTGGCGGTGACGGCCGACTCGCCGTCGCTGGCGCAGGCCGATCGCGAGGAAGCCTGCCGGCTTGCCCGCGCGCTGGACGTGGAGCATCTGGTCGTGGAGACGGCGGAAACGGAGAACCCCGCGTACCAGGCCAACACGGCATCCCGGTGTTACTTCTGCAAGCAGGAGCTGTTTGAGCGCCTGGCCGCGCTGGCCCGGCAGCGCGGCACGGCCGTGATCCTGTATGGGGCGATCGGCGACGACCTGCGCGACGAGCGGCCCGGCGCACTCGCCGCATCCGAATACGGCGCCCGGGCGCCGCTGCAGGAAGCCGGGCTCTCCAAGCGCCAGGTGCGCGATGCGGCCCGGCGGCTGAACCTGCCGAACTGGGACCGTCCGCAGAATGCCTGCCTGTCCTCGCGGATTCCACATGGCCTGGACGTGACGCACGAGAAGCTGCGGGCCGTCGAACGCGCGGAGGCCGTGCTGTCGGCGTTGGGATTCCGGCAGGTCCGGGTGCGCCACCTGGGGGCGCATGCGCGCATCGAGGTCGGGCCGGAGGAGGTGGAGCGGTTCCAAGATGCTGGAGTGCGCCGGCACGTGGCGCAGCGCCTGACCGCGCTCGGCTTTCACTCGGTTGGCGTGGACCGGGCCGGCTACCGCGCCGGCGGCGCCAACCGTCAGGCACCCGATGAACTTGAATTGGCGGCGTAGCTCAGTTGGCAGAGCAGCGGACTCATAAGCCGCGGGTCACAGGTTCGAATCCTGTCGCCGCCATATTCTTGTCATTCACGTGAAACGCCTCATCGTCTACGACCTCGATGGGACGCTGGTGGACACCGGCGAGGACATCACCGAGGCGGTGAACCATATGCTGACGGTCCTGTCCGCCTCGCCGCTCTCCAGGCAGGAGGTCCGGCGGTTCGTCGGACAGGGGCTGCATGACCTCATCCGGCGGTGTCTGCAGACCGAGGATCAGCGGCTGGTCGAGCAGGGCACCGGGTTGTTCGAGCGGTACTACGCCGAGCATCTCCTCGATCACAGCGCCCTCTATCCAGGCGTGCGCGAGACGCTGGAGTATTTCAAGGACCGCCGGCAGGCCGTGCTGACCAACAAGCCCGATCCCTTCGCCCGGGATCTCCTGGCGGCGCTGGGGGTGTCAGGCCACTTCAGGGAGATTGCCGCCGCCGGCGCCGGCCTCCCCAGGAAGCCCGATCCGACCGCCTTGCTGGCCATGATGCGGCGGGCCGGCGTCGGCGCGGAGGAGGCGCTGCTGGTAGGTGACAGCGTCATCGACGTGGACACCGGCCGCCGGGCCGGCGTGCTGACCGTGATTCTCACGCAGGGGTTTGAGGATCCGGAGGATTTGGCGGCGGCCGCGCCGGATGCGGTCGCCCGAAACTTCCAGGAGTTCCTCGCCTTGGCGAAGCAGCGGGGGTGGTGAACGGCGGGGTTGACCCCCGGAAGCCCGTGGGGTAGACTTCTGCGTGGAGGACCGGATGGCAGAGGGCGGATCACGCGTGCTCCTCGTGGATGACGACGAGAGCACCATCAAGATGGTCGGGAAGCACCTGGAGGTGGCGGGCTTTGAGGTGCTCGTCGCCATGGACGGCGAGGACGCCCTGGCCAAGGCCCGCGAGGCGCATCCCGACGTGATCGTCCTCGATCTCCTCATGCCGAAGCTCAGCGGATTGAAAGTCTGCGCAGCCCTCAAGCAGGATCAGGCATCCCAGCATATCCCCATCATCATCCTCACCGGCAAGGAAGACGTCGTGGATGAGCGGGCCTGCCGGGCCTGCGGGGCGGATGACTACCTGACGAAATCCGCCGGCGCCTCCACGCTGGTCGAGCACATCACGTCGCTGCTCCGCAAGACCTAGAATCCGTTCCTTCATTTTCCCATCGCAAAAAAGGGCGCAAAAAGGGGTCAGACCCCTTCAGTCTTGAGGGGTCTGACCCCTTTTCTTTGTGAAGGGGTCTGACCCCTTTTTGACTTTTTGAAAAAATCTTCCGTTGCCTTGACGTTCGCACATGCGATTAGGTAAGCTTAAACCAACATAACGAACTAGCACGGACTTGGTTGTTTGGCATTCTCGATAAAGGCAAACCCCGAGTAATCGGGGGGCGCAAAACCGCGGGTCCTTCTTCGCCCCGAGGGGCTTCGAAGAGACAGCCGGGTTGCCGAAGGAATGAGACGAGTCCTCCACCAACGTGTTCACGAAACGCGGTACCGCCGTCTGCTCCGGCGGTGCCGCTGTTTTGTGTCCGCCTCCCATGGTTGAGTCCTGGCTTCCCACCGTGTTGCTGGGAGTGATCAGCGCCTGCGTGGTCGTGATGACCGGCATCCTCGTGATGACCGCCGGCGACCTGCGCCGCTTCCTGCGCCATGTGGATGCCCTGCTGCCGGACTGCGCCCAGGCGCTCCGGGAAGCGCGCCGGACGCTGGGCACGACGCGGCGGCTCGCGACGCGCGCCACCCACCTGGCGCGGTCCGTGGAGGGGGTGGTGCGGCAGGCGTGTCAGGCGGCGACGGACACGATCAGCGATGTGCTGGACCTGCGCGCGCAGGCCCGGCGCTTTCTGGCGAGATGGAATAACGGGGCGAGGTCGGGACCTCGCCGGATGGCTCGGGGATAGCACGACAGGAGGAGGATGGGGATCATGGCCGAGAGACGTGGGAGTGGAGTCGGTCGGGCCGTGGGCGCGTTTGCGCTCGGGGCGACGCTCGGAAGCATCGTGGCGTTGCTCTTCGCGCCGGCCGACGGGCGGACGACCAGGCGGCAGATCGGATTGAAGGTGCGGGAGCTCCAGAGCGGCGCCAAGCAGCTGCAGCGCAACGCGACCCGCAAGATCCGGGATGCCCGGACGTGGGTCATGGACCACATGCCCAACGGCCACGCGAAGCGACCGCTGCGGCGGAAGACCGTGCACGCGTAAGCTCTACGATATCCCGCACCCGCGTGAGGCTTCAGCGGGTGTGCGGGATGTCGCCCCGTACGGGGGGGCACAATCAGACGTTGTCCCGCCCAACAGCGGGGCTCCACAGAACGGCAGCCGATTTGGGCTGCCGTTTTTGTTATAATGACGGTGTCAGACACGTCAGGGAGGGTCGACCGTCGGGGTCGTGTCTGACACCATTCCCATGCGCGACCGCTGGAACGCGTCCCTCGCCACTCGTCTCGCGACGCTGGAGCAGCTCGTGTACCGGTCCCGGTTGATCGGGCAGGAGGACCGCCTCGGGCTGTTCGGGGGCGGCAACACCTCGAGCAAAGGCGAGGGGCCCGGTCTCTCCGGAGGGCGCCAGCCGGTCCTCTGGGTGAAGGGCAGCGGCGCCGACCTGAGGGGCTGCGAGGCGCGCCACTTTTCCCCGTTGCGCCTGGAGCCGCTCCGCCGGCTGGCATCCCGCGGGCGGATGACCGACGAGGACATGGTCGCGTTCATGGAGCGCTGCCTCCTGGATCCGAAAGCCCCCCGCCCATCGGTCGAGACGCTGCTCCATGCCTTCATTCCGCAGGCCGCCATCGACCATACGCACGCCGACGCCATTCTGGCGCTGGCCAATACCCGTGACGGACGGCGGCTTGTCCGACGGGTCCTCGGCGAGGATCTCCTGTGGATTCCGTACATCCAGCCGGGATTCGAGCTCTCCAGGCGCGTGTGCGACGCCTACCGGCGCCGGCCGACCGCGCACGGGGCCGTGCTCGAGCAGCACGGTCTGATCACCTGGGGGCCTGACGGCCGCACGAGCTACCGGCGGACGATTGCCTGCGTGTCGAAGGCGGAGCGGTTCCTGGCCCGTGCGAGGCGCCGCCATCGCTGGTCGGCCGTCCGCTGCGCCGGCCTGCCGGCGGCGGAGCGGCAAGGACTCCTGCGGCAGTGGCTGCCGGCCGTCCGTCGGACCGCCAGCCGCCGCCGGAAGGTGTGCGTGTCGTATTGGGACACGCCCGACGTGCTGGAATTCGTCAATGCCCGCCGCATGCCTGAGGTCGCGCGCATCGGCCCGGCGACGCCCGATCACATGCTGCGGACCAAGCGCGTGCCGCTGATTGTGGAGACACGTTCGCCGGCTGCCGTGGTCAGGCAGCTTGAGGGCTACGCGCGCCGGCACCAGCGGTATTTCGCGCGATGGCATCGGCCCGGCCAGACCATGCTGGATCCCTCTCCGCGCGTCATCCTGATGCCCGGCGTCGGGATGCTGACGACCGGCAAGGATGCGACCGAGGCGGAGCAGGTCGCCCGGATCTACCGGCATGCGATGGCCATCATGCGCGACGCCTCTCTCGTCGGACAGTACACCGCGGTGTCCGAGCGAGAGGCCTTCGGGGTGGAGTACTGGCCCCTGGAGCTGTTGAAACTGTCGCTCGCTCCGGCTGAGCAGGAGCTGGCGCGGGCAGTCGGGCTCATCACCGGGGCGACCGGCGGGATCGGGCGGGGGATTGCCGCGATGCTGGTGGAGCGCGGGGCGTCGGTGGCCGTCACGGATCTCACCCGGCGGGCCGTCGAGTCGCTGGCCGAGGAGCTGAACCGGCGGGCCGGCCGCCGCCGCGCGCTGGGGCTGGTCATGGACGTGACGGATGAGCGGAGCATCGAGCGGGCCTGCGACCGGATCGCCCGCACCTTCGGCGGAGTGGATTTTCTCGTGTCGAACGCGGGGATTGCGACGGTCGCCCCCATCGACCGCCTCCAGCGGGCCGAGTGGGAGCGCAGTTTCGCGGTGAATGCCACCGGCCATTTTCTCGTGGCGCGGGCGGTCATCCGCTGGCTGCGCGCGCAGGGGCTTGGCGGGACCCTCGTCTTTATTTCCTCCAAGAATGTGGCCGCCCCCGGCAGGGACTTCGGGGCCTACAGCGCGGCGAAGGCGGCCGAGACCCAGCTGGCGCGCGTGCTGGCGATCGAAAACGGCGAGTTCGGCATCCGGGTCAACATCGTGAATCCCGACGGCGTCTTCGAGGGCTCCGGGCTCTGGCGGCGGATCGGGCCGGCGCGGGCGAAAACCTACGGCCTGCGTCCCGACCGGCTGGCGGCGTACTATCAGCAGCGCAACCTCTTGAAGGCGCGCGTCCTGCCCGAGGACGTCGCGGAGGCGGTCTGTTTCCTGGTCTCGCCGCGTTCCGCGAAGACCACCGGATGCATCCTCACCGTCGACGGCGGACTGCGGGAGGCCTTTCCCAGATAAGGAGTCACCATGCAGCGGTTCATCGAGTTGAAGCACGTGGGGCCCAAAGAGCAGGTGCGGACGTTGATCGAGGAGCTGGTTGACCGGCTCGAACACAAGCTGCATCATTTCCGGCAGGAGGCGCTCTCGGTGCACATCCTCTTCGACGAAAACGGGTCGCACACGCTCTACCACACCTCGCTGACGTGCCATATCCCCGGCCACACGGTGGCGGCGCGCGAAGAAAGCCACGACGCGGGTCAGGCCATCCGGAAGGCGTTCAAAGAACTGGAGCGGCAGCTGGAGAAGCACACCGCGCGGCTCCGCCCCCGGCCGCGGCCGGGGCGCTGGCGGGGCAAGCGGACCGCGCGCGGGCTTGGCATCGTCGGGGTGGTGATGCTCGTGAGCGCAGGGGCCGCGGCCGGCTGGGCCCAAGATGCCGGTTCGCTGAGCCCTGAGGCGCAGCAGCTGGTCGCGCAGCTCGACGCGCAAGACGCCTATGTGCGCCAGCAGGCGTTCCTGCGGCTGGAAGCGCTGCGGGAGCCGGCCACCGCGGACGTCATCCGCCGGCATCTGGCCAGCCGCAACCAGGAAACGCGGGCCTTCAGCGTGCGGGCGCTGGCGGCGGTGGAAGGTGCCGCCGCCGTCCCGACGCTGGTTGAGCGCCTCACGCGCGAGCGCAGCTGGAATGTCCGCCTCAATCTTGTGCTGGCGCTTGAGCCGCTGGCTGACCAGAGCCCCGCCGTCATGCCGGCGCTGATCCGTGCGCTGCGCGACCGCAAAGCCGAAGTGCGCATGGCCGCGGTCGACGCGGTCAGCCGCCTCGATCATCCGGACGCCCGTGAGGCGATCCGCCTGCGGTGGCGCCGGGAACGCCATCGGGACGTCCGGCGGGTGCTGGAACGGGCGATGGCCCGCCTCGGCGACGCGGATGGATCCGCTCCTCCTCAAGGTTCGTGACGCGGTTGCGGCCCACCGCCTGATCCGGCCGCGCGACCGCGTGCTCGTCGGCGTATCGGGCGGACCGGATTCCGTCGCCCTCCTGCATGTCCTCGCCGGTCTGCGTGCCACGTTGGGCATGGCCCTGGCGGTGGTCCATGTGGATCATCAGCTGCGGCCGGACTCGGCGGACGATGCCGCCTTCGTGGAGGCGCTGGCCCGCCGCTGGCAGGTGCCGGCAACCATCCTGCGGCGCGACGTCCGCGCCGAGACGTCGGGGCAGGGGCGCTCGCTCGAGGACGCGGCCAGGCGGGTGCGCTATGACGCGTTTCTTGACGCCGCCCGCCTCCACAGCGCCACCCGCCTCACCCTGGCCCATACCGCCGACGATCAGGCGGAGACCGTCCTGATGCGCCTCCTGCGCGGCTCGGGCCTGACAGGGCTGTCCGCCATCCCCATCACGCGCTCCCTTGAGGACGTCACCGTGGTCAGGCCGCTGCTGGGGATCTGGCGGACCGAGGTGCTGGCCTACCTGGCCCGCCACCGCCTGGCGTTTCGGGAGGATGCGACCAACCGCGACCCCAGGTTTCTCCGCAACCGGATTCGGCGGGAATTATTGCCGCTCCTGGAACAGGCCTATAACCCGCAGATCAAGCTGCTCTTGGGCCAGTTGGCCGAGCAGTGCCGGACCGATATGGGGTTCCTGCAGACTGCCGCGCAACGGCACTGGAAACGGCTGGTGAAAGCCTCCAATGGGAGTCTGGCGATTCGGATTGAGGCCTTCCTGCAGCAGCCTTCGGCCCTGCAGCGCCAGCTGATCCGGATGGCGCTCGAGCGGCTCCAAGGGGATCTGGCCGGCTTCGAGTTCCGGCATTGGCGCGAAATCGAGCGGCTCTTCACCACCCGTCCGGTCGGCACCCTCCTCGACCTGCCTGGCCGCGCCCAGCTTGAGCGGGGGCGCGAGCGCGTCATCGTGCGTCTTGTGTAAGTCAGGGGATTCGCGGTATACTAAGAGGCTTTGATGACGACGCTGCGACGTCCCAATCGAACCTGGGTGTGGGTTTTCCTGGCCAGCCTCAGCATGGTGGCGCTGATGCGGCTGCTGGCCCATTACACCAGCCAGCTGCACCGGCAATTGTCCTACAGCGAGTTCTACCGGCTCCTGGAGAAGAACCCGTCGGCCCAGCGGATCACCGAGGCCAGGCTGGTGGAAGGGCGCATCGAAGGCCGATTCGCCGACGGCAGCCGGTTCTACGTCTATATGCCGGACTCCGACGAGGACGCCCTGCGCCTGCTGCGCACGAACGTGCCGGTCTTCGACATCCAGCCGCCCCAGGCCGGATTTATGGCGATCCTGATGGCGCTCTCCCCCTGGCTGATTCTCCTCGGCGTCATGTGGCTGTTCATGCGCTCGGCGCAGGGCGGCGGACGGCTGCTCGCGTTCGGCAAAAGCCGCGCGAGGCTGGTCGCGACCGAGCCCAAGAGCCGGGTGACGTTCGAGGACGTCGCCGGGGTGGATGAAGCCAAGGAAGAGCTGCGGGAAATCATCGAATTCCTCAAGGACCCCAAGCGGTTCCAGCGGCTGGGCGGCAAGATCCCGAAGGGGGTGCTGCTGATGGGGCTGCCGGGGACCGGCAAGACCCTGCTGGCGAAAGCGGTCGCCGGCGAAGCGAACGTCCCGTTCTTCAGCATCAGCGGTTCGGACTTCGTTGAGATGTTTGTCGGTGTCGGGGCCTCCAGGGTCCGTGATTTGTTCGAGCAGTCCCGCCGCGCGGCCAAACAGATCGGCCGCGGCGCCATCGTGTTCATCGATGAGATCGACGCGGTCGGGCGCCAGCGCTTCGCCGGCATCGGCGGCGGCCATGACGAGCGGGAGCAGACCCTCAACGCGCTGCTCGTCGAGATGGACGGCTTCGACACCCAGGAGGGGATCATCCTCATGGCCGCGACGAACCGTCCCGATGTGCTCGACCCCGCGCTCCTGCGGCCCGGCCGGTTCGACCGGCAGATCGTCATCAACCCGCCGGACCTCGTCGGGCGGGAGGCGATCCTGAAGGTCCATACGCGCAAGATCAAGCTCGCGAAAGACGTCAACCTCAATTCGGTTGCGCGCCAGACCCCGGGGTTCTCCGGCGCGGACCTCGCGAACCTCGCCAACGAGGCCGCGCTCCTGGCCGCGCGATGGAACAAGGAGGCGGTCGGCGCCCCGGAGCTGGAAGCGGCGATCGAGCGGGTGATCGCCGGGCCTGAGCGCAAGAGCCGCATCATCAATGAGCGGGAAAAGCGGATCACCGCCTACCACGAGTCCGGCCACGCCCTGCTGGCGCTGCTGACGCCGCTGGCCGATCCGCTGCACAAAGTGTCCATCATCCCGCGCGGGGCGCAGGCGCTGGGCTACACCATGCAGCTGCCGATCGAAGACCGCTACACGATGACCAAGCAGGAGCTCCTGGCGCGCCTCACGGTCATGATGGGCGGCCGGATTGCGGAAGAGCTGGTCTTCAACGAAGTGACGACAGGCGCCCAGAACGATTTGGAGCATGCCACCGAGATCGCCCGCCGCATGGTCTGCGAGTTCGGGATGAGCGAGCGGCTGGGCGCCCTCACGTACGGCAAGCGGGAACGGCAGGTGTTCCTGGGCCGCGACCTGTTCGAGGAGCGCAACTACAGCGAGCAGACCGCGGTGCTCATCGATGAGGAAATCCGCCGCCTCATCGACGGCTGCTATGACCGGGCCAGGCAGGAGCTCGTGAGCCACCGGGACAAGCTGGACCTCCTCGCCACGACCCTCCTGGAGAAAGAGGTGCTGGACGGCGAGGTCGTCAAGAAGCTCCTGGGGTTTCCCGTCACCGCACCAGCCGATTCGACCACCGACCATCCATCAGCCGCACGGGGGTAACAGGATGTCCCGGATGGCTGAGGCGCTTCTCCAGCGTCTTGCCCGCGTCCCCTCCACGCGTCCCCTCGTCATGGGGATCCTCAACGTCACCCCGGACTCGTTCAGCGACGGCGGCCGGTTCCTGGATCCCCGCGAGGCCGTCCGGCAGGCGCAGCGGATGTTTGCCGAGGGCGCGGACTTGGTTGACGTCGGCGGCGAATCCACCCGCCCCGGGTCCCTGCCGGTCCCGCTGGCCGAGGAGCTGCATCGGACGATTCCCGTCATCCGGGCCCTCGCCAAGCACGTCACGATTCCGATTTCGATTGACACGTCGAAGGCTGATGTGGCGCAGCTGGCCGTGGAAGCGGGGGCGTCGCTGATCAACGACGTGACCGCCCTCCGGGGAGATGCGCGGATGGCCTTGGTAGCCGCCCGCGCCCGGGTGCCGATCGTGCTGATGCACATGCGCGGCAGGCCGCGGACGATGCAGGCGCGCCCCCGCTACCGCGACGTCGTGAGCGACGTGCGGGAGTTCCTCGCCGAGGCGATCGAGCGGGCCGAGCGCGCCGGGATCGCCTCCGAGGCCATCCTCGTGGATCCGGGCTTGGGGTTCGGGAAAACCGCCGCGCACAACCTGCAGCTGCTGCAGCAGCTGCACGTCCTGCAGTCGCTGGGCAAACCGGTTGTGGTTGGGGCCTCCAGGAAATCGTTCATCGGGCGGACGCTGGATCGCGGCGTCGAAGACCGGCTTGCCGGCAGCTTGGCGTGCGCCGTGTGGGCCGCGCAGCAGGGCGCGCACGTCGTACGGGTGCACGACGTCCGGCCGACCGTGGAAGTCTTGACCATGTGGAGTGCCATTCGGGATGCGTCTCGGAGTCAACGTCGACCACGTCGCCACCGTCCGGCAGGCGCGGCTCGGCGCGCGGCCTGACCCGGTCGAGGCGGCGCTCATCTGCCAGCGCGCGGGCGCGGATGCCATCGTCTGCCACCTCCGCGAAGACCGCCGGCACATCCAGGACCGCGATGTGGCCCGGCTCCTCTCGCGCCTGCGCGTGCCGCTCAATCTGGAAATGTCCATCGCGCCCGACGTCGTGGCGGTTGCCTTGCGGCTGAGGCCGCATCAGGTCACCCTGGTGCCTGAACGGCGGAAGGAGCTCACGACCGAAGGGGGACTGGATGTGGTCCGCCTGGGCGCGCAGTTGGCGCGCTTAGTGCGGAGATTCCACGGGAAGAGGATTGCGGTGAGCCTGTTCGTGGACCCGGTGGCGTCGCAACTTGTCGCCTCCGCTGCGACAGGCGCCAGGATCGTGGAGCTGCATACCGGACGATACGCCAACGCGGTGTCTCCGGCCCAACGCGAACACGAGCTGGCGGTCTTGCGGAGAGCCGCCGGGCGGGCCCGCAAGCTTGAGCTTGCCGTCGCGGCCGGCCACGGGCTAGACTATCAGAACGTGAAGGCGGTGACGGCGATTCGCCAAATCGAGGAGCTGAACATCGGATTCTCCATTATCGCCCGCTCGCTCGTCGTAGGATTGGCCCGGGCGGTCCGCGAGATGAAAACCCTTATGAGGCGCCGCACCTGATGACCCTTCGACGCGCTTCGCTTGCTCAGGGTCATGGTGAGCGAAGTCGAACCATGAGCCGCCGGGCATCCGTCAAGTCGTCCGCCCAGCGGATCGGCTGCGGCGTGGACGTGGTCGAGCTGGCCCGGTTCCGCGAGGCGCTGGCGCGCGGCGGCGAGGCGTTCCGGCGGCGGGTCTTCACGCCGCGCGAGCAGGCCTATGCCGACGCCCGCCGGCAGACCACGGTCCTGCATCTGGCGGGACGCTTCGCGGCCAAGGAAGCGGTCATCAAAGCGATGTCCCAGGTGCATCCGAGGCTGGTGCTGGCGATGAAGCAGGTCGAGGTGCGCAATGACCGGCTCGGCCGGCCCTCGATCGTCGTGCATCGGCGGGGGGCGGCGCGGATTCAGGTCCACGTCAGTCTCTCGCACGTCAACAGCGTGGCGGTGGCCTCCGCCATCGCCATCCGCCGATGAGAGCGTTGTCCTCATTTGGCAGGGCCTGCCGCTGCGCGATCCCCGCCGGCCCGTCCTCGTCCGCCACAGAGCGTGGCGGATCTCCGGGCGGGCGGCAGGGGCCCCCGCTCCGCGTCACCCGCCAAATGAGGACTCTACTACCATGAGTCGTCTGCCGGCGGGCTTGCTGCCGCCCCGTTCGCCGGAGACCCACAAGGGCGACGTGGGGCACGTGCTGGTCGTCGCCGGCTCCCCGGGCCTGAGCGGAGCCGCCGCCCTGTGCAGCATGGGCGCGCTGCGGGCCGGGGCCGGATTGGTGACGCTGGGGATCCCCGCCGGCCTGCAGGACGTCATGGCCGCTAAGCTGGCCGAAGTCATGACCCGGCCGCTGCCTGAGACGAAGGTCCGCACGCTGAGCCTGCAGGCACTGCCCGAGCTCGTTAGTCTCATCGAGACGATGAACGCGGTCGCGATCGGGCCTGGGCTGTCCCAGGAATCACAGACCAAACAACTGGTCCGACAGTTGCTGCCGCGCGTGACCAAGCCCTGCGTCGTGGATGCGGACGGCTTGAACGCGCTCGCCGATGAGCCGCAGGCGCTGAAACGGCTGACGACGCCCTTGATCCTCACGCCGCATCCCGGTGAGATGGCGCGGCTCATCCGGCAGTCCGCCGCGGACGTCCAGCGGGACCGCGAGCGCACCGCCAAGTCATTCGCCGAGCAGTATCGCGCCGTCGTCGTGTTGAAGGGACACCGGACCGTCGTGGCGAACGTGGACGGCGAGCTGTACGTCAACGACACCGGCAATCCCGGCATGGCCTCCGGCGGGATGGGCGACGTCCTGACCGGCGTGATTGCCGGGCTCCTCGGCCAGAAACTGTCGCTCTTCGATGCGGCCCGGCTGGGTGTCTACTTGCACGGCCTGGCCGGGGATCTGGCCGCCGCGGAGTGCGGGCAGGTCGGCTTGATTGCCTCCGACCTGCTCGCTAGAATACCGCTGGCGATTCGACAGTATCAGCAGGGCCGTTAACGCCGACGTAGCTCAGGGGTAGAGCAGCTGTTTTGTAAACAGCGGGCCGGGGGTTCAAATCCCTCCGTCGGCTCCATTGAACGTTTTGGAATTGGGGCAGGTGCCTGAGTGGCCAAAAGGAGCAGTCTGTAAAACTGCCGGGTTTACACCCTTCGGAGGTTCGAACCCTCCCCTGCCCATTTTTCACGCGGGCATAGCACAGTGGTAGTGCTTCGGCCCTCCAAGCCGAGTACGCGGGTTCGATTCCCGCTGCCCGCTCCAACGAAACAGGGGTCAGACCCCTCAAGAACGACGGTCTCAACTGACGGGGTCTGACCCCTCGAGAGGAGGATGATGCGCGCGCAACGGGGGGGATTGGTCGGCGTGGCCCTGAGTCTTGCCGGCATCGGGGTGTGCGGGTACCTGGCTTTCATCCACGTCGCGCTGATGCGGGGCGAGCTGTTCGGCGGGGCCGCCTGCGGGGCGGAGGGTTCGATCTTCAACTGTCACGCCGTCACCGCCAGCAGCTTCGGCAGCGTCTTCGGCGTGCCGCTCGCGCTGTGGGGGCTGATCGGATATCTCGCGACGCTGAGCCTTGCGTTCATCGCCTGGCAATTCCCGGATTGGGCCGCTCGGGCGCTGGCGCTGCTCGCCGGCGTCAGTCTCTTGTTCGTCACCCTCGATCTCGTCCTGCTCGCCATCATGCTGACCCAGATTCATTACCTGTGCCCGCTGTGCCTGGCGACGTACCTGGTCAACTTGCTCCTCCTGCTCTCTGCAAAATGGGCGTCAACTCAACCCTGGGGCGCTCTGCTGCGAGCGATCCCCCAGGCCGCTGGCGCCTTCCTGCCACAGCCGCGCGTGGCGGTGGTCTGGGTGTTCTGGGGCGTGGTGCTGACCGGCACGGTGGGAACGCTGGCCTCGCATGCCGCGATCAACTTCGCCGCGCAGGGGGATCAGGCCAACATGCAGAAGCAGATGGCGCAGTACATCAAGAACCAGCGGCCGGTGAGCGTGAGCACGACAGGCGATCCGGTCCTCGGCCCGTCCGGCGGCTCGATTCAGCTCATCGAGTTCAGCGATTTCCTGTGCCCGGTGTGCCAGCGCGCGTCCAGGTTCAACCCGATTCTCCTGGCCACTCATCAGCGGCAGACCTCGTTCGTGTTCAAGCATTTCCCGCTGGATCAGGAGTGCAACGCGACGGTGAAGCGCACCCTCCATAACGGGGCGTGCCGCATCGCCGCCGCGACGGAATGCGCGCATGAGCAGGGCAAATTCTGGCCGTTCCACGACCGCATCTTCCGCAAGGGCTCCGGCTACAAACCCGCCGAGCTGGAGGCGGATGCGCGCGGCCTCGGCCTGGACATGGCCGCCTATCGCACCTGCATGGGCACCGGCCGGGGGATGGAGGCGGTCAAGCGCGACATTGAGGAGCACCTGCATGGGCACCGGCCGGGGGATGGAGGCGGTCAAGCGCGACATTGAGGAAGCCACACGCCTGCAAATCAGCAGCACGCCCACCTACATCATCAACGGCATCCGCATGACCGGCGTCATGACCCCCGCCGTCTTCGACGAGTTCCTGTCCGTCCTGCGCCGCTCAGCGCAGGAGCCATGATCCCACGCCCTGCCGGGTTTCGCCATCCGCGTGTTGACATTTGCCGAAGGCGAAACGTCCCGCCAGTGGCGGGACGGCCTTCGGCCAACCGGCAGGGCGTGGGATGACCGCCGGCGCCGACCCGCGCCTGCGCGAGGGGATCGCGCTCTACAACCACCATGACCGCCGGCGCCGACCCGCGCCTGCGCGAGGGGATCGCGCTCTACAACCACCACCGGTTTTTCGAGTGCCATGAGGTGCTCGAGCGGCTCTGGCTGGACACGACAGGCCCGGCGAAAGATTTTTACAAGGGCCTGATCCAGGCCGCGGTCGCGTTCCATCACTGGTCGAAGGGCAACCCCGCCGGCGCCAAAACGCTCGCCCGCTCGGCGGCCGGCTACCTCAAGCGCTATCCGCCCGACTACCTCGGCGTCGACGTGGGGCGCTTTGTGGCGCAGTTCGCCGAGCTGTTCCAGTGGCTGCGGCGGCACCGCCATGCCTACGACGCGCATCTGGTCCCGACGATTCAATGGGCTGCTTCAGCGAGTCGTCCAGCCCCGCGCAAGCGCCGATGACGATGGACCCCGAGCGGCTGGCCAGGCTCCTGGCGCGCATAGACCAGCTCAACGCGCAGGATCCCCGTACCGTGGTCGTGGAGGGGACGCCGCAGCCGCACGAGCTGGCCTACGCGAAGCAGCTCACCGCGTGGGTGCTGCGCCTGAATCCGCAGGCCTCCGAGGCGTTGCGCATCGCCGCGCGCGGCCAGCACGTCTGCCGGTGGACGATTCCGCGCGAACAGTATCCGAAGACCCGCGAGGGCTATCTGCGCTGGCGGGAAACGCTCAAGGCGTTCCACACGCAGAAGGTGTCGGAGCTGATGGGCGAGGCCGGGTATCCGGCGGAGGCCGTTGAGCGGGTCCGGACCATCATGAGCAAGCGGCAGCTTGCGACCGAGGCGGGCACCCCCGCAGGGGGTCGCGGAGGCCGAGCGCCAGCGCGCTCGGCATTCCGCGGCCTTCCTGATAGCGGCCGCTCCAGAAGTCCTGAGGCCGCAGGCCGAAGGGCGACCGATCCGGACACGCAAACCCTGGAGGACGCGCTCTGCCTCCTCTTTCTTGAAACGGAGCTGGCCGACATGCGCCGCAAGACCCCCGTCGAGGCCTTGAGCGACGTGGTGCGGAAGACCTGGCGGAAAATGAGCCCGCGCGCCCGCGAGCTCGCAGGCGAGCTGCCGTTGGGCGCAGACGACCGGGCGTTTCTGGTGCGCGCCCTCGGCGCGGGTTGAACACGTCCACCGTGACCTTGTTGACCAGCACGCTGGTTGCAACGATGCAGGGGTGCGGTTACAATACCGATCATGGCGCTGATCCTTCGACGCGGCCGCCAGAGGCGGCCTTGCTCAGGATCATGGTGAGCGAGCGAAAGCGAGTCGAACCATGACGACCCTGATTGAGCACCGCCGGGCTCCGCGCGTGGATGTTCAGGGCCGCGTGGAGATTGAGCCCCGCGCGTCCAACAGCCGGCTGGCCCCGGCCGGCCGGTCAACGCGAAAGCCGGCCCTGGCGGCCAGCTCGGTCAACCTCAGCGAAGGCGGCATCTGCGTGCGGCTTGAGGAAATGCTGGAGCTGCACGCGCGCGTGACCCTGCGGATGTTTGTTGAGCGCGCGCAGAAGCCGCTGCAATGCGCCGGCCAGGTCACGTGGGTGGTCCAGCGTCTTGACCTGCGCACCACCCCGCCGTTTCTGTACGACGTGGGGTTCCGGTTCCTCAACCCCTCCGGCCGCCTGCGGCACTGGGTCTCGCGGACCGGCGTGGGGAGGCGGCCTGCGGCCGGCCGCGCGGCGTCCGGCTGGCTCCAGCCGGCGACCGTCCGCGGGCGCGGGTACGCGCCCTCGCTGGAGAAGGAGTCGTCGGCTCGGATGCCGTGGCATCTGGTCGTGCGGAGAGGAGGGTGAGATGATTTCGATTGAGACGCAGTTCTCCATCTTCCTGGACAACCGGCCCGGGGCGCTGGCGCGGACCTGCCAGGCGCTCGCCAAGGACGGCATCAACATCCTGGCGCTGTCCATCTCGGATACGGTGGACCATGCCGTGATCCGGATGGTGACCAGCGATGCCAAGAAGACCGCCAAGGTGCTCGAGTCGCTCCACGCCACCATCCATGAGCGGCAGGTCATCTTCATGGACGTGCCCAACACGCCCGGCACGCTGGCGAAGGTCGCCCAGAAGTTAGCGGAAGCCGGCATCAACATCGAATACGCCTACTGCACGGGCGGGGCAGAGCAGGAAAGCGGCTACATGGGCGAGGCGCTCGTGCGCGTCAAGGCCTGCTCGATCAACCACCTCGATCTCTGGATCCGGCAGGGCATCCCGGCCTATCAGACGCACCTCCCGCACATCTCCGGCTGCGACGTCTCCGGAACCGTGGAGCAGCTGGGGCCCGGCGTGCGTGGGCTGAAGGTCGGGCAGGCGGTGTTCATCGCGCCGGGCCTGAGCTGTTTCGCGTGCGAGTTCTGCCGCGCAGGGCAGGACAATCTCTGCGCCTCCTACGGCATCATGGGGGCGAAGACCGACGGCGGCTATGCCGAGTTCGCCAAGACCCTCGCACGCGACGTCATCCCGATTCCCAAGGGTGTGAGCTTTGAAGAAGCCGCGGCTTTTCCCTTGGTCTTTCTCACGGCTTGGCACATGCTCGTCACGCGCGCGGGCCTGGCGCGCGGCGAGCGCGTCTTGGTCCACGCCGCAGGCAGCGGGACCGGCCACGCGGCCATCCAGATCGCCAAGCACGCCGGCGCGACGGTGTACACCACCGTCGGGTCGGATGCCAAGGTGGAGAAGGCCAAGGCCCTCGGGGCGGAGGCGGTCATCAACTATCAACGCGAGGATGTCGCGGCCCGCCTCAAGGACCTGACGGAGGGGCGGGGCGTGGACGTCGTCTTCGAGCACATCGGGCCGCAGACCTGGGAAGGGAGCATCCGCGTCTTGGCCAAAGGCGGGCGGCTGGTGACCTGCGGCGCGACGTCCGGTCCCAGTGTCCCGCTGGACCTGCGCTACGTCTTCTCACGGCAGCTCACCATTCTGGGTTCCATGATGGGCACCCGCGCCGAGCTCCTCACCCTCACCAAGCTCATCGGGAAGCGCGTCCTGAAGCCGATGATTGACACGGTCTATCCGCTTCAGGAGGCCCGCGCGGCCCAGGAGCGGATGCTGGCCCGGGACGTCTTCGGCAAGCTCCTCCTGCAGCCTGAGCCAGCCGGAATCGCTTGACAACCCCCCGGCCCGGTGCTAGAATCACGGTGCCTGAGATGAAGAGACCAGGCAGGACGGTTTGACGACCGTTCTTTGACAATTCACGAGGATTGCTGACCCAGTCGTTCGGAGTTTCATTACTTCGTCAGATTGTTGACGGAGAGTTTGATCCTGGCTCAGAGCGAACGCTGGCGGCGTGGATAAGGCATGCAAGTCGCGCGATCCCCGCAAGGGGATAGCGGCAAACGGGTGCGTAACGCGTGGGGAACCTACCCTACAGCCTGGGATAACACCGTGAAAACGGTGCTAATACCAGATGACCCCAGCCGGTCGCATGATCGGTTGGGCAAGGGTGGCCTCGACCGCAAGGTTGCTATCGCTGTTGGAGGGCCCCGCGTCCCATCAGCTAGTTGGTAGGGTTACGGCCTACCAAGGCGTTTGACGGGTAGCTGGCTTGAGAGAGTGGTCAGCCACACTGGGACTGAGACACTGCCCAGACTCCTACGGGAGGCTGCAGTCGAGAATCTTTGTCAATGGGCGAAAGCCTGAACATGCGACGCCGCGTGCGGGATGAAGGCCCTCGGGTCGTAAACCGCTGTCACGAGGAACGAAGCCCCGCCGGGCGAACAACCTGGCGGGATTGACGGTACCTCGAGAGGAAGCCACGGCTAACTCCGTGCCAGCAGCCGCGGTGATACGGAGGTGGCAAGCGTTGCTCGGATTCACTGGGTGTAAAGGGCAAGCAGGCGGCCCTGTAAGTCGGGTGTGAAATCCCACGGCTCAACCGTGGAACTGCGCTCGAAACTGCAAGGCTTGAGGACAAGAGAGGCGAACGGAATTCCCGGTGTAAGGGTGAAATCTGTAGAGATCGGGAGGAACACCAGTGGCGAAGGCGGTTCGCTGGCTTGTCCCTGACGCTGAGAGGCGAAAGCTAGGGGAGCAAACAGGATTAGATACCCTGGTAGTCCTAGCTGTAAACGATGGACACTAGGTGTTGGCTGGCATCTGCCGGTCAGTGCCGTAGGTAACCCGCTAAGTGTCCCACCTGGGGAGTACGGCCGCAAGGTTGAAACTCAAAGGAATTGACGGGGGCCAGCACAAGCGGTGGAACATGTGGTTCAATTCGATGCTACGCGAAGAACCTTACCAAGGCTTGACATGCAGGAAGTAGGAACCCGAAAGGGGGACGACTCGTAACCAGTCGAGAGCTTGCACAGGTGCTGCATGGCTGTCGTCAGCTCGTGCCGTGAGGTGTTGGCTTAAGTGCCACAACGAGCGCAACCATTGCCCACTGTTGCCAGCGGGTCCGCAAGGATGCCGGGCACTCTGTGGGGACTGCCAGCGACGAGCTGGAGGAAGGTGGTGATGACGTCAAGTCCGTACGGCCTGTATGCCTTGGGCGACACACGTGTTACAATGGGGTCGACAACGCGCTGCCAACCCGCGAGGGTGCGCTAATCGCTTAAACGACCCCCCAGTTCAGATCGCAGGCTGCAACCCGCCTGCGTGAAGCCGGAATCGCTAGTAACGGCGGATCAGCTACGCCGCCGTGAATACGTTCCCTGGCCTTGTACACACCGCCCGTCAAGCGATGGGAGCTGGAGGCACCCGAAGCCGGTGACCTAACCCGCAAGGGCAGGAGCCGTCGAAGGTGAATCTGGTGACTGGCGCTAAGTCGTAACAAGGTAGCCCCACGGGAACGCGGGGCTGGATCACCTCCTTTCTAAGGAGTCTCACTCCTTACACGAAACTTCGGCCTGGGTCGGCAATCCTCTGTGAATTGTTCAGATTGACACAGGCTTCGACAAGACAGGGAGTCACGAACAAAACGGAGAAGCGGAACACTGCTCATCCGTTTTTTTGTCGCCGAAATCGGCGTGCCAGCAGGGGCCGATAGCTCAGTTAGCAGAGCACCGTGCTGATAACGCGGGGGTCACAGGTGCAATTCCTGTTCGGCCCATTACTTTGCCCGAGGACGAGGACGGCAAAGTAATCCCGAGGCGCAACGCGCCGAGGGACCAGCACCACGACAGTGTTGCTCTTTGAACGCGGGAATCCCTAGACCGCCGTCTCCGGGCGTGGTATCGTAGTCGCCCACGGGGACGTAGCTCAGCTGGGAGAGCGCCTGATTTGCATTCAGGAGGTCGCCGGTTCAATCCCGGCCGTCTCCACCGGTTTGCTCGCGCGCTCACAACCGATTTCCCCCTGCGCTCCGCCGCTTGTCTAGCGGGCCGGACCGCGGGAACCGCTCTTTGACAACTGCATTGTTTCGTCGAGATCCTTCGTGGTCAAGCTACGAAGGGCTCACGGTGGATGCCTTGGTTTCGACTGGCGATGAAGGACGTAGCAAGCTGCGATAAGCCTCGGGGAGCCGCAAGCAGGCTGTGATCCGGGGATGTCCGAATGGGGTAACCCCTCCCACCTCAGACGTGGGAGACCCGCTGCTGAATACATAGGCGGCGTGGAGCGAGACGCGGAGAAGTGAAACATCTCAGTATCCGCAGGAGGAAAAATCAAGTACGAGAGTGCCTCAGTAGCGGCGAGCGAACGGGCACGCGCCCAAACTCGGATGGTGTCAAGCCTTCGCGCGTTGCCATCCGGGGGTTGCGGGGTCGATTCGGAGTGTGGCGAAGCACGCTCGTTTCGAGCCTGGTGCAAACCAAACGGTCTGGAACGGCCGGCCATAGATGGTGACAGCCCAGTCGGTGAATGCACGCGGGTTTGGAATGGAATCGCGCCCCAAGTCCCATCGGACACGTGGAACCCGGTGGAAATCTGGGAGGCCCACCTTCCAAGGCTCAAGTACACGTCGAAACCCGATAGCGCACCAGTACTGTGAAGGAAAGGTGAAAAGAACGGCGGAAGCCGAGTGAAATAGAACCTGAAACCGTGAGCCTACACAGCAGTCCGAGCCTTGCCGCAAGGCGGGGTGAGGGCGTGCCTTTTGCATAATGATCCGGCGAGTTACTCGGGCATGCAAGTCTAAGGCCGCTAAACCGGCCGGAGGCGTAGCGAAAGCGAGTCTTAAAAGGGCGTCTGAGCATGTTCGAGTAGGCCCGAAGCCAGGTGATCTATCCATGGCCAGGTTGAGCCCCGCCTAACAGCGGGGGAAGGACCGAACCCGTCAGTGTTGAAAAACTGTGGGATGAGCTGTGGATAGGGGCGAAAGACCAATCAAACTTGGTGATAGCTGGTTCTCCCCGAAATAACTCTAGGGTTAGCCTCGTGGGTTCGTCGGTGGGGGTAGAGCACTGGATGGGCTAGGGTCCACACCAGGATACCGAACCCAACCAAACTCCGAATACCATCGACCCATACCACGGGAGTCAGCCTGTGCGGGATAAACTGCACAGACGCGAGGGAAACAACCCAGACTATCCGCTAAGGTCCCCAAGCGTACGCTAAGTGGAAAAGGATGTAGATTCGCTAAGACAGCCGGGATGTTGGCTTAGAGGCAGCCATCATTTAAAGAGTGCGTAACAGCTCACCGGTCGAGCGATTCTGCGCCGACAATGATCGGGGCTAAGCGTACCACCGACGCGATGGATCCCCCAATGCTTTCTTGCGAAAGCAAGAAACGGGGGGTGGTAGGGGAGCGTTCCGCAGTAGGATGAAGGTCGCCCGTGAGGGTGGCTGGACCAGGCGGAAGTGAGAATGCCGGAATGAGTAGCGACAAACTCCGCGAGAAACGGAGTCGCCGAAAGCCTAAGGTTTCCTGGGGAAGGTTAATCCGCCCAGGGTGAGTCGGTCCTAAGCCGAGGCCGAAAGGCGTAGGTGATGGACATGCCGTCAACATTCGGCAACCACCGAGGGGGCGTTTGACGTTCTGCGCGACGCAGAAAGCTAGGCCATCCGGGCTGTGGATGTCCCGGTCTTGGGGCTTACCCCGCCGCAAGGCGGGCAAGGCCTCTGGGGAGCTGCGACTACGGTCAAGGCAAACTGGCTAAGGCTCTGCTGCCTAGAAAACCCGCGGGGCGAAGTCCTCTTGGTGACCGTACCGCAATCCGACACAGGTAGGCGAGGAGAAGATCCTTAGGCGCTCGAGTGACCCCTCGTTAAGGAACTCGGCAAATTGACCCCGTAACTTCGGGAGAAGGGGTGCCCCGCCTGGTGCAAGCTGGGTGGGGCCACAGTAAAGAGGGTCAGCTGACTGTTTAGTAAAAACCCAGGTCAATGCGAAGCCGATAAGGCACTGTATATTGACTGACACCTGCCCAATGCTGGAAGGTTAAGGCGAGGCGTCATCCTGCCGCAAGGTGGGAGAAGCGTCGACCCGAAGCCCCAGTGAATGGCGGCCGTAACTATAACGGTCCTAAGGT
>JACPTX010000035.1 GCA_016192545.1 Candidatus Omnitrophota bacterium | reverse complement strand
ACGGCGGGTCGCTCATCGTCATGGACCCGCACACCGGCGAGATCCTGGCGCTGGCCCATCAGCCCGGCGTCGATCCCAATCAGCCCGCGGAGGCCTCGGCGGACGCCCGCAGGAACCGGGCGGTCACCGACATCATGGAGCCCGGCAGCGTCTTCAAGATCGTCGCGGCCTCGGCGCTCCTTGAAGAGGGCCTGGTGCGGTTGGACGAACGGATCTTCTGCGAGCAGGGCCAGTTTCGCACCGTGGCGCGCCATATCCTGCACGACCACACCCCGCATGGATGGCTGGCGTTCAAGGACGTGATCGCCTATTCCTCCAACATCGGGACGGCCAAAGCGTCCCAGCGCCTGACGCCGGACGCGCTCTACCGCTATATCCGCGCTTTCGGGTTCGGGCGCAAGACCGCCGTGGAATTGCCGGGGGAGGTCAACGGCATCGTCCCGCCGCCGGCTCGGTGGTCGAAGCTGTCGCCGTTCATCATCCCCATCGGGCAGGAAGTGGCGGTGACGCCGCTCCAGTTGGCGGTCATGACCGCGGTCATCGCCAACGGAGGATGGCGGGTGTCGCCGCATCTCGTCGCACGCGTTCAGGATGCCCAGGGTGAAGTGATCCGGGCGTACGAGGCGCCTGCCCGCGAGCGGGTTGTGCGCGCTGAGACCGCCGCGCAGGTGGAACAGATGCTGATCAGTGCCGTGGAGTCGGGTACCGGCCGGCTGGCGAATGTCCAGGGCCTCACGGTGGCCGGTAAAACCGGGACGGCTCAAAAACTTGAGCCGAACGGCCGCTACTCCCACAGCCGTTACGTCGCCTCCTTCGTCGGCTATGGGCCGGTACCCGACTCACGGTTTGTCATCGTGGTGACGGTGGACGAGCCGCGTCCCCAGTACTTCGGCGGGACGGTCGCGGCGCCGATCTTTCAGCGTGCGGTCGACCAGTTGAAGGGCTATTGGAGGTTGATGCCTGCCGTGCGTCCCAACACCTTGGCGAGGTTGCCATGACCACGCTCTATCAGTTGCTCCAGGACCTCACGACGCAGGCCGTGCCGCCGCTGCCGGTCAGCGGGATCTCGTGTCATTCCAAACAACTGCAGGCCGGCGAGGTGTTTGTGGCGGTCCGCGGGGCCAGGCAGGACGGGCACGCCTTCCTCGAGGAAGCGGCGGCCCGCG
Source organism: Candidatus Omnitrophota bacterium (assembly GCA_016192545.1). GTDB lineage: Bacteria > Omnitrophota > Gorgyraeia > Aquiviventales > Aquiviventaceae > JACPTX01. The sequence continues at coordinate 19,659 of JACPTX010000035.1, read as the reverse complement.
GGGCCTGCGCCGTCGTGGTCAGCCAGCCGCCCGCCCAGCCGTTGCCGTGCCCCGTCATCGTGGTGTCTGACACCAAGCGGGCGCTCAGCGTGATGGCGGCGCGCTTTTTCAAGGAGCCGGCGACGCGCCTGCGGTTCATCGGCACGACCGGCACCAACGGCAAGACCACCACGACCTATCTGATCAAAGCCATGCTCGAAGCCTCCGGCCAGCGGGCCGGGATGCTCGGGACCGTGGCGTACGAGATCGGCGAGCGGCACCTGCCGTCCGTCAACACGACGCCCGGGACGCTGGACCTTCAGCGGCTGCTCGCGGAAATGGTGGAGCAGGAGCTGGCCTGGTGCGTGATGGAGGTGTCCTCTCATGCCCTGGATCAGGGGCGGATTGAAGGGCTGGCGTTCGATGCGGCGATCCTCACCAACCTCGGCTCCGACCACCTGGATTATCACAAAACCCGCGAGCAGTACGCGGCGGCCAAGCGGCGCCTCTTCGGGTATGTCAAGCCGGATGGCCGCGCGTTCATCAACGCCGACGATCCCTACGGCCGCACGCTCCTGGAGGACCTGCGCGGGCAGGTCCCGCTGACGTCCTATGGTCTGGAGCAGCCCTCGCAGGTGTTCGTGCGCCGGGTGGACTGCAGCTGGCAGGGCACGGACCTGGTGCTCGAGACCCCCTGGGGGATCTTCGCCGTCAGCACGCCGCTGATCGGCCGGCACAACGTCCTCAACGTGGCGGCCGCGTGCGGCGCGTGCCTCTCGCTCGGGGTCAGCACGTACGCGATTCAACACGCGCTGACGAATTTCCTCCAGGTCCCGGGACGGCTGGAATGCGTCATCAACGACCTGGGCGTGCGGGCGGTCATCGACTACGCCCACACGGCGGATGCCCTGCGGCTGGTCCTGCTGTCCCTGCGCGAGCTGGTCCGGGGGCGGCTGATCGTCGTCTTCGGCTGCGGAGGCGACCGGGACCGGACCAAGCGGCCGGTGATGGGGCAGATCGCCAGCCTCCTGGCCGATGAGGTGATCCTGACGTCCGACAATCCCCGCAGCGAGGACCCCCAGGACATCATCCATCAGATCAAGCGCGGTTTCGTGCCCGGCTTCCAGGACTATCAGGTCATCGTGGACCGGGAGCAGGCGATCGTGTCGGCGTTGTCCATGGCGCGGCCGGAGGATGCGGTGCTCATCGCCGGCAAGGGCCATGAGGCGTACCAGATTTTTGACCACGTCACCGTCCCGTTCTCGGACCGGGACGTGGTGGAACGGCATTTTGCGAATTCGGCGAAAGTGATTCTGACTATCTAGGGGTCAGACCCCTCAAGAACGATGGTCTTAACTGACGGGGTCTGACCCCGAATAGACCATGACAGACTGGACGGTCGGCCGGCTCCTCCAGGCGAGCGGCGGGGAGCTGGTGACAAGAGACCCTGTCAGCCGCAGGGTCCGAGGGGTGAGCATTGACTCTCGCGCCCTCGTCCCGGGAGACGCGTTTCTCGCGATCCCGGGGCCCCGCTTTGACGGGCACGACTTTCTTGATGAGGCCGTCACGCGGGGAGCCGCCTGTCTGATCGTGTCGCGCCTGCCGGATCCCCGGCCTCCCGTGCCGGTCATCCGTGTGCCGGACACCATCCGCGCCCTCGGGGACGTGGCCGCCTTCCATCGCCGCCGGTTCGCCATCCCGGTCATCGCGGTCACCGGCTCCTGCGGCAAGACCACCACCAAGGAGCTCCTCGCGCATCTCCTCAGCCAGGACCATCGGGTGCTCAAAACCACCGGGACCCAGAACAACCACATCGGCCTGCCGCTGACGCTCTTGAAGCTCTCGGCCGCGCATCAGGCGGCGGTGGTGGAGCTGGGCTCCAACCATCCCGGCGAGATCGCGTATCTGGCCCGCCTCGCCGGGCCGACGGTCGCCGTGATCACGAACGTCGGACCGGCGCATCTGGAGTTTTTCGGCTCGCTCGACGTGGTCCGCCGCGAAAAGCTCTCGCTGCTGGAGGCGCTGGACCCCACGGGCGCGGCGGTGATTCCCGGCGACCAGCTCGAGGTGCTCCTGCACGCGAAAGGCCGGCTCGCGCCGGGGACGACCCTCCTCACCTTCGGGACCTCCGACCAGTGCGGCGTGCAAGGCCTCGACATCCGCCGGGAGGCCCGCGGCGTGTCGCTGGCGGTGCGCGGCGTGTCCGGACGGTTCGTGATTCCCTTGCCGGGGCCGCACAACGTCGAGAACGCGCTGGCGGCGTTGGCCGGCCTGCAGGTGCTGGGCATCCCGCTGGAATCCGTGCAGGAACGCTTCGCGAGCTTCGCCCCGATTCCGCTGCGCTCACAGCTCGTCCAGTGCGACGGCCTGACCATCATCAACGACTGCTATAACGCGAACCCCTTGTCGTTTGCCAGGGCGCTGGAGACCCTCAAGGGCCTCGAGGTCCAGCGGCGGGTCGTCATCGCCGGGGACATGCTGGAATTGGGCGCCATCGCCCCGGCCGCCCATCAGGCGATCGGCCGGCTGGCCGCGGAGCTGGGCATCGAGATGATTGTCGCGGTCGGACGCTCCTCGGCGGAAATCGTCCGCGGCGCTGCAGAACGGGGCCACACGAACACCGCGGCCTTTCCGACCGTGCCCGAGCTCTTGGAACGGCTGCCGGCGCTGATTCAGAGCGGGGACGGCGTCCTGGTCAAGGGGTCCCGGAAGATGCAGTTGGAGCACGTCACGGACGCCCTGATGCGGCGGTGTCATGAGCCCGGCATCCCGGTGGTTTGAGATGGTGCCGGCTGCCTTTCTGGTCGGTGCGGCAGGGTGTCTCGCGCTTGGTCCGTGGGCGATCCGCCGGCTGCTGGTCCGGCGCTGGGTTCAGCCGATTCGTCACGAGGACTGTCCCCCCTTGATGCCGTTGCAGCAGGCCAAGCAGGGCACGCCCACCATGGGGGGGCTGCTGGTCATCGGCGTGGGCACGGCCGTGGCGGCGGCATTCGGCGGTTTCTCCACGCGCGAGGGATGGGCGCTCCTCTTTGGCCTCGGCGGCGTCGGGCTGATCGGCCTCGCCGATGATTGGCTGAAACTCAGGCGGCCCAACGCGAAGGGCCTGCGGTGCCTGCCGAAGCTCCTCGCCGCCATGCTCGTCGGAGCCGGGATCGGATGGGTGACCTCGGACCCCGGCCTGGGCTATCAGGCCATGCGCCTGCCGTGGCTCGGGCGGTCCATCGAGCTCGGAGGGTGGTGGATTCCGGCGGCCTCGCTCGTCATCGCCGGCTCCGCCCATGCCGTGAACTTGACGGACGGCATGGATGGGTTGGCGGCAGGGTGTCTGGCGCTGGCGTTCGGCGTGTTCGCCCTCCTCGGACTCAAGGACGGCGGTTCGCCGTCGCTGATCGCGTGGTGCGCAAGCCTGTCCGGCGCGTGCGTGGGCTTCCTCTGGTTCAACAGCTTTCCGGCGTCGGTCTTCCTCGGCGACGTCGGCGCGCTGGGACTGGGGGCCGCGCTGGGGGTGCTGGCGCTCCTCTCGCATGCGGCCTTGGGGTTGGTGATTATCGGAGGCATCTTCGTGGCCGAGGCGCTGTCCGTGATGCTGCAGGTGGCGTCGTACCGGTGGCGGGGCAAGCGCCGGATCTTCCGCGTGGCTCCGCTGCACCATCATTTTCAGGTCGCGGGGATGGGCGAGCCGAAGCTCGCCGTGCGGTTCTGGATCGCCGGGCTCCTGCTGGCCGCGCTCGGTTTGACCGCCCTGGGGCAGATATGAATGTCGATCGGTTCGGAGTCAGCTGGCGGGGCCGCACGATCCTCGTCGTGGGGTTGGGACGAAGCGGGATGGCGGCCTCTCGGGCGCTCCAGCGGATCGGATGCCGCGTCAGGATTTCCGATGCGCGGGACAGTGAAGAGCTGCGGGCGGTCGCCGCGCGCGTGCGCGAGTCCGGAGTCGAGCGCGTGGAGCTGGGCGGCCACAGCCCCGCGCTGGTCGAAGGGTGTGACGCCGTCGTGGTGAGCCCCGGCGTGCCGGATACGGCCCCGATCATCCAGGAGGCGCTGCGGCACGGCCTGCCGATCCTGAGCGAAATCGAGCTGGCGTTCCACTTCTGCCCCTCTCCCATCGTGGCGGTGACCGGCACCAACGGCAAGAGCTCGCTGGTCACGTTGATCCACGCCATCCTGACCGCGGCGCGGCGCCCGGCCGTCGCGTGCGGGAATCTGGGCACGCCCTTCGCCGAGGTCCTCCCCTCGTTGACGCCGCAGACCGTGGCCGTGGTGGAGGTCAGCTCCTTTCAGCTGCTGCGATGCGAGCAGTTTCGTCCCGCCGTGGGGATTCTGCTGAATTTGGGCACGAATCATTTGGACCGGCACCAGGACCGCGCCTCGTACATCGAGGCCAAGGCCCGGTTGTTTGCGCGCCAGACGCCTGACGATTCCGCCGTCTTGAACGCCCTGGACCCCGGCGTCGTCACGGTGGGCCTCGGCCTGCGCGCCCAGCGCGTGTGGTTCGGCGCGAATCGCGACAACGCGGCCCGTTTTTCCTTGGGGCCCATCACCCGTCAGCGGCTCCCGGCGTCGGCACAGGCCGCCGTGCAGGTGGGGCGGATCCTGGGCATCCCGGATCCGCTGACCTATCAAGCGATTCGCTCCTTCCGGGGGCTGGAGCATCGGCTCGAAGATGTCGGAACGGTGCGCGGGGTCCGCATGGTGAACGACTCCAAGTCCACCACGCCGGAGAGCCTCCTGTACGCGCTGGAACGGTGTCCCGGTCCGGTGGTGCCGATTGTCGGCGGGAAAGACAAGGGGCTGGATTTCAGCCTGCTGAAATCGGCGCTGACGCAGGAGCGCATCCGCGGGCTCATCCTCATCGGCGAGGCCCGGCCGCAGCTGCGCGCGCTCGTCAACGGGCATCCGCCGGTGCGGGAGTGCGGTCTGTTGGCGGAGGCGGTGCAGGAAGCCCTGGCCATGGCCCGGCCGGGGGACACGGTGTTGTTCTCGCCGGCCTGCGCCAGCTTCGACATGTTCAAGAACTTCGAAGAGCGGGGGCGGATGTTTAAGGCGCTGGTCAGGGGTCAGACCCATCCCTCAGTGTCGACTCTGCCAGTCGGGTCTGACCCCACATGACGGAACGAGAGCTGCGCCGCGCGCTCCTGTTGGTCATCGCCAGCCTCCTCGGCCTGGGCTGCGTGGCGGTCTATTCGGCCACCGCGATCATGGCGCATGAGACCTACGGCAATAGCTGGCATTTCGTGCTCAGTCACGGGCTCGCCATTCTCCTGGGAATAGGGTTGGGGGTGGCGTGTCTGGCCGTGCCGGAGCCGGCCCTGCGCAAGGCGGCCAAACCCCTGGTGCTCATCAGCCTGATCGCCTTGGCGGTGTTGATGGCGGCGGGGATGGAGGTCGGCGGCGCGCGTCGGTGGTTCCGCATCGGACGATTTGGGATCCAGCCATCGGAGTTTGCCCAGCTGGCCCTCATCGTCTATTTGGCCGATTACCTGGCGCGCAAACGGGAGATGCTCCAGCGCCTCCGCGACGGCTTCCTCCCGCCGCTCGTGGTGACGGGCGCGATGGCCGGCTTGGTGCTGATCCAGCCGGACCTCGGGACCACCATCGTGACGGGCGCGGTGGCGGTCCTCCTGCTGATCGTCGCCCGGGCGCGCTGGAAGCATCTGGGGATCACGCTGGCGCTGGCGTCGGTCGTCCTCGTCGTGCTCATTGGGAGCGAGGAATACCGGATGCGGCGCATCCTCGCCTTCCTGGACCCCTGGCAGGATCCCCACGGGGTGGGATTCCAGATCGTCCAGTCGTATCTCGCGCTGGCCAACGGCGGGCTGTGGGGGCAGGGGCTGGGTGAGTCCATGCAGAAGCTGTTCTATCTGCCCGGGGTCCACACCGATTTCATCTTTGCGGTCGTCGCGGAAGAGCTGGGCTTGATCGGGACGACGGCCGTCTTAGGGCTCTTCACGCTCTTCATCCTCTGCGGGATCCGCATGGCGATGCGGGTGGAGGACACCTTCAGCAAGTATCTCATCTGCGGGTGCGTGGGCCTGATCGGGCTGGAAGCGATCGTGCACATGGCCGTCGTGACCGGCCTGCTGCCGACGAAAGGGCTGCCGCTTCCCCTCGTGTCCTATGGAGGGACGGTCGCCGCAGAGGGGAGCGGCGGGCATGTCATTCCCGCGCTGGAGCTCTCCAGGGCCCTCGCGTCGCGCCAGGCGGCGGTTCGGCTGCTGTATGCGCAGCGCCGGCAACTCGGCTCGCTCATGCCGCAGGTGATGGAGGGAATTCCGGCCGGGTCGCTGGAGGCCTATCCGGTCGCGGTGAAGGCGCCGCAGGCCGGGGCCGCTCGAGAGCTGTCGCGCCTGTGGCAGACCGGCGTCGTGTGGCGAGTGGCGCACCGGCACCTGTCCGCGTTCCGTCCGCACGTCGTGGCGGGGTTCGGCGGCTGGTTCTGTCTGCCGGTCATGCTGGCGGCCCGCCAGCGGGGGATTTCCACGCTGCTCCATGAGCAGAATGTCGCCTTGGGACGCGCCAATCGCCTGCTGAGCCACTGGGTGGACACGTGCGCGGTGTCGTTTGAGGCGACGGTGCGCGAGCTGAACGGCTCGCCCCGCGTCGTCACCGGATTGCCGGTCCGTCAGGCCATCGGCACGGTGCGTCGGGAAGAGGCCGCACCGCGCTTAGGGTTGGAGCCTGACCGGCGCACGGTGCTCATCCTGGGAGGCAGCCAAGGTTCGCGCACCCTCAATCGGCTGGCCCTGGAGATGCTCGGCGGACTGACCGAGGCGGAGCGGCTGCGGTGGCAAGTCATTCATCTGACCGGCGCCGCTAAGGCGGACATGCGGCAGGCGTATGGGTCGGCCGGTCTGAAAGCCCTCGTCCTGCCTCACCTGGCCGATATGGCCGGCGCCTATGCGCTGGCGGATGTCGTCATCACCCGAGCCGGCGCTTCGACCATCGCCGAGCTGGCCCGCGCCGGCCTGCCCGCGATCCTCATTCCGTATCCCTACGCCGGCGGGCATCAGCGTGAAAACGCCAAGCTGGTGGAATCGATCGGAGCCGGGGTCTGGTTTGAAGAATCGGTGTTGACGCCGGCGCGCCTGCTGGATGCCGTGCGCCACATCCTGGCGGATGAGCGCGTCCGCCGCATGATGGTGGACGCCATCCGGACCTTGGCCGTGCCGGATGCCGCGCAGCGGCTGGCCTCGACGGTTCTGGCGCTGGCCACGGCGCATGTCCGGGGCGTGAGGATCCGCTCATGAGCATGCTCAACGGCAAGCAGATCCACTTCATGGGGATCGGGGGGATCGGGATGAGCGGGCTGGCCAGCATTCTGGCCGAGCGCGGCCATGCCGTCAACGGCTGCGATGTGAACGGCAGCCCCCGCCTGCAGCGGCAAGGCATCCCGGTGGCCATCGGGCATCACCCAAGCCACGTGAGCGATGCCGTCGGCGTGGTCGTCTACAGCTCCGCGGTCTCCAGAGACGAGCCGGAGCTCGCGGCCGCCCGCGCGCGGGGGATTCGCACGATCAGCCGGGGGGAGCTCCTCGCGGAGCTGGCGTCCGCCAAGCAGCTCATCGCGGTCGCCGGCGCCCACGGCAAGACGACGACGTCAGGGATGGCCGGCCAACTCTTGATTCAAGCCGGATGGGATCCGACGGTCGTCGTCGGCGGCTACAATGTCGCGCTGGGGAGCAACGCCCGCCACGGGCGGGGACGCTTCCTGGTCGCGGAAACGGATGAGTCCGATGGGTCCTTCCTGTTGTTGAGCCCGGCCGCGGCGATCGTCACGAACATCGACCGCGAACACCTGAATTACTACCGGTCGTTCGACCGGCTGGTGGCGGCCTTTCAGCAATTCACGAGCCGGCTCGGGCCGGACGGGATCCTGATCCGCTGCGAGGACGATCCGGTGATCCGCGACGTCCTGTCCCATCCCACACAGCTCAGCTACGGGGTCCATCCGCAGGCCGACGTGCGCGTGACCGCCAGCCGCTCCCTGGGATGGGGCACGGAGTTTTCCGCCGCCTACCGCGGCCAGCGGCTGGGCCGCTTCCGCCTGCGCGTGCCCGGCTCGCACAACATCCTGAACGCCCTGGGGGTGATCGGGCTGGGCGTGGCGTTGGAGCTCCCGCTGACGCTCATCCGGGACGCGCTGTGGGCCTTCCGGGGGACGTCGCGGCGGTTCCAGCTCACCCAGCTGCCCAACGACGTCTGGTTCATCGAAGACTACGCCCATCATCCGTCGGAAATCCGCGCGACGCTCGCCGCGGATCCGTTCGTCGGGCGGCACCGCGTGGTGATCTTCCAGCCGCATCGGTTTTCCCGGACGCAATTGCTGGAAGACGAGTTCAGCTGCTGTTTCGACCGGGCGGACGGCCTCATCATCACGGACATCTACTCGGCCTTCGAATCATCCATCCCCGGCGTGTCCGGGGAGCGCGTCGCGACCTTGATCCGGGCCCACGGGCACCCCTGCGTGCGGTATGTGCCGCGCCGGGAGCTGGGCGGGTATCTGACGCATGTCATCCAGCCGCAGGATACGGTGTTTTTCCTGGGGGCCGGCGATATCGGAGAGCTCTGCCATGACCTTGCTGCTCGATTCTGTGCGACGAACGGAAGTCCTGGCTAACCACACCAGCTTCCGCATCGGGGGGCCGGCGGAACTGTTCGCCGAACCCGCGACGATGGACGAGCTGATCCATCTCGTCCGTGAGGCCTCCCGTTCGGGGGTGCCGGTGTCCGTCATCGGGGGCGGCACGAACTGCCTGGTGGCGGACCGCGGCGTCAACGGGCTCGTGATCCGGCTCGGCCGGGCGTTTCGGACGGTGGACGTGCTGGAACACGAAGATCCTCGGTATGCCTCGGTGCGATGCGGGGCCGCGGTGGTGACCCAGCGCCTCGTGGGGCTGGCCGGCCGCTACGGCTGGGACAACCTGGAAGGCCTGGCGGGCCTGCCGGGGCAGGTGGGGGGTGCGGTCGTCATGAACGCCCAGGACATCGGGCAGTTCGTCGAACGCGTCAGGCTCGTGTCTCCAACCGGCGAGCTGGCGACGCTCTCACGGGATCAGCTGCGCTTCAGTTACCGCTACACCGCGATGCAGCCGGGGATTATCACCGACGTGACGCTGGCATTCCCGCGCGTGGATCCGCAGACCGCCGCCGCGCGGATCCGGCACGTCCTGCGCTGTCGCAATGACACGCAGGACGTGCGCTGGCCGTCCGCCGGCTGCGCCTTCAAGAATCCCGCGGGGACATCCGCCGGCCGTCTCATTGACCAGACCGGGCTCAAGGGAGCCCGCATCGGCGATGCGCAGGTGTCCTTCCGGCACGCCAACTTCATCGTCAACGTCGGGCAGGCGACCTGCGACGACGTCCTCTCGCTCATGGAGCATGTGCAGCGCGTCGTCGGCCAGCGGTTCGGCATCTGGCTGGAGCCAGAGGTGCGCCTGCTCGGGGAGCGGTGGGGCCTGGGGCGATGACCCTTCGACGCGGCCTGCGGCCTTGTGGTTCGACGGGCTCACCATCCCTCGAACCATCCCGAGCGAGGTCGAGGGACTCAGGGTCATGGTGAGCGAGTGAAACGAGTCGAACCATGAGAGAGCGTCCGCGTGTCGGCGTGCTCATGGGCGGTCCGTCCGCCGAACACGAGGTGTCGCTCAAAAGCGGGCAGGGCGTGGCGGCTGCGCTCACGCGTCTGGGCTGGAATGTCCAGGCGATGGTGATTCCAAAGGAGTTGGGCGTCGAGGACACGAGCCGCTGCACCCGCCGGGCCCTGGAGGCCGCGGAGATCGAGGTCACGTTTGTGGCGTTGCATGGGCCCTTCGGCGAGGACGGGACGATCCAGGCCATCTGTGAAGACCTGCGCATCGCCTACACCGGGTCGGACCCGCAGGCCAGCCGCCTGGGGCTCGACAAGGTGGCCAGCCGCGAGCGCTTTGAATCCGCCAGGCTGCTCGTGCCGAAATGGTGCGTGCTGGATCCGGACGATCCTGACGGCTTGGTGGCCTGCATCACCGAGCTGCATTTTCCCGTCGTGGTCAAGCCGACCAACCAGGGCTCCAGCATCGGCGTGTCCATCGCGGCCCATCACGCCGAGCTGGTGGATGCCGTGGCTGAGGCGGGCCGGTACGGCCCCCAGATTCTGGTGGAGGAGTTTGTCAGGGGCCGGGAAGTGACCGTCGGCATCCTGGGACGCGAGACCCTGCCGGTCGTGGAGGTTCGTCCCCACAGCAGCCCGTTCTTCGATTACGCGGCCAAATACACGCCGGGCCAGACGACCTACGAGGTGCCGGCGCGGCTGCCCGACGCCCTGACCCAGCAGGCCCAGGAGGCCGGCCTGCGGGCGCATCGCGCGCTGGGCTGCCGGCATTTTTCCCGCGTGGACCTGATTCTCAACGACCGGCAGCAGCCCGTAATTCTGGAAGTGAACACCATTCCCGGCCTGACCGCGACCAGTCTGCTGCCGAAAGCCGGCGCGTGTGCCGGCATCCTCTACGATGAATTGTGCGAACGGCTGGTCCTGATGGCGCTGGCCTCCCACGCCGACGTCGAGCCGTCAGCGGCGTGGGGTCAGACCCCGCTGGTGGGGGTCGCCGCTGAGGGAGGGGTCTGACCCCATGAGACGACGAAGACATCCCGGTGCACTGTCCGGACTCTGGCGCATGCTCGTCGCGCCGATTCGGTGGGCCGTCCGGTCTCCTCAGGCCTGGCTCCTTCCGGGACTCCTCGGCCTGAGCCTCCTCGGGCTGTGGCGGGGGATGCAGCAGAGCGAGGCGTTCCGCATCACCGACGTGCGCCTGCCGCTCAACAGCTCGCTGCGCGTGCCGGATGCCGTCCTCGGCCAAAATCTGTGGCGGATCGACGTGCAGGCGCTGGCTCAGGCGCTGCAATCCCAGCAGCCGCTGCTCAAGCGGGTCCGGGTCATCCGGATCCCGCCCGGCACCCTCCAGATTGAAGCCCTCGAGCGCGCGCCCGTGGCCCAGGTGCGCCTGGGCCAGTGGTATCGGATGGACAGCGATGGGGTGGTCTTGCCGCCGGGCTCGGCGACGCCGCACGACCGCCTCGTCGTGCTCAGAGGGCTCGACAAGACGAATGAGCGCCTCCCCCTGGCGCTCCGCTTGGCGGCCCGCCTGCGCCGCGTCCCCGCGCTGGTCGGGCATCGGCTGACGGCGGTGGACGTGAGCCGTCCGGAGCAGCTGCGGTTCGTCATTGATGAAGACGTGGAGGTGTGGTGCGGCGGCGAGGAGGCCTTGCCGGACCATCTTGAACGCCTGCGCCCCGTCCTGCACCGCGTGGCGCGGAATCAGCTGGCGGTCCGGTACATTGACCTGCGGTTTCCGGATCCGGTCGTCGGCCCGCAACTCTGACACGTCATGTCCTCGACGCCGGTGCTTGCGATTGATGTCGGGTCAACCAAAGTCGCCTGCGTGATCGGGCGGCCGCAGGCGTCGCCCTCCTTCGCGCTTCGCGCTTCGGAGCGGCTTTCGCTCGACATCATGGGCGCGGGGCTGGCGGAGTACGCAGGGGCCGCGAGCGGATGGCCGGTTGATCCGCCGGTCCTTGCGCGGGCCCTTGAGCAGGCGCTGGAGGCGACTCGGGTGGCCGACATCCCCAGCCGCGCCGTCGTCAGCCTGACCCACCCGCACCTGTCCCATACCACGACGCAGGCGCAGATTGACCTCGCGGATGAGCCGGCGACCATTCGGAACCGTGACCTGCAGCGATTGAGCCGCCAGGCAGTCAGCCACATCCTGGGGGTGGACCGCGACGTGCTCCAGCTCATCCCCTTGGGCTATGCCGGCAACGGGTTTGAGGCGGCTCAAGATCCGCGCGGCTTGACCGCGACTCGGCTGAGCGGCTCGTTTCAGCTCGTCAGCATCCCGACGGCCGTCACGCGGGCCGTCGTCCAGGCCCTGGACGCGGTGGGGCTGGAGGCCGAGCGCTTCCTCTACAGCCTGCAGGCCGTTGCGGCCGCCGCTCTCGAGGGTCACGAGCCGCAGCGGATCGTGCTCCTCGACATCGGAGGATGGTGCACGGATCTGGCCGTCGTCGAGCAGGGACGCCTGTGCGCCACACGGTCCCTCGCCTGGGGCGCCGCCACGGTGGTCGAGGCCGTTGCGCAGACCTGCCGCCTCACCTCCTCGCAGGCGCTGGCCGCGACGCTGGAAGGCGCGGGAAGCCGGAAACCGCATGTCCGCGAGACCATCGAACGCCAGCTTGACACGGTTCAGGCCGGCCTGCGTGAACTCCTTGCGGAGGGACCTCGCATTGAGCGTATGGTCGTGACAGGCCGCGGAGCCCTGATTGACGGCGTGGTCGAGCGGCTCGGCCGGCTCCTTGAGCTCAAAGCCGTCCTTGGCCGCAGCCCTCGGAGCCAACGATTCGGCGACCTGGCCACGCAGGTCGGATTGACGGCTGCGCTCGGGGCGTTGCAAGTGGCGTGCCGCACCCTCCCCCCACCAAAGGGGTCAGACCCCTTCAGCTTAAGGGGTCAGACCCCTTTGCGATTCTCAAACGTGATCAACCGCCTCCTCGACGGCACCAAGACCCTCCTCACCGAGTACTTCTGACCGTCGTTGACGGTGTCGCGCAGGCTGTGTTAGAGTACCCTCCGTGTTGGCGGAAAACCTCGCGCGGGTTCAGCAGCGCATCCGGCAGGCCTGCGAGCGTCGCGGGCGCGACCCCTCGTCGGTCACCCTCGTGTGCGTCACGAAGGGGCTTCCCCTTGAGACCATCCGTGAGGCGGCCGCCCTGGGCGTGACCGAGCTGGGGGAAAATCGGGTGCAGGAAGCCCGTCTCAAGCAAACCGTTCTAGGTTCTAGGTTGAAGGTTGAAGGGGAAGGATTCGAACCTCGAACCTTGAACCTTGAACGTTTGAAGTGGCACCTGATCGGGCACTTGCAGCGCAACAAAGCCAAAGACGCCGTGGAGCTCTTCGACGCGATCCACTCGATTGACTCCCTGGCGCTGGCGGAGGCCCTGGAACGTCATGCGGCCGCACGCGCTCGCGCCATCGAGGTGTTTGTGCAAGTCAACGTCTCCGGCGAAACAACGAAATTCGGCTGCAGGCCGGACGAGGCTTCGGCGCTGGCCCGACACATCGTCAGCCAGCCGCATCTGCGGCTGAAAGGATTGATGACCATCGCCCCCTTCGCCGAGGATCCCGAGGAGGCGCGGCCCTATTTTCGCCGGTTGCGCGGGTTGCGCGATGAGGCGCAGATCACTGATCACTGTTCACTGTCCTTATCGATGGGCATGTCACACGATTTTGAGGTGGCGATTGAAGAGGGCGCGGATCTCGTGCGGATCGGCACCGCCATCTTCAAGAGCAGTGAGTAAGTGAGTGAGTCAGTAAGGGAGTAAGGGAAGGAAGAACGGCAATGACGGGGCTGCACAAAAAGAGACGTCCGGGCTCCTCCTCTTTTCTCACTCACTCACTATCTCACTCACTCACTCACTTACTTCGCCGAAGGCGGATCGGCATCATCGGGACCGGCAACATGGGGCAGGCCCTCCTGAAGGGCCTGCGGGATGCCGGGGTGCCGTCCGCGCGCCTGCTGGTCGTCGAGGCGAATCCGCAGGCCCGGCGGATGGCGCGTCGCCGGTTCGGGGCTCGTCCCGCGACGATGGCGGCCCTCGCCGCGCGGTGCGGCGTCGTCATCGTGGCGGTGAAACCCCAGGACATCCGGCCGGTCCTGGACGCGTATCGTCAGGCGCTGAGCGCGGCAAGACGGTCCCGCACGCTGATGATTTCCATCGCCGCCGGGGTGACGCTCTCCGCGCTTGAGCGCGTCCTGGGGCGGATCCCGGTGGTGCGGGTCATGCCGAACCTCGCCGCCAAAGTCGGCGCGGCGGTCTCCGCGATGGCCGCGGGGCGGCGGGCCACAGCGTCCCATCGGGTGCTGGCGCGCGGCATCTTCGAGTGCGTCGGGACGGTGATCGAGCTGCCTGAGCGGCACTTTGACGCGGTGACGGCGATCAGCGGCTCAGGCCCGGCGTACTTCTTCGTGATCTTCCGGGCCCTGCGGGACGCCGGCGTCCGGCAGGGGCTGCCCAAGGCGGCGGCCGAACGCCTGGCGGTGCAGACCGCGCTGGGCAGCGCCCGGCTTGTCGAGGGGCTGCGCGAAGATCTTGACCGGCTGATCGCGCAGGTGGCCTCGAAGAAGGGCACGACGGAAGCGGCGCTGAAGGTGCTGGCGCGCCGCCGGCTGGCGGACGTCCTCCAGGCCGGCGTCTCGGCGGCGGCACAACGCTCAAAGGAGCTGTCATGGTCGTTGTCCAAGAGCTGATCCACAGTCTGGTCATGCTGGTCAACATCTTCTTCACGATCCTCTACTGGCTGCTGGTGGTCCGGATCGTGCTGTCGTGGTTCGGCGTCAGTCCCTACACGGCCGCCAACGACATGCTCAGCGCGCTCTACCAGATCACCGACGTCATCCTGCGCCCGTTCCAGAAACTGCCGCTCCGGATCGGGTCACTCGATCTGTCGCCGATCGTGGCGTTCATCGCGCTCCAGTTCGTCCAGCGGCTCTTGGTGATCGTCCTGTACAGCCTTGGAGGAATGGCCGGATGAGCAGCGTCTCAGTGGCGACACGGATTCAGGAAACGGTGGACGTAATCCGCGAGCGCGTCACCGCCACGCCCCGGATCGGGATCATCCTCGGCACCGGGCTGACGCGCCTCTTGAAAGAGGTCCGCGAGACGACGGAGCTGGCCTACCCCTCCCTGCCGCACATGCCGGTCTCGACCGCGCCGACGCACAAGGGGCAGTTCGTGTTCGGGACGCTGGGGGATCGCCCGGTCGTCATCATGGACGGCCGCTTCCATCTCTATGAAGGGTATGAGGCGAGCCAGGTCGTCTATCCGGTCCGGGTGATGAAGGCGCTCGGCATCGAGACGCTGCTCGTGTCGAATGTCGCCGGCGGGCTCAACCCGTCGTTCCGCATCGGGGAGCTGATGCTCATCGCGGACCACATCAATCTCCTGGGCACCAGCCCGCTGGTGGGGCCGAACGACGACGCCCTCGGCCCGCGGTTTCCGGACATGAGCCGGCCGTACGATGAGCCGCTCATGGCGCTGGCGGAGCGCGTGGCCAAGGCCGAGAAGCTGCCGCTTCAGCGGGGCGTCTACGCGGCCGTGCCGGGGCCGCAGCTCGAAACCAGGGCCGAATACCGCTGGCTGCGCGCCATCGGCGCGGATGCCGTGGGGATGTCCACGGTGCCGGAGGTGATCGCCGCGGTGCATGCGGGCCTGCGGGTGCTGGCGGTCAGTCTCATCTCCGACCTGTGCATCCCGGAAACGCTCAAGCCGGTCTCGATTGAAGAGATCATCGCGGTCGCGGACCGCACCGAGCCGCTCTTAACCAAGCTGTTCCTCAACGTGGTGAAGCAACTCTAAGTCGTCCTGTCCTCGCATGGATTACAAATCCACCCTCAATCTGCCGAAGACCGCCTTCCCGATGAAGGCGGACCTGCCGGCCCGCGAGCCGCAGATCCTCGCGCGCTGGGAGGAGCTGCGGCTCTACGAGGCGATCCAGCAGGCCCGCGCCGGACGCCCCGCGTTCATCCTGCATGACGGCCCGCCCTACGCCAACGGCGACATCCACATCGGCCACGCCCTTAACAAAATCCTCAAGGACGTCATCGTCCGCTACAAGACCATGACCGGCCATGCCAGCCCCTACGTGCCGGGCTGGGACTGCCACGGCATGCCCATCGAGCATCAATTGTTCAAGGAGCTGCAGCTCACCAAGCATCAGATTGACCAGCGCGCCTTCCGCGACAAGGCCCGCGCCTACGCCCAGAAGTACGTGGACATCCAGCGGGAGCAGTTCAAGCGGCTCGGGGTGCTGGGCGACTGGGACCACCCCTACCTGACAATGGCGCAGGAGTATGAGCTGGCGATCCTGCGGGTGTTCAAGGAGCTGGTCAAGGCCGGCTACATATATAGAGGAAGGAAGCCGGTGTACTGGTGCGCCGTCTGCGAGACCGCCCTCGCCGAAGCCGAGGTGGAGTACGAGGACCGCCAGGACGCGTCCATCTACGTGAAGTTCCCGGTCGTCAGCCCGCCACCGGGGGGCGCGGAGCGCTTCAAGCAACCCGTGGCGGCGGTCGTGTGGACGACGACCCCCTGGACCCTGCCGGCCAACGTCGCCCTCTGCTTCCATCCGGAGGCGAACTACACGATCCTCGAAGGCTCGCCGCGCCTGCTGGTGGCTTCTGACTTGGCGAAAGGGGATGTCAAGCCCCTCGGCGCAATGCGGGGGAAGGAGCTGCGGGGCATGCGGTGTCAGGCGCCGTTCGGCAGCCGTGAGTCAATCGCCGTCACCGATGAGGGCGTCTCGCTGGAAGAAGGCACCGGCATCGTGCACATCGCGCCGGGGCACGGGGAAGAGGACTACGCCATCGGCGCCCGCTGCAAGCTCGACGTGCTCTCGCCGGTGGATGCGCAGGGGCGATTCACGAAAGACGTGCCGCAGTGGACAGGGCAGACGGTGTGGGAGGCGAATCCCGGGATCATCGAGGACCTCAAGCGGCGCGGGTTGCTGCTGAAAGAAGAGTCCATCACCCACTCCTATCCGCACTGCTGGCGGTGCAAGCAGCCGGTCATCTTCCGCGCGACCCCGCAGTGGTTCCTGCGCGTGGATGATGCGCTGCGGAAGCAGCTGCTGGAATCGGCCCGAACGGTGCGATGGATTCCTGAGGTGGGCCTGAGCCGCATGGAGGGGATGCTCGAGCACCGCCCTGACTGGTGTCTGTCCCGCCAGCGGTACTGGGGCAGCCCCATCCCCGTCCTGCACTGCACCAAATGCGAGGAACCGCTGCTCGACGACAAGGTCATCGAAGATATCGAGCGCACGCTGACCGCGAAGGGCCCTGAGGCATGGTTTGCGCTCCCGCTCAAGGAGCTGGCGCCGGGCGCTCGCTGCCCGACGTGCGGCGGCAGCGATCTCAAGAAAGACACCGATATCCTCGACGTCTGGTTCGACTCCGGCGTGAGCCACGAAGCCGTGTTGAAGACGCGCAAGGAGCTGCGGTGGCCCGCCGCGCTCTACCTCGAGGGGTCCGACCAGCACCGCGGCTGGTTCCAGGTTTCTCTCATCCCGGCGGTCGCGCTGCGCGGCCGCCCCCCCTACGAGCAGGTGCTGACGCACGGCTTCGTCGTGGACGGGGAAGGGCGCAAGATGTCCAAGAGCCTCGGCAACGTCATCGCCCCGCAGGAGGTCATAACACGCTACGGGGCGGAAATCCTGCGGCTGTGGGTCGCGTCGTGCGACTACAGCGAGGACGTGCGCATCTCCGAGCCGATCCTGGAGCGCGTGGCCGAGGCGTACCGGAAGATCCGCAACACGTTCCGCTACCTCCTGTCGAACCTCTATGATTTCGACCCCCGGCGCGCCGGGCAGCCGGCCGCGGCGCTGCCGGAGTTGGACCGGTGGGCGCTGCAGCGGACCGCCGAGGTCATGGGCCAGATCCGCGCGGCCTACGAGGCCTATCAGTTCCACCAGGCCTTCCAGGCCATCTACCAGTTCTGCGTGCTGGACCTGTCCGCGTTCTACCTCGATGCCCTGAAGGACCGGCTCTATACCGAGGCCGCCGCCTCGTTGCCTCGACGCTGTGCACAGACGGTGTTGTATGCTATACTAGCCAACCTTGTGAAGGCCGCCGCACCCATCCTGGCGATGACGGCGGAGGAGGTGTGGCAAGTCATGCGTTCGTTGAAGCTGGCGGAGGAGCCGTCGGTCCATCTGGCCCTCTGGCCCGCGCGGATGGTGGACCGGGTGGATCAAGAGTTTGAGCGTCGGTGGGAGACCTTCCTCTCCATCCGCGACCGCGTGATGAAAGCGCTTGAAGAGCAGCGCATGGCGAAGGTGATCGGCAGCCCGCTTGACGCGCGCGTGACGTTAGCGGTGGCGGATTCTCAGCTCGCCGGAGTGTTGGAGCGGCACCGTGACACGCTCGCCGAAGCGTTTGTGGTGTCTGACCTGTGTGTGATGAAAACCGACGGGGCCGCGGGAGGGCAGGATCTCGGGGTGGCGGTCGAGCGGGCCGCGGGAGGCAAGTGCGCGCGGTGCTGGAAGTACCGGCCGCTGGGCCGGCATGCCGAGCATCCGCAGCTGTGCGAGCGGTGCGCCGACGCCGTCACGAAACCATGAAACTCAACAAACCACAACTCAAGGCGTTCAAGCGGCAGCTGCTTGACGCGCGGGCGAAGTGCGCCGACGAGATCCGGTCCATCGCCAAAGAAACGTCCAAGAACCCCCGGGAGGCCTCCGGGGACCTGTCCGGCTACACCGTCCACATGGCCGACATGTCGGCCGACACGTACGAGCGCGAGCTGTCCATGGGCCTGGTCTCCAGCGAGCAGGAGGTCCTCTATCAGATTGACGAGGCCCTCAAGCGGATGGACGAGGGGACCTACGGCGCCTGCCAGCAATGCAGCAAGCCCATCAGCGTGAGCCGGCTGAAGGCCGTCCCCTACACGGCGCAGTGCATCACCTGTCAGCGGGCTCAAGAGCAGAAAGCGAAACGCGCCCGATAGTGCACGCTCCTGCATGTCGGGGCGGGTGACGCCGAGGGGAGGCCCTGCTTCGCTCTGCGAGCTTCGCAGAGGCCTCTCCGAAGCGCAAAGCGCGAAGGAGGGCCTCCGCCACCGGCCGCAGTCCCGTCGCAGCGTAAAAATGGTATCAGATACCAATTTTCGCGGGACGAGGACGGCAGGCGGAGTCCCGAGGCGGCAGGCCCCGCCCCGATTCCGGCCGTGGCTCATCGCGGCCGCCACCGTCGGAATTGACCAGGCCGCCAAGCTCATCGTCCGTGCCGCCTTCGTGCCCGCCCAGAGTCTGCCGGTGATTCCCCCCGTATTCCATCTGACCTACGTGCAGAATA
The DNA here is from genome assembly GCA_016192545.1 of Candidatus Omnitrophota bacterium. Classification (GTDB taxonomy): domain Bacteria; phylum Omnitrophota; class Gorgyraeia; order Aquiviventales; family Aquiviventaceae; genus JACPTX01. The sequence continues at coordinate 805 of JACPTX010000035.1, read as the reverse complement.
CCGGCGCGGCGTTCGGATTGTTGCAGGGCCATCCCGAGGTCTTCGTCATCCTGTCCGTCGTGGTGGCCGGCTGGATGATCCGGGAATTGCTGCGGCGACGGCTCCGCGCCCGGCTCACGGACCTCGCGCTGGCGCTGATTCTGGGCGGCGCCGTCGGCAACCTGATTGACCGGGTCCGATTCGGCTACGTCGTGGATTTCCTCGACTTCCGGGTCTGGCCGGTGTTCAACGTCGCCGACTCCTGCATCAGCGTCGGGGTCGGCCTGCTCCTGCTCAGCCAGTTCAGACGATGCACCCGATCCTCCTGAAGCTGGGTCCGATTACCATCACGTCTTACGGCGCGCTCCTGGCGCTGGCGTTCCTGTCGGCGGTCGGGCTGGCCCGCCATGTGACCCGGCGCTCGCTCACGACGTCCGTCCCGCTGCAGGACGCAGCGCTGGTGGACTGGGCCGGCTGGAGCGTCGCGGGCGGGCTCCTCGGCGGCCGCTTCCTCTATATCCTGTTGAACTGGGAGCTCTACGCCCGGCAGCCGCTGGAAATGCTGGCCGTCTGGCACGGAGGCCTCGTCTGGTACGGCGGGTTCCTCGGGGGGCTGCTCGCGACGGGATGGTATCTGAAGGCGCACGGCTATGGGGTTCTGCGGGGGTTGGACCAGGTCATCCCCTTTGTCGCGCTGGGGCACGCGGTCGGGCGTGTGGGCTGCTTCCTGAACGGGTGCTGTTCCGGCAAGCCGACGTGGGCGTGGTGCGGCGTTTGGATGCCGGGGAGCGCGCAGCCGGTGATGCCGACCCAGGTGCTGGAATCC
>JACPTX010000018.1 GCA_016192545.1 Candidatus Omnitrophota bacterium | reverse complement strand
GTCAGGATGGTCCTGCCGGGAGCAAGCGCCGCACCGGAGTGCGCGCGGATGCGGCAGCGCAGCGAGGGGTCGAGCGTGGTAAACGTGAGGGCTGCGGTCCTGACGCCGGCCGCGATCCCGCGGGATTTGGCGATGATGCGGACGCGGATGCGGCGGCCTGGCGGAATGATCGCTCGGCTGGTGATGTCTCGCGAGGCGCGATCCTCGCGAAGAGCTTGCTTGATGAGGCGTCGAGCGTCAGCGTCCATGAGATTCAGGCAACAGGCGGTGAACAATCAGTGAGCAGCGTGCCTCGAGGGCCGCGCGGGCATGGTGTCCCGCCGACAGGCGGGACGAGCGCGGCCACGAGAGCCCGAGCGACCCCGGCCACGCTGGGGCCGGGGGAGCGGTGCTGCGAACTGATTGTGAACATCGCCTGCTGAGGCGGCGCCCGCCCCTAGAGTGATTCGAGTAGTTGGAGATGCCCGGTGAATTTTTGGAGCGTTTCGGTGACTTGCTCGCGGCGCTGCTTGGCCTGGTTGACGACGTCCTCGGGGGCGCGCTGAGTGAACTGGCGGTCCTTGAGGCGGACATCCAGGCGGCCTAATTCTTCGGTGAGCTCCTGCACGCGGGCCTGGATGCGCCGGCGCTCCTTTGCCGCGTCAATCAGGCCGGAGAGCGGCACGATGACCTCGATGCCATCCACCACGGTCGCGGAGGCGTCGCGGGGCTTCATGAGCCCTTCCCCGACGGTGACGTCCCCGACTTGCGCGAGCACCTGCAGGAACGGGCGCTGGTCCTCGAAGAACCTCCGCACCGCCTCGCGCTTGGTGGAGAGCTGGACCGGCGGCTTGGTCTCGAGGGGGACGTTGAGCTCCGCCTTGGTGTTGCGGATGGCGGTGACCACCGCCTTGAAGAGCGCGAACTGCTCCTCCGCCTCGGCATCGAGCCACCGCTTCTCGGCCTTGGGCCAGGGTGCCGTCATGATGCTGGCGGGCGAGCCGGCGGGCTTGACGTGCTGCCACAGCTCCTCGGTCACGAACGGCATGACCGGATGCAAAAGGCGCAGCGCAGTTTCCAGCACGTGGGCGAGCACTGCAAGCTGCACTTCTGACTTTTGACTTCTCACTTTTGACACCTCAACGTACCAGTCGCAGAAGTCGCGCCAGATGAGCTCATAGGCCGTCTGCGCCGCCTCGTTGAAGGCGTAGCGGTCGAGCGCCTTCGTGACCTCGGCGATCGCATGGCTGAGGCGCGAGAGAATCCACCGGTCCGCCACAGACAGGGTTCGAGGTTCGAGGTTGAAGGGTGAAGGGTGCCCTTGAACCTTGAACCTTGAACCTTGAACTGTCGACAGGACATACCGGGTGACGTTCCAGAGCTTGTTGGCGAAGTTGCGCCCGACGACGAACTTCTCCTCCGAGATGAACACGTCGGTGCCGACCGCGGTCGAGGTGACGAGGGTGTAGCGCAGGGCGTCCGCCCCGAACTGGCCGATGATGTCCAGCGGGTCAATGATGTTGCCGAGCGACTTGGACATCTTCTTGCCGGTGAGGTCGCGCACGGTGCCGTGGATGTAGACCTGCCGGAACGGAACGTCCTCCATGCAGAACAGCCCGGCCATGATCATCCGCGCCACCCAGAAGAAGATGATTTCCGGCGCGGTGACGAGCGTGTCCGTCGGGTAGAAATAGTCTAAATCTTTTGACTTCTTGGGCCAGCCCAGCGTCGAGAACGGCCACAGCCAGGAGGAAAACCACGTGTCGAGCACGTCCTCGTCCTGCTTGAGGTTCGTCGAGCCGCATTTCGGACACTTGCCGGGTGGAGTCTTTGAGACGATGACGCGGTCCGCCGGGCACCGTTGACAGTAGTAGACGGGAATGCGGTGGCCCCACCAGATTTGGCGGCTGATGCACCAGTCCTGGATGTGCTCCATCCAGTTGAGGTATACCTTGGTCCAGCGCGCAGGCGTGAAGGTGATGCGCTTCTTCTTGACGGCCTCGATGGCGGGCTGAGCGAGGGGCTTCATCTTCACGAACCACTGCAAGCTGAGGCGCGGCTCGATGACCGTGTCGCAGCGGTAGCAGTGCCCGACCGCGTGGAGGTGGTCGGCGGTTTTCTCGAGCATGCCCTGCCCCTCGAGGGTCGCGAGCAGCCGCTTGCGGCATTCGAAACGGTCCAGCCCCTCGTACTCCTTGGGGACATTCGTCATGCGCCCGTCGTCGGTCATGACGTTGATGAACTCAAGCTTGTGCGTCTTGCCAAGCTGGAAGTCCACCGGGTCGTGCGCCGGCGTCACCTTCACCGCGCCGGTGCCGAACTCCGGGTCCACCGCCTCATCCGCGATGATCTTGAGCTCACGGCCGACGAGGGGCAGGATCGCGGTCTTGCCGATGAGCGATTTGTAGCGCTTGTCCTTGGGGTGGACCGCGACGGCCGTGTCTCCAAGCATCGTCTCGGGACGGGTAGTCGCCACCACAACGTGTGTTCGAGGTTCGAGGTTCGAGGTTCGAGGGCCCCCTTGAACCTTGAACCCTGAACCTTGAACGAGGGGATATTTGAGGTAGTACAATTTGCCGCGGGTCTCCTTGCGCGGGGCTTCCTCGTCGGAGAGCGCGGTCTGGCAGCGCGGGCACCAGTTGATGATGTAGTTGCCGCGGTAGATCAGCCCTTTCTCGTAGAGCCGGATGAACACCTCGGCGACCGCCTCGGACAGCCCCTCGTCCATGGTGAAGCGGGTCCGCTGCCAGTCGCAGGAAGAGCCCAGGCGCTTGAGCTGGCGGATGATGGTGTTGCCGTATTGCTCCTTCCACTGCCACACGCGCTGAAGGAACTGCTCCCGCCCGAGGTCCTGGCGCCGCAGGCCCTCTTTGGCAAGCTGCTTCTCGACGACGTTCTGCGTGGCGATGCCGGCGTGGTCCGTGCCGGGCACCCAGAGGGCGTTCGCGCCCTGCATGCGCCTGAACCGGATGCAGATGTCCTGGATGGTGTTGTTGAGCGCATGCCCCATGTGGAGGATGCCCGTCACGTTGGGCGGCGGGATGACGATGGTGTAGGGCGCGCGGCGGTCAGGCTCGGCGTGGAAGAGGGCCTGCGACTCCCACTGCTGATAGAGCCGCTCCTCGACGTCCTTGGGGGTGTAGCGGGAGGACAACTCAACCATGAGGACGGCTGGCGCCGCGCTGCTGGTCCTTCAGGAGCTTGTACTCGATGGAGTCCACGAGCGCCTGCCAGCTCGCCTGGATGATGTTCTCGGACACGCCGACGGTGCCCCAGGAGTCGTGCTCGTCCTGCGACTGGATGAGCACGCGCACCTTGGCGGCGGTGCCGGCTTTCTCGTCGAGCACGCGCACCTTGAAGTCGGTGAGGTGCATCCCCGCCAGCGACGGGTAGAACGTGATGAGCGCCTTGCGCACGGCGTTGTCGAGCGCGTTGACCGGGCCATCGCCCTCGGCGGCGGCATGCTCGTGCACGCCCTTGACCTTGAGCTTGATGGTCGCCTCGGACACCATGCGGGAGTCGCGCTTCTCGTTGATGACGCGGAAGCTCTCCAGCTCGAAGAACGGCTTGAGCTTCTTGAGGCGGCGCTGGAGCAGCAGCTCGAAGGAGGCCTCCGCCGCCTCGAAATGGTAGCCCTCGTGCTCCAACTGCTGGAGGAGCGCCAGCATCTTCTTCGCGGCCGGGGATTCCTTGGACAGGTCGAGCTTCAGCCCCTTCGCCTTGACGACGAGCGAGGTGCGGCCGGACAGCTCCGACACCAGGATCTTGCGCTGGTTGCCGACCTTCGCCGGGTCAATGTGCTCGTAGGTGCGCGGGTTCTTCATCACCGCGTGGACGTGCACGCCGCCCTTGTGGGCGAAGGCGGTGGAGCCGACGAACGGCTGGCCCGGGCGCTGGACCATGTTGCTGACCTCGGCGACGAAGTGCGAGACCTCGGTCAGCTCCTTGAGCTTGTGGTCGGGCAGGCACGTGAGGCCCATCTTCAACTGGAGCGCCGGGATGATGGCGGTGAGGTCCGCGTTGCCGCAGCGCTCGCCGTAGCCGTTGATGGTCCCCTGCACCTGGCGGCAGCCCGCGCGCACCGCGGCCAGCGAGTTGGCCACGCCCAGCCCGCAGTCGTTGTGCGCGTGGATGCCGGCCGGCACGCGCAGGGCGCGCCGGGCCTCGCGGATGACGGCGGACAGCTCCTCCGGCAGCGTGCCGCCGTTGGTGTCGCAGAAGATAATCACCTCGGCGCCGGCCTCCTGCGCGGCCTTGACGGTCTTCAGCGCGTAGGCGCGGTTGGCGCGCCAGCCGTCGAAGAAATGCTCCGCGTCGTAGAAGACCCGCACGCCGCGCGACGTGAGGAAGCCAACCGAGTTCTCGATCATCTTCAGGTTCTCATCGAGCGTGGCGCCCAGGACGTCGCGCACGTGGAGGTCCCAGCTCTTGCCGAAGATGGTGACGACGCGCGTGCCGGCGTTCAGCAGGGCCCGCAGGTTCGGGTCCTTGGCCGGGTTGAGGTTCGGGCGCCGGGTGCTGCCGAAGGCGACAAGCGCGGCGTTCTTCAGCCGCAGGGTCTTCGCGCGGCGGAAGAACTCGCCGTCTTTCGGGTTGGACCCTGGCCAGCCGCCCTCGATGAAGGGCAGGCCCAGCTCGTCGAGCTTGCGCGTGATGCGCAGCTTGTCCTCGACCGAGTAGGAGATCCCTTCGCTCTGGGCTCCGTCACGGAGAGTCGTATCGTAGAGGTCTACGCGCTGCATGGGCGTGCTGAGTGGACGCTGGGGTCAGCGTCTGCTGAGGCCGAACGCCTGGTGGATCGCGCGCACGGCCCGTTCGGCGTGGGCCTTGCGGATGACACAGGAAATCTTGATCTCGGAGGTGGAGATCATCTCGATGTTGATGCGCTCGCGGGCCATCGCCTCGAACATCTTGGCGGCGACGCCGGAGTGGCTGCGCATGCCGATGCCGACGATGGAGAGCTTCGCCACCCCCTCGTCCGTCGCGACGTCCCCGGCGCCGACGCGGGCGGCGGCGTGCCGGGCGACCCGCAGGGTCGCGGGCAGGTCGTGCTTCACGACGGTGAAGGAGACGTCCGTCGCGCCCTCGCGGCTGACGTTCTGCACGATCATGTCCACGTTGATGTCCTGCGCGGCCAGCTCCTTGAAAATCTGCGCCGCCATGCCGGGCTTGTCCGGCACGTCGCGGATGGTCACCTTGGCCTCGTCCCGCTGCAGGGTGACCCCGCTGACGACGATGTCCTCCATGGCCTTGGCGGCTTTCGTGATCATGGTTCCCTCCCGTGATGAGAAGCTGGACCGCACGTGGATCGGCACGTCGAACCGCTTCGCGACGAAGATGGAGCGGGCCTGCATGACCTGCGCCCCGAGCGAGGCCATCTCGAGCATCTCGTCGTAGCTGATGCTTTTGAGCTTGTGGGCGTTGGGCACGATGCGGGGGTCCGCGGTAAAGACGCCCTCCACGTCGGTGTAGATCTCGCAGGCGTCGGCGTCCAACGCCTCCGCCAGCGCGACCGCCGTGAGGTCCGAGCCGCCCCGCCCCAGCGTCGTGATGTCCTGGTTCACCGAGATGCCCTGGAAGCCTGCGACGATGACGACGCGCCCCTTCGCGAGCTCCTGCTGGATGCGCCTGGCATTGATGTCAATCAGCTTCGCCTTGGTGTGGGAGCTGTCCGTCCGGATGCCGACCTGCGCGCCGGTGAAGGAAATGGCGTCCTCCCCCAGCTCCTCGATGGCCATGGCCAGGAGCGCCACGGACACCTGCTCGCCGGTCGCCATGAGCATGTCGAGCTCCCGCTCCGGAGGGTCCTGGCTGATCTGCCGGGCCAGCTCCAGGAGCTCGTCCGTCGTGTCGCCGAGGGCGGACACGACCACGACGACGTCGCGGCCCTGCCGCCGGGTCTCGACGACCCGCTGGGCGACCCGCTTGATGCGCTCCGGGTTGGCGACGGAGCTGCCCCCGAATTTTTGGACGATGAGTGAGCGGCTCATGGCTGAATGCGGAACTTCTTATTATAACGTGGAATGCGTCAGCTTGCTACTGGCGGGCGGGAGCACAGAAGGGGTCAGACCCCTTTAAAAAGGGGTCAGACCCCTTTTCCTCTTAGGCGAGGCCGACCGCTTTGGTGATGGCGCCGAGGTCCGCGGGCGCGGGGCGGATGGGCCTGACGCTCTGGATCGCCCGCTCCGGGTCCTTGAGGCCGTGGCCGGTGAGGATGCAGACGACGAGGATCGGCTCGCGCTTCTTGCCGCGTCCTCGCGCCTTGCGCAGGGCCTGCTTGAAGTACCGCCGTTTGGCGAGCATGAGAAGGCCGGCGACCGAAGCAGCCGAGGCCGGCTCGACGAACACCCCTTCGTGCTGGGCGAGGAGCCGGTAGGCCTCGAGGATCTGGCTGTCCCGCACCGCCTCGATGCGCCCGCGGGATTCGTCGCGCGCGCCGACGGCCCCCTGCCAGCTCGCCGGGTTGCCGATGCGGATGGCGGTCGCCACCGTCTTGGGCTTGGCGACCACGCGTCCGAGCACGAGGGGTGCCGCACCTTTGGCCTGGAACCCGAGCATGACCGGCAGGGCGCTGATCCGCCCGTAGCGCAGGTATTCGCGGTAGCCCTTCCACTGTGCGGTGATGTTGCCGGCGTTGCCGACCGGCATGAGCTGGAAATCCGGGGCGCGGCCGAGCACGTCGCAGATTTCGAAGGAGCAGGTCTTCTGCCCCTCGATGCGGAACGGATTGATGGAGTTGACCACCGTCACCGGGAACCGCTGGGCGAGGGCCTTCACCAGCTCGAGGCACACGTCGAAATTCGCGTCCACCGCGGCCACACGGGCGCCGTGGATGAGCGCCTGCGAGAGCTTGCCCATCGCCACCGCCCCTTTCGGGATGAGGACGAGGGAGCGCAGGCCGGCCTTCGCCGCGTAGGCGCTGGCCGAGGCCGAGGTGTTGCCGGTCGAGGCGCACAGCACCGCCCTGGACTCCGCCTCGAGCGCCTTCGAGATCGCCACTGTCATCCCCCGGTCCTTGAACGAGCCGGTCGGGTTCATCCCCTCGTACTTGAGGTAGACCTGGAACGGCTCGCCCAGCCCCTGGCTGAGATATTTGCTGTAGAGCAGCGGGGTGTTGCCTTCCAGGAGCGTCACGACGGGCGTGGCGGCGGACACCGGCAGGAAGCTGCGGTAGGCGTCAATGACCCCGCGCCAGGACAGCATTATTTCCCGCGCGGGGCTTCGGTGCGGATGGCGACGGTCTTGGACTTGACGACGCCCATCCCGTCGATGACCGACAGCGCCCGGCGGACGTCCGCCTCGCGGGCCTCGTGGGTCATCATGACGACGGGCACGATCCGGGCGGTCTTGCGCTCCTTCTGGTGGACGCTGGCGATGGAGATGCGGAAGCGGCCGAGGACCCCGGCGATCTTCGCCAGCACCCCGGGCTTGTCGATGACCGTGAAGCGCATGTAGTAGCGGGTCTCGACCCGGTCCATCCGGCGCAGGCGCAGGCGGCGCGGCGCGGGACAGTAGGCCGGCACGCGCTTGGCGATGCCGAGGGCGACGTTGCGCGCGACGTCGGCGATGTCGGACAGCACGGAGCTGGCGGCGGGGTTCTGCCCCGCCCCGCGGCCGTAGAAGAGCTGGGCCCCGACGAGGTCGCCGTGGACGTAGACCGCGTTATACACGCCGTTGACGTTGGCCAGCAGGTGCGACGTGGAGAGCAGGGCCGGGTGCACCCGGACCTCCAGCTCATGGCCCACCTGCTTGGCGACCGCGAGCGGCTTGATGCAGTAGCCCATCTCGCCGGCGTACTGGATGTCGGCCTGCGAGATGCGGCTGATGCCTTCGGTGTGGATGTCCTCGACGTGGACGCGGGCGCCGAAGCCCAGGAGCGTCAGGATCGCCAGCTTGTGCGCGGCGTCGTGCCCCTCGATGTCCAGCGACGGGTTGCGCTCGGCGTAGCCGTGGTGCTTGGCCTCCAGGAGCGCCTCATGGAAGCTGAGCCGCTCGTCGCGCATCTGCGTGAGGATGTAGTTCGAAGTGCCGTTGACGATGCCGATGATGGTGTTGAGCTCGTTGGCGATCAAGCCCTCGCGGAGCGCCTTGATGATGGGGATCCCGCCGCCCACCGACGCCTCGAAATAGAGGTCCACGCCGTAGCGGTCCGCGGCGGTGAACAGCTCCTTGCCTTCCTCGGCGAGGAGGGCCTTGTTCGCGGTCACGACGTGCTTGCCGCGCCGCATGGCCTCGATGACAAAACCCTTGGCCGGCTGGACCCCGCCGACGAGCTCGACGACCACCTGGATCTCGGGGTCGCGGAGGATCTTGCGGATGTCCGTCGTGAAGAGCCCGGCCGGCAGCCGGAGATGCCGCGGCGGCCGGGGGTTGCGGTCGCAGACGCGCTTGAGCACCACGCGGGCGCCGATGCGCTGCTCCAGGGCATGCGCCTTCTCCAGGAGCGCGCGGGCGACCCCCGTCCCGACGGTGCCGAGTCCGATGAGCCCGATGTTGATGCGCTGCGCCATGTCACCACTCTTCGTTGATTCAATGGTCGGGGCGCCGAGATTTGAACTCGGGACCTCCTGCCTGTCCCGCGGCCACCTGACTGGTCGGGGCGCCGAGATTTGAACTCGGGACCTCCTGAACCCCATTCAGGCGCTCTACCAAGCTGAGCCACGCCCCGGAATTCAGTGGCCGCGGGAAACCCCATTTCCCGCCGATGACAACATCGGCGGGATGTCGTCGCTACGCTCCTCCACAGGCGCGCTACCCCCTGCACGTTTGGCTCTGCCAAACGTAGCTGCAGGGGCTCCTTCGCCCAACAACGGGCTCAGTCGCAAGCTGAGCCACGCCCCGGAGATGGAGAAGATTGTAACACAACTACTCGGGTTTGCGGGCGCGGAGCATGAGGCTGCGCAACGCCTTGCGGGGGTCCTTGCGGCGGAAGAGGACGGCGTGCACCTGCTCGATGATGGGCAGCTCCACCCGGTGCCGCCGGCCCAGCGCGACGGCGGCCTTCGTCGTGTCCACGCCCTCGATGACCATCGGGGTGCTGCCGAGGACCGCGGAGAGGGTCCTGCCGCGCCCGATCTGCTCGCCCAGCCACCGGTTGCGTCCGCCCAGACAGGTGGTGACCAGGTCTCCCAGACCGCTCAAGCCCCAGAACGTGGCGTTGTGCGCGCCCATGGCCGTGCCCAGCCGCGCCATCTCGACGATGCCGCGCGTGATGAGGGCGGCCTTGGCATTGGCGCCGAACCCCAGGCCATCCCCGATGCCGGCCGCAATCGCAATCGGATTCTTCAGCGCCCCGCCCAGCTCGACGCCGACGACGTCCGGGGAGGTATAGAGGCGGAACCGCTCGCTCATGAACACGTGCTGCAGGCGTTCAGTCAGGCCGGCGTGCGTCGAGGCGATCACCGAGCTGGCCGGCTGTCCATGGGCAATCTCCAGGGCGATATTCGGGCCGGACAGGACCGCCAGCGGGAGAGGGCCCAGCTCCTGCCGGAGGATCTCCGACATCCGCCTGAGGGTCCGCAGCTCGATGCCCTTGACGACGCTGAGGAACGCGGCACGGCCGAGGGGGATGCCCTTCAGCCGGTGGATGACCGAGCGGAGGTGCTGGGACGGCACCGCGACGGCGACCACGTCGGCCCCCTCTAAGGCGGCGCGCAGGTCAGCCGTGATGGACAGGGCGCGCGGAATCGGGATGCCAGGCAGGAACTTGACGTTTTCCCGGCGGCGATTCAGCTGCTTGACGTAGTCGGGAAACGCCCCCCACAGCCGCGCGTGATGGCCGAGGCGGTGGAGGTGGATGGCCAGGGTCGTGCCCCAGCCCCCGTCCCCGAGCACGGCGATGGTCGTGGTTGGGCGACTCATAGCGGGCACACTGTAGCACGCCCCCGCCGAAAAAGCAAAAAGTGACAGTCACTTTTTGAGGGAAAAGTGACTGTCACTTTTTGTAGGCTTACTCTTCGCAGGAAGCCGCGACGGGCTCCACCATCATCGACAGGATGTGCCGGTAGCCGACGCAGATCACTTGCCGGTCCAGCACCACGTAGAAATGGCCGAGCACCTTGTAGACCACCCGCTCGTGGCCGGTCTCGGGGTCGAACTCCTTGGTCACGAACACCTGGCGGGGCTGCATGGGATCGAGGTGGAGCGCCCAGCGGATTGAATCGTCGAGCGAGGGAACGGTCACCTGCGAGTCGATGTGGTAGGTGCAGCGCCGGATGACGCGGGTGACGCATTCGCCCTGCCGCATGAGCTCGGTGACCAGGCAGTCGCGCTTGAGCCAGTCCTCCGAGGTGAGGTTGCGCACGACGATGTGCCGCATCAGGGGCCGTCCGTCAGTCCACGAAGGAGAGGTTGCACTCAAACTGCGGGTCCAGGCGGTGCAGCTCGAACGCCAGCATCACGACGCGCATCTTCAACCAGGGTTCGCGCGTCTTCATCCACGTGGAGTAGAGATCGAGAAACGCGTTGAGCGTGTCCTCGAACGTGAGCTTCTGCTCGTAGGCGTTGAGCTCGCGCAGAAACCGGCGGAACCGCGCGTCCGAGAGTTCCGCGGCGCTGATCGACACCGGCCTGTGATGCGGTCGCTGAAACATCTGAGAACTCCACATGCTCTCCTTGTTGCACCCTATTAATTATTAATTACTTAATATATCTTTTTACTTCCAATTTAAAATTAACCCTATCACTCCAGAAACGTCAAGACTCCGGCAAGTTTTTCTTCGTCGAACGGGGATGTACGAACCGACGGTGGGAAGAGGAGTTACGTCACGGCGTACTGGCAGATGGACTGGTAGGCGCACCAGTGGCAGGCGAACTCGCTGGGCTGGGGATGAAATTCGAGCGCGCGGATCCCGCGGGCCGCTTCCCTGATCCGCGCCTTGGTCTTTTCCAAATCCTCGTCGGTGAACGCCGTCTGCCCGACGAGGCCGGTCTCCAAAAACCGCAGCTCCAGGCGCGACGGGAGCCGGCCGTGAATCAGCGTCCAGGCCAGCGCGTAGACCTGCATCTGCAGCGACTTCCGGACCCGCTGGTCGGCCTCGGCCTGCTCGGTCACGTCGGAGGACTTGTAATCGATGATGACCGCCTCCTCGCCGCGCCGGTCCACCCGGTCCCACCGGCCGACCAGCACGAGGTCGTCCAACGGGATGCTGAACTTCTCCTCGATGAGCGTGGGCTGCTCGGGGCGCTGTTGCTGCTCGGCGTAAAAACGCGCGAGGACTGCCCGCCCCTGCGCCAGCCGCTGCGCTTCGTGCTCGCGCGTCAGGAAACCCTCCGAGCGCCACGCGTGCTCGAAGACCTGCAGCAGCTCTTCCTCGCTCATCGCCTGGCCCTGCAGCCGGCGGCGGAAAAACTGCTCCACGGCCTTGTGGAGGGCCGCGCCGTAGATGACAAGATGGTGGCGCATGATCGGCAGCCGCAACACATGGCTGTAGCGGAACTTCAGCGGACAGGTCAGATAGTCGTCGAGGCCGTGCGCGTCCAGGCGCAGCGGCTCCGGCAGGCGAAGGACCGCGGGCGTCCTTCGCTTCCGCTCAGGACTCGCTTCGCTCGGCGGCTTGGCCCGGCTCAGGCGTTCCCGGGCCGAGGCCGCCTTGGCCGGCGGGGCCGGGCTCTCCAGGCCGAGCGCTTCCAGGACGAACTGGCTGACCTTGCGCAGGGTTTTGCCGCCGTAGTCGTAGGCGGCGGTGAGGTGGAGCTCTTCCCTGGCCCGCGTCATGCCGACGTAGAAGAGCCGCCGCTCCTCCTGCAGGTGGTAGTCGCCCGACGGCAGGATGTCCTTGATGAGCGGCTCGGGCAGCTCAATCGCGTCGCGCCGCAGCGTCGTCGGGAACCTCCCCTGCACCAGCCCGACCAGGAACACGACCGGAAATTCCAGGCCCTTGGCCTTGTGAATGGTCAGGACGTTGACGTGGTCCATGGAGGCCGCGTCCGGTTCTTGCGCCGCGGATTCGCCCAGGGCCTGCAGCAGGTCCAGCGACCGCATCAGTTCCGGCAGGCGGTTGCCCCCCAGGCCCTCGAACCGGAACAGGTGGTCGAAAAACCTTGCCACCGACTGCAACTGCTCGACCTCCTCCGCATCCTCCACGGCCGCATGCCGCTTGAGCCAGCCGGTGTCCGTGAGCCAGCGGTACAGCAGCTGTCCAGGCGACAGCGTCCGCGAGGCGTCCTGCAGGCGCGCCACGTCGTCGAGGAACCGCCGGATGACCTCGCGGGCCTGGTCAGACACCGCCGGCGCCCCGACCTCGGTCGGGGCCTGCTCCAACACCAGCCGCAGGCTCGTGTTCGCGCGGGTGGCCTGCGCCAGGCAGGCGATCAGGTCGGGCATCGGGCAGGCGTAGAGCGGGGAGCTGATGACGTGATACCAGCTGAGGCTGTCCTCCGGGTCGGCCAGCGTCCGCAGGCAGGAAACGAGCATCTTGACCTCCTCGCGGGCGAACAGGCCGGTCGTGCCGCTGAACCGCCATGGCAGGCCGCAGACGTTGAGCGCGCGCAGGAACAGCTCCGCGTCGCGGTTGGTCCGCACCAGGATGGCGAAATCCCCCGGCGCCCGGCGGCCCGCCTCGACCTCCGTCTGAATCCGGCGGGCGACCCGGTCGGCCTCGCTGGAGACCGTGTCGAAGACGGCGAACTGCGGCGCCTTCGCCTCGCGCGGACACATCGCCGTGAGGCGCTTGTTGATGGCCTCCTTCACCTCCAGGCGGTCCGGGTCGTTGAACCGGATGAGCCGGTAGGCGGCGTCGAGGATCGGCTGGCTGGAGCGGAAATTCTCGGTGAGGACGACGCGCCGCACCTGCCGGTAGTGCTCGAGGAACTTGAGGACGTTGCTGACGGCGGCCCCGCGCCACTTATAGATGCTCTGGTCGTCGTCCGCGACGACGGTGATGTTCGATTCCGGCGTCGCGAGCAGCTGCAGGAGGCGGAACTGGGCGAAGTTGGTGTCCTGGAACTCGTCCACGAGGATGTAGCGGAACCGCCGCCGGAAGTCGGCGAGCAGCTCGGGATGCTGTTCCAGCAGCCAGATGGTCAGGAGAATCTGCCCGCCGAAATCCACCGCCTTGGCCTCGCGCAGCAGCCGGTGGTACGCGGCGTAACACTCGGCCAGTTCCCGGGCCAGGGCGGCGTCGCTGTGCACCCCGACGGCCGTCGGGGGGGCCGCCGCGGCCTGGGCTTCCCGGGCCGCCGCCAGCGCGAGGAACTCGTCGGGCGTCACCGCCTCATCCTTGGCCCGGGACATCACCGTCGCCAGGGCTTCGAGGTAGCGGGCGGGGTCCTGGAGGGGGCGGAGCCGTGTGAGCGGCAGCTCGAACAGGTGCTGCTGCAGGAACACCACCTGCTCCGCTTTCGACAGGACGCGGACCTCGGAGGCGAGCCCGGCCTCGAGCGCGTGCTCGCGCAGGACGCGGTCGCCGAAGGCGTGGAAGGTCGAGAGCCGGATGTCCAGGTAGCCGTACGGCACCAGGACGTCCACCCGCTCTTCCATCTCGGCGGCGGCCTTGTCCGTGAAGGTCAGGGCGAGGATGTCCTCCGGGCGGGCGCGTTTGGTGGCGATGAGCCACGCAATGCGGCGGGTGATGACCGTGGTCTTGCCGGTCCCGGCGCCGGCGATGATGAGGAGGGGGCCCTCGGTGTGGGTCACCGCCTCGCGCTGGGGCTCGGTCAGGTCGGCGAGAAGCCGCTCCTCCAGGCGCTCCGGAGTTTGAGCCAGATCAAGGGCAGGCACAACGGGTTAACGCTTCTTGAGATCCGTGACGACGCGCGTCGCGGCAAAGTCAAACGCAAACTCGAGCTTCTTGCCCGGCTCGTCGTTCGCGTCAAAATCGGTCTTGATATTGCTCAGCAGCAGCGTCACCTGCTTGGCCCCGGCGTGCGGGCTCCAGAACGCGACCAGGCCGTCGTAGACCACCCCGTGGTAGAGGTAGCCCAGCTGCAGGGTGGACATGCTCAGCAGCGCATACCGCTGCTGGGGTTTGCCGATGATCTTGCCGACGGGGAGTCCCACCCCGAAGTAGCCGGGGCGGGCGTCTTCAAGGACCCCGCGGGTCATCGTCCCCACCGGCGCTTTGGCCTCGGCCAGAGCCGTCGAGTAGTCCGGGCTCTGGGACTGATACTGGTTCTCCCGGTCATCAATCATCACGAACTCCGCCGGGTCAATCCGGAGTTTCTGGCCGCTGTGGTTGGCGATCTTGACGTAAAAGACCATCTGCTCCGGGAAGAACGGATTGAGCCCGGCGTACGAGCCGAAGATCTCCTTGTTCCGGAAGAACTCATGCAGGTACTGCCAGGTGGCGTGCGTCACCACGATCTCGACGCCGTCCTGCGTCTTGGTCTGGGTCAGCGGCTCCAGGGTCCACTGGATTTGCTGGGCGACCTCGCGCTCTTCCACCATCGGCCCCCGCGCCTGCCGCTGGAGCAGCAGCGAGCTTTTCCGTCCGCACCCGAGAACAGTGAAGAGTGAAGAGTGAAGAGTGACGAGTAACAGCAGCGTCCCAACACGTCTCCAACAAGCTCCGCTCATGCTGACCCCCTTGTGCTTTGAGTCTTTCCCATCACTCGTCACTCATCACTCCCGCCGAAGGCGGGCTACACCCGCTCAAACGGATCGAAGAGCTTCCGGTATTCTTCCAGGCAATAGCGATCGGTCATCCCCGCGATGTAGTCGCACACGACCCGGTGCGGATCCTCGCCGCGCTCGATGCGCAGCCGGGTCGTGTTCGGCAGCTGCTGCGGCTTGTTGACGTACAGCCCGAACAGCTCCGTGATGAACCGCTTGGCCTTGTCGGCCATCCGGGCCACGCGGTAATGGTGGTACAGCCGGGTCCACAGAAACGCCTTCAACGGGTTGCGCAGCTCCTGCAGGGCGGGGCTGAAGGCGATCAGCCGCTCCGCACAGGCGCGCACGTCCTCGAGGGAGGCGATATGGTGCTGCTTGAGACGCTGGGCCGATTCCTGGACCAACTCGGTCACCTGCCGGTTGATGAGCGTCCGGATGATTTGGTATTTGCGGATCTCCGGGGTCGCGCGCGGGGCGCTCGCCTCCACGGCCTGCCGCGCCTCTTCCCAGAGCGCGAGGTCCCGCAGGTCGTCTTCCTTGAGGAGCCCGGAGGTGAGGCCGTCATCCAGGTCGTGATTATCGTAGGCGATCTCGTCCGCCACATCCGCCACCTGGCTTTCCAGGAGCGGCGAGACGGCGGGATCCAGCGCGATCTGCAGGCCCGGCTCGTCGTAGGGCGTGCGGTGCTTGTTGATGCTCTCCCGGACTTCCCAGGTGAGGTTGAGGCCCGGAAACGCCGGATACCGCTCCTCCAGCAGGTCGACGATCCGCAGGCCCTGGAGATTATGCTCGAAGCCGCCGCGGCCTTCCATGAGCTCCCGCAGGGCGTCTTCCCCGGCGTGCCCGAACGGCGGATGCCCCAGGTCGTGGGCGAGCGCGACGGCCTCCACTAGATCCTCGTTGAGGCGCAGGGCGCGGGCGATCGCCACGGCGATCTGGGCGACCTCCAGCGTGTGCGTCAGCCGCGTGCGGTAGTAGTCCCCCTCGTGGTTGACGAACACCTGGGTCTTGTATTCGAGACGGCGAAACGCCGTCGAGTGGATGATCCGGTCGCGGTCGCGCTGGTACGCGGTCCGGAAGGGGTGCTCCGGCTCCGCATGGGCGCGGCCGCGCGACTGGCGGCTTTTCATGGCAGAGGGCGCCAGCCACTGTTCTTCGCGGGCTTCCAGCTCTTCGCGGCTGGCGAGGAGCACGGGGGGCTCGTGGGCCACGCTCATCGGCGCCTCCCTCGCAGCGACGACGTCAGCCGGTCGTAGACGGCATCCAGGGAGAGGGACATGACTTTGGTGTGCGCGAGGACCGGCATGAAGTTCGTGTCCCCGGTCCAGCGCGGCACGACGTGCATGTGGAGATGACCGGGAATCCCGGCGCCGGCCGGGGCGCCGAGGTTCACGCCGACGTTGAATCCCTGGGGCTTGAAGGCCCTGCGCAGGACGCTGACCATCCGGGCGGCGGTCTGCATGAGCTCGGCATGCTCGGCCGCGGTCAGCCGGGCGAGATCCCCGACGTGCCGGTTGACCGCGACCATCAGATGCCCCGTATTGTAGGGATAGCGGTTCAACAGACAGAAAACCCGCCGGCCGCGGTAGAGGACGTGCGCGGCCCGGTCCCTGCGCCCCGTCCGCGCGCGGCAGAAGATGCAGCCGGGACGATTCAGACGGGCGAAGTACTCGCTGCGCCACGGGGCCCAGAGCCGCTCCATCCCGGTCGTCATGATCGGCTCAGCGGCGGTTGGCCGTACAGGAGGAACAGGAGGTTCGCGTCCTCCGGCTCCCAGACCCACATATTGGCTTCCTTGGCCAGGAGTTTGGCGTTGAGCTCCAAGGCCGCGTCGGACACGACGATCTTCCGCGAGGGCCGGGGGGATTGGCCGCGGCAGAAGACCTCGAAGGCGGCGATGTCCGATTCGTTGAGCGCGCCCTCGTGCACCAGGCAGCACCACCGGCGCTCGTCGCCGTCCGCCACGAGGTAGGTTTCCCCGCGCCGCCCGGGCCGCTGGGCCGCCAGCGTCTCAAACGACGGCAGCCGTCCCGTCTTGTGGTCGAGCGACACCGTCTCGTTGCGGAACTGCAAGAGGAGGCGGCTCACCCGTTCCGACAGCGGCTGATGCGTCGCCTCGAGCCACTGGATCCACACGGCTTGCAGGGCCTGTTGAAACGCCACATAGGCGGTCTGCCGGTCGCGCATCCCCCGAGCGTCGGCCGAGCCGAGGACCGACGCCAGCCAGCAGGCCAAGAGCTGATCCGGCATCACCCAGCAGGCGCCCTGGCGCTGGATGAGGTCGTGGTCGGCGAGCATCTGGAGCACCTCGGAGAGGCTCCGGCGCGTGCCGCACTGCTGCGCGACCGCCTGCGCGGTGCGCGCGCCGCGCGCCACGGCAATCAGGACTTCGCGGGCCAGCGGCCCGTCCCGCCGATGCACCAACCGGTCCACCTGCGCCGCGCACCACTGATACAGCACGCCATCCGGGCTGCCGAGGACGTCCCAGGCGGCGTCGAAGAGCACCGCTTCAGTCAAGCGGGGGCCGCGCTTCAGCCGCGCCAGCTCGCTCATCCGTTTCAACACCACGCTGAGATACCACGGCGAGGTCCCGATCCAATGCAGCAGAAACTGCGTGGCGAGAGGCGCCTGCTTCAGCCCGGGGCATTCCCGGTGCATCCACGCCGTCGCGGCGGCGATCTCCACCGGGCCCAGCGACAGCAGCTCAAATTGCCCGAAGAGCAGCTGCAGGCGCTCGCGGAGAATCTGGCGCGCCCGGCAGGTCGAGGAGCTGGTCACCCAGAATTGCACGGACGGCCACGTCATGACCCGCTTGCCCAGCTCGTGGAACGCATGGGAGAGCCCCAGGTCCTCCAAGTGGAGAAACTCGTCCAGCACCAGCACGCAGGGCTGCTTGAGCTCGTCGTGCAGGACCGACACGACGTCCAGGGTGTGCGCGAACGCCTCCGCCTGCAGATGTCCGCCGGCATACCGCTCCAGCTGCTGGACCGCCGCGGCGGTCTTGGGCGCGACCGAGGAGGCCCGCTGCACGAGGGATTCCAGCGGCAGATCCCTCGACACCCGCAGGGCTCCCCGCAGGATCGAGGCCGCGAAACGCCGCGCGAATCCCGGCACCGAATCCAGCTGCAAGGGACAGGCGATGACGGTCAGGCGCAGCGACGGGTCGCCGAGGAGCTGCTGCATGAGCGTGCTCTTGCCGCTGCCCCCCGGCCCGAGGAGCGCGAGGTTATGCCGGAAGCCGTCCTGAAACGCCAGGAGACGCTGGCGCAGATAGCTGCTCACGGAGGGATGGAGATCCGGGAGGGGTTTCATGGCAAGAGCGGGAACGGGTTCTGCGGCGCGGTCCCGCGGCGGATTTCAAAGTACAGGGGCGCGCGGCCCACCCGCCCCACCGGGTTGCCCTGTTGAATCGACATGCCGGGGTTGACGAGCATGTGCTCCATCCCGGCATAGACGCTGACGTAGCCGTCCCCGTGATCCAGAATCACGGTGTGCCCCCACCCTTGCAGTTGGCGGGCCGCAACGGCCACCAGGCCGGTGCGGGCCGCACGGACGAAGCTGCCTTCCGGAGCCTGGATTTCCACCCCGCGGACCGATGAGCCGGACACGGGTGTGACGGTCCCGCGGACCGGCCAGATGAATCCCTTCGAGGTCGGAGGCGGAGGGATGAACAGGCGCTGGCCGACTGTGACCTGCGCCGCATCGGTGATGCGGTTGAGGCGGGCCAGGTGTGTGGCGTCCCACCCGAAGTCATGGGCGATCCCCCAGAGCGTGTCGCCTGGCCGGACCTCATAATAGGACCCCTGGGCCTGCGGAATCGTCGGGACGCTCCGGCTGAAGAGGCTGCTCGTGACCGGCGGGGTAGACGCGCAGCCTGCCACGGCCCCCAGCATCATCAGAGTGAAAAGGACACAAGCGGGTGACGGGAATCGAACCCGTGTTACCAGCTTGGGAAGCTGGCGCACTACCACTGTGCTACACCCGCAACGACTCATCAGTGTTGACCGTCTCGCCGCCCTATTATAAACCGGCGCAAGAAGGCGAGGGGACAAATTGTGTGAGGGCGCGCTTGAGCTCGCGCGCGGCGGCCTCAGGGTCATCCGCTGCGCAGACCGCGCGGACCACCGCGACGCACGAGGCCCCTGCGCGCAGCACGTCGGCGAGCGTGGCCTGCTCCACCCCGCCGATGACGACGAGCGGCCTGCGCACGCGCCCCTTCACCTGATGGATCAGCGCCACGCCCACGGGCGGGTAGTCCGGTTTGGTCGGCGTGGGATAGAGGGGCCCGACCGCCAGGTAATCGACGGCTTCGCGATCCGCGTCCAGCGCCTGTTCCAGGCTGTGCGTCGATTTGCCGATGAGTCGGTCCGGCCCGAGTATCCGCCGCGCCGCGGACACCGGCAGGTCATCCTGCCCGAGGTGCACGCCGTCCGCCCCGACCGCCGCCGCCACGTCGACGCGGTCGTTGATGATGAGCGGCACCCGCGCGTCGCGGGCCACCTGCAGCACGGCCTGGGCGCGCGCGACCACGTCCCGGGTGGAGCCGGCCTTGTCGCGCAGCTGCACGACGTCCGCCCCGCCCCGGATCGCCTGTGCGGCAATCCAGGCCGGGTCACGGCCGCCCGCGGCGGCCTGGTCAACGATGACGTAGAGCCGCCACGCGGCGCAGGAGATCGCGTTCGACATCGTAGGTCCGAAACCGAAGCGCCTGAAATCGCGCGGTCTGACGCGGGGCGAGCAGCCGGCTGGCCTCCTCAAGCACCCGGAGCGCTTCCTTGACGCGCTGCAGGTTGATCAGCAGCAGATGCTCAAGCGATCTCACGGAGGAAGAGCCCGGCGACCGTCGGCCGGGATCCCGCGCGCTGTCCCTCGAGGCCACGGCCTCGACGGCCTTGACCGGAAGGGACCGGAGCGCGGCGTTCAGGTCGTGGCGGAGCGTCCGCAGGCGCCGGAACTGCGCGGGCGCCTCCAGCCCGAACCGGACCAGGTCCTCGCAGACGCGCAAGCCCTCCCTCGCCCGGTTGATGTTGGCGTCCACAATCCGCAGGAGACGCTGGCGAGCGGGGTCAGACCCCATCATCAGAGGGGTCTGACCCCTCTTTTCTGACGGCGTGACGCGAGACGGGCCAGCAGGTCGGTGGTGGAATAGCCGTTGACCAGTGCGATGCGCACGACGCGCTTGACGAGGTCCCGGCCCACCACGTCGCGCAGGGACCAGTCCGCTCCCTTCACCAGCACATCGGGCCGCAGGCGCGCGAGCAGGCGGTGCGGGGTCGGCTCATCAAACATCGTCACGTAGTCCACGCACGCCAGCGCCGCGAGCAGCCGGGCGCGGTCCTGCTGGCGCACCACCGGCCGGCCCGGGCCTTTCAGCCGGCGGACCGAGCGGTCGCTGTTGAGGGCGACGATGAGCGCATCACCCAGCCGCCTGGCGCGCTCCAGCAGCGTCACGTGGCCGACATGCAGGAGGTCGAAGCAGCCGTTGGCGAACACCACCCGCCGGCCACGCCGCTGCAGACGGCGGACGATGGGAGCCAACGACGCGGCCGAATGGATTTTGTGACGGCTGGAGCTATACACCCACCGCCTCCTCGACCAGCGCGCAGAGGATGTGGCCGACGGTCAAGTGAGCTTCCTGGATCCGGGCGGTTTCCATCGTCGGGACGATGAGGCACACGTCACACAACTCGCGCATCGCCTGGCCCTTCGCGCCGGTGAGCCCGATCACGGACAACCCCAGCTCACGCGCCCGCCGCAGGCCCGCCAGCACGTTGGGCGAGGAGCCGGAGGTCGAGAGCCCGATCGCCACGTCCCCCCGCCGGCCCAACCCTTCCAGTTGGCGGGCGAAGATGCTGGCGTAGTCATAGTCGTTGGCGATCGCGGTGACGCTGGCCATATTCTCCGTGAGGGAGATGGACGGCAGCGACCGGCGGTCGCGGCAGAAGCGGCCGACAAACTCGGCCGCCATGTGCTGGCTTTGGGTGGCCGAGCCGCCGTTGCCGAACCAGATGATCTTGCGGCCGCCGTTCAACGCCGCCGCCATGAGCCCGGCCGCCTTGGCGATGGCGGCCCGCTGGCTCTTGGCCAGGGCCTCATGCACCTCGGCGCTGGCGCGCAGAGACGCCGCAATCATCCGGCTCTCAACCGAAGAAGAGCTTCGCGATCCCATAGAACTCCGGATCCACCGTCTTCATCGTCACCGCCTTCTCATCGAGCGGCACGACGACGATCCTGTTGCCCTGGAGGCTCACCATCTTGCCGAACTCCCCCTTGATGGCGAGCTCCGCGGCCTTCACGCCGAAGCGCGTCCCGAGGACCCGGTCGAAGGCGGTGGGGCTGCCGCCGCGCTGGATGTGCCCCAGCACGGTGACGCGGGTTTCAAAGCCGGTGCGCTCTTCAATCAGATTCCCCAGCACCTGTCCGATCCCCCCCAGCCGCACGTGCCCGAAGGCGTCCTTCTTCTCTTCCTTGGCGACCATCGTGCCGTCCTTGAACTGGGCCCCCTCGGCGACGACGATGATGCTGAAGTCTTTGCCGCGCGCGGTCCGTTTTTTGATCACGGCGGACACCTGCTCGATATCGATGGGCTCTTCCGGGATGAGGATCACGTCCGCGCCGCCGGCGATGCCCGCGCAGGTGGCGATCCATCCGGCATGGCGGCCCATCACCTCCACGACCATGATCCGGTGGTGGCTTTCCGCGGTCGTGTGGATGCGGTCGATGGCCTCCATCGCGATGTTGACCGCGGTGTCGAACCCGAAGGTGTAGTCGGTGTTGGACAGGTCATTGTCGATCGTCTTCGGCACCCCGACGATCTTCAACCCCTCCTTGATCAGCTTCACCGCCACCCCAAGCGTATCCTCGCCGCCGACCGCAATCAGCGCCTCCAGCCCCAGCGCCTGATGCGCGGCCAGGAGCTTCTTGAGGTCCTCCGGATTCTTGTATGGGTTGGTCCGCGACGTCCCGAGGATCGTGCCGCCCCGGGGGAGAATCCCGGACACCGACCGCAGGTCGAGCGGGATGGTTTGGCGTTCGATGAACCCCAGCCATCCGTTCTTGATCCCCACCACCTCGCAGCCGTCCATGATGGCTCAACATCCCGATTTTCTTGACTGCGCTCATGCCTCCCTCTCTCCCAACAACTGGTCGAGGTAATCCGTCGAGAACTGGCCGCGCCAGAACGCCGGATCGCTGAAGATCTGCTTGTGCAGGGGGATCGTGGTGCGCAGCGGTTCGATGAAGAATTCCTCCAGCGCCCGCTGCATGACGCGGATCGCCTCCTGGCGGGTCTGCCCGCGCACGATGAGCTTCGCCAGCAGCGAGTCGTAATAGGGCGGCACCTCGTAGCCGCCGAAGATGTGCGTATCCACCCGGATGCCGGGTCCGCCGGGCTCATGGTACATCGTGATCCGCCCGGGTGACGGGGAAAAGCCGTTGCTGGGATCGGCCGCGTTGATGCGGCATTCGATCGCCCAGCCGCTGAGCGTCACGTCCTCCTGCTTGAGGCGCAGCGGCTCCCCGGCCGCCGCGCGGATCTGCTCCTTGATGAGGTCGATGCCCGTCACGGTTTCGGTGACGGGGTGCTCCACCTGAATCCGGGTGTTCATCTCAATGAAGTAGAAGTTGCCGTCGCGGTCGAGCAGGAATTCCACCGTCCCCACCGTCGTGTAGCCGGCGGCCTTGGCCGCGCGCACCGCCATGTCGCCCATCTTGCGCCGCAGCTTCGAGTCCACCGCGGGCGAGGGCGACTCCTCGATGAGCTTCTGGTGCCGGCGCTGGATCGTGCAGTCGCGCTCGCCCAGATGGATCGTATGGCCGTGCTTGTCGGCCAGGATCTGGAATTCGATGTGGCGGGGCTGCTGCAGGTATTTCTCGACGAAGACATCGCCCTTGCCGAAGCTCGCCTCCGCCTCGGACTGGCAGATCATCAGCGCGCTGACCAGCCGCACGTCGTTGTGGCAGATGCGCATCCCCCGCCCGCCGCCGCCCGCCGCCGCCTTAACGATGACCGGATACCCCACGCGCCGGGCGGTCTGCAGCGCGTCTTCCTTATTTTTGACCGCGGCGAGGCTGCCGGGGATGATGGGAATTCCGGCCTTGCGCATGACGTCTTTCGCGGCGAGCTTGTCGCCGAGCAGCCCGATGGCCTTGGACGTCGGGCCGACGAACGTGACGTTGCACGACTCGCAGATCTCGGCGAAGTGGGCGTTCTCCGCCAGGAAGCCGTAGCCCGGATGGATGCCGTCCACGTCGGTGATCTCCGCCGCGCTGATGATGGCGGGGATGTTCAGGTAGCTCTGGTCCGGCCGGGGGCCGCCGACGCAGATCGCCTCATCCGCCAGCCGGACGTGCAGGCTGCTGCGGTCGGCCTCGGAGTAGACGGCGACCGTGCGGATCCCGAGCTCCTTGCAGGCCCGGATGATCCGCACCGCGATTTCCCCCCGGTTCGCAATCAGGATTTTCGAAAACATGACTCAGAAAAGGGGTCAGACCCCTCAAGAACGATGGTCTCAACTGACGGGGTCTGACCCCGATTAGCGCGGCTCGAGGGCGAAGAGGGGCTGGCCGAACTCCACGGCTTCCCCGTTCTCGATGAGCACTTCCATGACCTGGCCGGCGACCTCCGACTTGATCTCGTTCATCAGCTTCATCGCTTCGATGATGCACACCACCTGGCCGGCGTCCACGTCCTGCCCCACCTCGACGAACGGCGGCGCGTCAGGCGCCGGGGCGCGGTAGAAGGTGCCGACCATCGGCGATTTGATGATGACCCGCCGGCCGGATTCCTCCGCGGCCCCGACGGCCTTCGGGGCCGTCGGGGAAGCCGTCGAGGCTGTCGGGGGCTGGGGCATGCCGGTGACGTACTCCACCAGCTGCGGGCCGGACTGCCCCGCTTTCTTCAGGCGCAGCCGCATCCCCTGGTGTTCCAATTCGAGCTCGACGAGGCCGCGGCTCTCCATCAACTGCAGCATCTCCTCGATGAGCCGGAACGCGTCCCGTTCGGAGGATCGTCGTTTGTCCATGCTGCTCATGCCCGCGACACGTAGCTGCCGCTGCGCGTGTCCACGCGGACCAGCTCCCCGGATTCCACGAACAGCGGGACCGGAATGGTCACGCCGGTTTCCAGCTTGGCCGGCTTGGTGCCCGCCTTGGCGGTATCGCCTTTGATGCCGGGCCCGGTCTCGTCAATGCGCAGGTCCACGAAGACCGGCAGCTCCAGCCCGATCAGCTTGCCCTCAAAAAACTCGCCCTCGGCTTCCATGTTCTCTTTCAGGAACCCGGCGCCTGGACCGACCGCGGACTCCTGGAGCTGGAGATCCTCGTAGCTGCTGAGGTTCATGAAGTGGTAGGCGTCGCCGGACTTGTAGAGAAACTGGAGGGCGTGCTTTTCGATGAAGGCCTCCTGGAACTTCTCGCCGACGCGGAACGTGCGCTCGATGACCGAACCGTCCTTGAGGCGACGGAACTTCGTCCGCATGAACGCCCCGCCCTTGCCCGGCTTGACGTGCTGGTGCTCCACGATGACGCACAGCTCCCCGTCCAGGAGGAGGGTCAAGCCGTTCTTGAACTCAGTGGCGCTGATCATGGGTGACCATTGTACCCAACGCGGTTCATCAGGGTCAACCCTCCCGGCGAGCCCTTCGACTCGGCTTCGCCTCGCTCAGGGCGAGCTCGACCGCCGCCTCGAGGCCCAGCCGGTAGCTGGTCACCCCGAAGCCGCTGACCTGCCCCCGGCAGACCGGCGCGATGAGCGAATGCCGGCGGAACGGCTCGCGGGCGTAGATATTCGACAGGTGGACCTCCACCGCCGGGATGCCGGAGGCTTCAATCGCGTCGCGGATCGCCACGCTCGTATGCGTGTAGGCCGCAGGATTGATGACCAGCGCCTGGTAGGCGCGCTTGGCCCTGCCGATCAGCTCCACGATCTCGCCCTCGTGATTCGACTGCACGATGGTCACGCCTACGCCGCGCCGGCGGGCGGTGGCGCGCAGCAGGCGGTTGACCGCCGCCAGGTCCTGGCGGCCGTAGACCTGCGGCTGGCGCTCGCCCAGCAGCTGCAGGTTCGGCCCGTGGATGACAAGGATCTTCCTCATCCGCCTCACGATGGGCCTGGCGGAAGCTCAGCTTCTTCGATCAGCATGACGGGGATCCCGTCGCGGATGGGATAGCGGCGCCCGCACTGGGTGCAGACGAGCTTCTCCCCCTCCAGTCTCACGGGGGTCTTGCACGCCGGACATGCCAGGATCTCCAAGAGCTTCTGGTCGATCATCGTGTGGCTCCTTCCTGTTGGGCCGGAGACGACTCCA
The DNA here is from genome assembly GCA_016192545.1 of Candidatus Omnitrophota bacterium. GTDB lineage: Bacteria > Omnitrophota > Gorgyraeia > Aquiviventales > Aquiviventaceae > JACPTX01. The sequence goes on along the minus strand of JACPTX010000018.1, from coordinate 29,054 downwards.
CCCGCTCCAGTGTCCCGAGCCCCTGCTCAACCGTGCGAAGCGTGCGTTCAGCCTCATCGTACTGCGCGGTCGCGTTGCGCAGGTGCACGCCCACTTTGCGGAATTCATCCTGCGAGAAGTTGCGGATCTCCGCGGCGAGCGCCTGCAACGCCGAGAGCACGTCCTCGGCCCGGCGCTCGATCTCCAAACCCTTCAGCCCCTGGGCGATCGTCGTCAAGTACACCCAGAATGTCAGCGGCGAGGTCAGGAAGACGCGCTGCTCCTGCGCGTACTCGTACAGCCCGCCGCCCTCAAGGAAATCCTTGTTGGCGATCAGCTCGTAGAACACCGCCTCGGAGGGGATGAACATCAGCGCGAAATTCATGGTCCCCTCCTCCGGACGGATGTACGCCTTCACCTCATCAATCTTCTGCTTGACCTTTCGCTTGAATTCCGCCCGATAGGCCTGACGCTGGGGCTCCTCCGCTTCGCGTAAACGCTTAAAGTCTTCCAGTTGCAGCTTGGAGTCCACCGGGATGAGTCGGTCGTTGATCCGGACGACGAACTCGACCCTCTTGCCGTCCGAAAACGCATAGTCCTCCTCGTACTGCCTCGGCAGTTTGTCCGCCAGGAGGTTGCGCACGATCACCTCGCCCAGCTCCCCGCGCAGCTGTTGCGGCTTCAGCAAATCGTTCAGCTCCCCGACCTTGCCCTGCAGCTCCTGAAGACTGTGGATCTCGGTCGTGACGGCGCCGAAGTCCTGCTTGAACTTTTCCGCGGCCGCCGTCGCCTTTTTCCCTTCCTCGAGCAAGTCCTGCTGAACCTGCCGGATCGCCTTTTCCCGGCTCTCGAGCTCCTGCATCGCCTTGTTGGTCAGGAGCGCCAGCTTCTCCGCAATCAGCTGGTCGAATCCGCCCTCCTTAAATTGCTTGAGCTCGGCGTTCAGCTGCTCCGCGGCGGCCTTCAACATGGCGGCTCGGCTCACCAAGAGATAGGCGAGCACCCCCACCGCCACGAGCACGAACGCCATCGCCCACATGTCAGCCGCCGGATTTCGCGAGGTAGCGGGTGCGCAGCTGGTAGAGCGCGTCCTTCAACAGCCGTTCCTCGTCCACCGAGAGGTTGCCGCGCGTTTTCTCCCCCAGCACGCCCAGCAGGTCGATCAGGTAGCGCGCGTGCTCCAGGTTGGGCATCGGCTTCTTCGTCACCGGATGCGGGATGTCGCCCAGCGCAATGAGCGCGTCCATCGCCAGGCCGGAGACGAAGAGGTCGAACCGGGCTTCCGGCAGCCCGCGCTCCTGCTCCGGTCCACCCGCCGCAGGCTCCGCGGCCTCCCCTGCGGCGGCTTCCACGGGCGCCTGGCCGGACGGGGCTGCCGGGGCGGCCGCGGGCTCCTGTTTCTCCCGCTCGACCTGCTCCTTCCACGACTCGTCGACTTTTTTCTGCGTCGGCTCGCTCATGTCAACGGCTGTCCTAGCGGCCGTTCGCGGGAGCCCTGAGAAATCGCGCGAACGCGATTTTCAGGACTCAGTCCCGGACCCCCCTTCTTGCTTTCGCAAGAAAGCAGGGGGGTCACGGGGCCACGACGACCTCCGCCCGATGCGACCATTGCAGATAGCGGCGGGCCGCCTCCTGGACCTGCTCGGCCGTGACCGCGTTGATGCGCGCTTCGTATGTCGTCCACGCATCCGCCCCCAGCCCGTAGAGCTCATCGAGCGCGGCGCGGCGCGCCAGGCTCCCCAGATGCTGGAGCTCCATCCGGTGATGGCCGATGAGATAGCGCTGAGCCTGGTCCAACTCCTCGCCGGTGACGCCGCGCTCCACGACCTCGCGCAGCTGCGTCTGGATGGTGTCGAGCACCTGGGCGCGCTCGCCGGGGCGGGTCGCGGCATACACCGCCACATAGCCGGGATCCCATCCCGGCACGTTGAAGGCGCCCAGCGTGTAGGACAGCCCCTGCTGCTCGCGGACCGCCTGGAACAGCCGCCCGCTCATGCCGGACAAAATCGAGGTCAGCACGTCGAGCGCGTCGCGGTCCTCGGCGGTCGCCTGGGTGCCGCGGAATCCGATGAAGATGACGGTCTGCTCTTTCGGCAGGACCTGCGAGGCCTGCCGCGCGCCGTCGAGCGGGCTGTCGGACAGCGTCTGGGGCCACGGCGCATCGCCGGGCGGCATGCTGCCGAAGCGCTGCCGGATCGCGCGCTGCACCGCGTCGGGCTGGAGGTCCCCGAAGACGGCCACGACGAGATTCTTCGCGACCAGCCACCGGCGCGCGAAGGCCAGGCACTCCTCGCGCGTGAGGCGGGTCACCGCCTCCTTGCTCCCCAAGGGATCAAACCGGTACGGATGCGTGGTGAACAGGGTCCGGCGCAGCAGACGGCCGCCGACGTCAAAGACATCATCCTCCCGCGCGTCGAGCTCCTTGAGGATCAGCTGCCGCTGCAGCTCGAGTTCGTCCTTCGGAAACGCCGCGTCGGTGAGCAGCTCATGCACCAGGTCCAGCCCGACCGGCAGATCCTCCGCCAGCACTTGCAGGGACAGCCCCAGCCCGTCGCGCCCGCTGAACGGCTCCAGGATGCCGCCCAGCGACTCGACCTGCGTCGCGATCTGCGTCGCGGTCTTGCGGCTGGTCCCCTTCACCAAGAGCTGGCTCACGAGATTGGACAGCCCCTGCGTGCCGTCCGTTTCGACGCGCACCCCGCCGCGGCTGACCGCGACAATGGCCGCCATCGGCAATCGGCGCTGCTCGCTCAGCAGCACGGTCAGGCCGTTGGGCAGCACCGTCTTCGTGGCGGTCGGCGGCGCCCAGACGGCCTCGGAGGGACGAGCCGGCGCGGTGCCTGAGGGCTGGATCGTGACCACGGTCATCTTCGCGCGGTCCAGATACCGGCGGGCGGCCTGCTGGACCTGCTCGGCCGTCACCTGCGAAATGCCCTGCACATAACGATTCGAATAGGTCGGATCGCCGGTGAGCGCATAGGAGCTGGCGTAATCATCCGCTTTCGACTCGACGGTCTGATGGCGGAAGATGAATTCCGCGGTGACCTGCCGTTTCGTCTTCTGCAGCTCGGCCTCCGACACGCCCTTGCGGGCGACCTCCTCCACCACCTGCAGCGCCGCCTCCACCGCTTCGGCGGCGCGCCCGCCATCCGTGCGCATCGAGACCGTGAACGCGCCGGGATCCAGCGGCGTGTAGTTCCCTGCGCCGACGCCGTGGGCGACCCGCTTGACGCGCACCAGCGCCTCGTGCAGCCGCGAGCTGCGCCCGTGCCCCAGCACGCTGGCGAGCACATCCAGGGCGTAGAGATCCGGATGCGCCAGCCGAACCGAGGGGAAGCCGATGATGGTATAGGCCGCCTGCACCGGCAGCTCTTCCTGCGCCTGCTTGACGCTGACGGCCGGCGGCTCCTCAGCCACCGGCACCGTGTACGGCGCGCCGCGCGGCCAGGCCCCGAAGACCTCGCGGACGAGCGCGGGGAACGCCGCGCCGTCCAGGTCGCCGACGCAGGCCAGGACGATGTTGTTCGGGACGTACTGGGCGACGTAGAAGCTCCGCAGATCCTCGGCGGTCAGCCGCTCCAGCAGCGGCTGGTAGCCGAGGATGGGATGGCGGTAGGGGTGGAGGAGGAACTGGCGGTTCCAGAACAGCTGATGCACGCGGCGCTCCGGGTCATCGAGATTCATCTGGATCTCGGAGACGATGACCGGCCGTTCCTTGGCGAACTCCTCCTCGGGAAACGTCGCATGCTGGAGGATGTCGGCCAGCATCCCCAGCGCGTCCTTGAGGAAGCGGGACTCCACGAAGAGGTTGACGCCGGTGTAATCGTGCGAGGTGAAGGCGTTGATGGTGCCGCCGTAGCGACGGACTTCCTGCTCGATGGTGCCGGGCGCGCGGGAGGTCGTGCCCTTGAAGAGCATGTGCTCGATGGCGTGGGTGATGCCGCTGCCCAGGAAGCGGCCCTCCCCGCGCAGGCCGCCGAGGATCCGGACCTCAATGGCGACGAGGCCCTGGCGAGGGTCTTGCTCCCAGACGACGGCCAGGCCGTTGTCGAGCAGGGTCTGCCGGACCGCGCCGAACGGCGAGCGCCCCGCCGGGACGGCGGGGGCGGACCCGGGCTCCTTCGCGAACCCGCTTGTCGACCCGGCAGTGAGACTCAGCATCAGACTCAGGAGTACGGACAGACCCGCCCTTCGTATGCCCATCATGATCTATGAGGCGGAAACTGGTATGAGGTTCAAGCGTGCGCGGGAGACGGCCGTCTGCCCCGTGCGCGACGCGGAGTACCGGCCGCGTTACGCGGAGCGGGCGCGGCGGCTGATGGCCTGGCGCATCTGACGGCGCTTGCGCTCGCTCGGTTTCTCGTAGTGCTTTTTGGCCTTGACGGCTTTGAGGATGCCCTCGCGCTCGATCAGGCGCTTGAAGCGCCGCAGCGCCTTCTCGAGAGGCTCGTCATCCCGGATCTCGACGCGTGACATCAGCTTGTCTCCGAATGAGTAAGAAGGATTTGATTATACGGGAGTCCGGCGAGGGTGTCAACCCTACCTGCCGCGGAGGAATTCCAGGGGGACCACGACGGTCTTGGAGGATTCGCCGCCCAGGGAGGGCGGAAACGGGGCGAAGGGGTTGGCGGTTTTGATGATTCTCAGCGCGATGTCATGGAGGAGCCGCGAGGGGGCGGAGCGGTCACCCAGCACCGTCACCGAGTGGACCCGGCCTGAGGCGGCCAGCACGAACGCCACGTAGACCAGCCCCTGCGCGTCGACCTCGCTCGTCAGCCAGGTCTGCTGATTCGCGGTGCGCTGAATCTGCTCGCGGATGGCGCTGAAGTAGCTCAGGAGGACCGGATCGCCCCGGGCCGCCTCCACGAGATTCGTCAGGTCCACGACCGCGGACCGCGTGGCGCTGGTCTCCGGCGGCAGCGCGCTGAGGGCCGCAATCGGCCGCTCGGGAATCCTGATCTGCGACAAGGCATTGGACAGCCCCGGCGCGGTGCTCGGCGCGCCGGAGGCATCCGTGAGCTTCGGCCCCTCGCCGAGATCGGCGAGCTGCCGCTGCAGCCGGCGCAGCTCCTCCTCGGCGATCTGGTATTCGTAGATGACATCCATCAGCGCATTCTCCTTCGTCGGGGTCAGCCAGCGCAGATCCACCACCTGAAACCCCAAGAGCACGAGGTGGCAGGCCAGCGACACGCAGAAGGCGACGGCGAGGGTGCGGTCCATGTGCTCACTCAGAATTCCTGCAACGGCCAGCCATATTCTCCCAGCAACGGGACGAAGACGCAGCTCGTGATCTCGGTCCGGTCCACCCGCGCGCCGCGCCGCTCCAGGAGGGTCAGCATCTGCGCCTGCTGAGAGCCCAGCGGAATCACCAGCCGCCCGGCATCCGCCAGCTGGTCGAGGAGCGGCGGCGGCACCTCCGGGGCGGCGGCGGCGACGACGATCCCGTTGTACGGGGCGTGCTCCGGCCAGCCCAGCGCCCCGTTGCCGACCCGCCCGTAGACGTTGAGATAGCCCAGATGCTCCAGGCGCCCGAACGCGTCCTGCGCGAGCTCCGGCAGGCGGTCAATCGAGTAGACCTCCAGCGCCAGCTCCGCCAGAATCGCCAGCTGATACCCTGAGCCGGTGCCCACCTCCAGGACCCGTTCGTGGCCCTGGAGCCGCAGCAGCTGCGTCATGAGCGCCACCATGTACGGCTGGCTGATCGTCTGGCCGCCCCCGATCGGGATCGGATGATCCTCGTAGGCCGCCCCGGCATGCTCCCGGGGGACAAACAGGTGCCGGGGAACGGTGAGGAAGGCCTGGAGGACGCGCGGGTCCGTGATGCCGCGCAGCTGCAGCTGCTCTTTCACCATCTGACGGCGCTGCGCCTCGATACTCATGGCAGCAGGTAGCGGACGATGAGACGCAGGAATCGCACGCCGTCCTGAAGAGGCCGGATGTGGCTGCGATGACGGTCGTAGATCGCGCGGATCGGCACGGAGTCGATGGCCCAGCCGGCGCGCGCCGCGGCCAGCAGCACTTCGCTTTCGATCTCGAACCGGCGCGTGCGCAGCCGGACGGCCGCCAGCACGTCCCGCCGGATCACGCGGAGGCCGCACTGGGAATCCGGGATGCGCTGCCGGGTCAGCGCAGAAACGAGGCATGACATCACGCGGTTGGTCCATCGCCGCGCGAGCGGCATCGGCGCGCCGCTCGACATCCGGTCGCCGACGACGATCCCGGCGCCGGACTGCGCGGCGGCGTCCAGCAACGGCGGGAGGTCTGCAGGGCCATGCTGGCCGTCGCTGTCCATCGTGACGACGGCGTCATACCCGGCCGCCACGGCAAAGGCGAACCCCGAGCGCAGCGCGGCGCCCTTGCCCTCGTTCGCCAGATGGCTGATCAGCATGGTCCCGGCCTCGGTCATCGCCTGGGCCGTGCGATCGGTGGAGCCGTCGTTCACCACGACCACATCCAATCCCATCGCCTTGATCTGCCGCACCAGCGGCTCCAGCGTGTCCGCCGCGTTATAGGCCGGGATCACGACGCAGGCGCGCATTAGCGAGCTTCCGACACGGCCGCCCCGACGGCCGTCGGGGCCGTGATCGAGGAGAACGGCTGGAACATCACCCACTGGGTCGGGAACCGGCGGACCATGCGCTCGATGCTCTGGGCATAGAGCTGCGTCAGGCACTGCACCGGATCCGCTTTGCCGCGGGCCAACGAGGGCGGGATGGGCGGCTCGACATGGAACCGCAAGCGCCACGGGCCTTCGCGCATCACGAACACCGGCACGGCCGGCGCCCCGCTGCGGAGGCTCAACAGCGCCGGCCCCTTCGGCAGGAGGCACACCCGGTCCAGGAACGTCACGGGGATGCCGTTGCGGCCGAATTCCCGGTCGCCCAGGATGCCGAGCAGCCAGCCCTCGCGCAGCCGCTGCAGACACCGCGCCGTCGAGCCCCGCGCGGCCAGCGGAATCACCTCGACCCCGCAGCGGCGGCGCTGGCCCTCAAAGATCTCATTGACGCGCGGGTTCCCGTGCGGCAGCGCCACCACGCTCATCCGGCATCCCGCCCGATGCAGCGCGACCGCCCCAAGCTCCCAGTTGCCCAGGTGCGCGCTCAGAATGACGGCGCCCTGCCCGGGCCGCAGCCCGGCCGTCACGGCCGCGGTCTCCTCGACCCTGCTCGAGCTGCGCGCGCGGTGCGCGCTCAGAAATTCGAGCAGATACTGCGCGAACTGGCGGAACACCTCGCGAATCTCCGGCGCATCCGCCGGCAGACGCCGGTTGAGGAGAAGCGAGAGGTTGGCGCGGACGGCCTCGCGGTCATGCGCGGCCCGCCGGCACTGCGCATCCGCCAGCCGCTCGGCGATCCATTCGCAGGAGGACCGGGGCAGGACGGCCGTCAGCCCCTGGATGGCGGCATACGCCCATGCCGGGCTGCTCATGGTTCGACTCGCTCTCGCTCGCTCACCATGACCCTGAGCAAGGCCGAAGGCCGCGGCGAATGGGTCATGGACCGTTCCGATGCCGGGCCGCCAGCTCCAACAACAGCTGCGCGGTCTGCGCCGCCGAGTCCGGGTGGGCGATGGCCGCGGCGCGCTCCCGGACGGCCTGCAGCGCCTGAGGATCCCGCAGCAGCCGACCCACGTGGCGGCCGACGGACTGGGGCCCATCCAACTGGATCGCCGCGCCCTGGTCCAGTAGGTAGCGCGCGTTGCACATCTCCTGGCCGGGGATGGGACTGAGGATCACCATCGGCAGGTGCTTGGCCAGCGCCTCGGCGGTCGTCAGGCCGCCGGGCTTGGTGATGATGAGGCTGGCGATCTCCATCAGCTGCGGCACGGCCTCCACATAGCCGAAGGCGTGGACGGGATGCCGGAAGCGCTGGCGGGAGAACCAGTCCAGGAGCGCGCGGTTGGTCCCCGCCAACACGACGAGCTGACAGGGCGCCTCTAGCGCATCCAGGTGTTGCATCGTTTCGCGCATCGGCCCGAAGCCGCTGCCCCCGCCCATGATGAGCACGACGGGCTGGTCCGGCTCCAGCCCGAACTCCGCGTAGACCGCCCGGCGGTCGACCGGATCCAGGAAGCGCGGCTCCACCGGAATCCCGTACACGCGGAGCCGGTCCTCCGGCACCCCGTAGGACAGGAACCGCTCCTTGAGCTCATGGGCCGGCACCACATAGGCGTCAATCGTATCGTGGAGCCAGTACAGGTGGGGGGCGTAGTCGGTGAGGATCCCGACGAGCGGGATGTGGAGCCCGCGGTGAAGCTTGAAGTCCGCCACCATCCCGCAGGGAAAGGCCTGCGTGCAGGCGATGGCGTGGGGCTGGACCGTCTCGAGGAGCCGGCGGAGCTTGCGGGTGTGGTAGCGATGGAGGAGATTGCGGATGCGCTGCGTGTGCCGGTGGATCTCCGGGTTATCGTAGAGGTATTCCCAGACGTTGGGGTAATGGCGGATCAGCGAGTGGTAGGAACGCTGGATCGCCCAGCGGACGAAGCGGCTCGTGTAGTCGAACGCGTCCACGTTGATGATCTGGCAGGCAGGGTCGAGCCGCTGGAGGGCCTGGGCGATCGCCCGGCTGGCATGGTGGTGGCCGGAGCTCGTCGTGACATGCATGAGCAACAGCCGGCGGCCTGCCATCGCGGTGCCCTGGCTCAGCTTTCCATGGCGAGGACCTTCTCGATGCGCGTGACGGCGTCCTTCAGGCGGGCTTCCGGTTCGACCAGCGCAAACCGGACGTAGCCCTCTCCGTACTCGCCAAATCCGCTGCCCGGAGCCGCCACCACCCCCGCCTCCTGCATGAGCAGGGTCGCAAATTCCAGCGAGGTGAGCGCGCTGAACTTCAAGGGAATCCCGGCCCAGACGTAAAAGGTGCTCTTCGGCATGGGGAGATGCCAGCCGGCGCGCTGCAGCCCTCCGACGAACACGTCGCGCCGCTTGCGGTAGGTGTGGACGATGTCCGCCACGTAGTCTTGCGGGCCCAGCAGCGCCCTCACGGCCGCCGCCTGGATGGCGCGGAAGATGCCGAAGTCCACGTAGCTTTTGGTCTTGGCCAGCGAGGCCAGGATGTCGCGGTTGCCGACGGCAAACCCGAGCCGCCAGCCCGCCAGGCTGTACGATTTCGAGAGCGTGTGGAACTCGACCGCGAGCGGCCGCGCCTCCTTGACCTGCAGGATGCTGGGCGCGGGCGGCCCCTCGAAGATGAAGTCGGAGTAGGCGAAGTCGTGCACGACCATGATCTTGTGGTGCGCGGCCCAGCCGATGGCGTCCTGAAAGAACTTCAGGTCGGCCGTCGCGGTCGTCGGGTTGTGCGGGTAGCTGAGGAAGAGCATCTTGGACATCTTCAGCACTTCCCGGTTGACCGACCGCAGGTTCGGCAGGTAGTGGTGCTCGGCGGAGGTCGGGATGCTGTAGAGGATCCCGCCCGCCATCACCACGCTGTTGAAGTGCACCGGATAGGCCGGGTTGGGCACCAGGGCGATGTCGTCGTGGTTGAGGAACGCCAGCGACAGGTGCGCGATGCCTTCTTTCGAGCCGATGAGCGGCAGGACCTCGGTCGCGGGATCCAAGGACACCTTGAACTTCCGCGCATACCACGCCGCGATGGCTTCTTTGAGCCGGCGCTCGACGTCGCCGCCGGGGCGCGAGTAGCGGTGGTTGGCCGGGTCCTTGACCTGCCGGCCCAATTCCTCGATGACATGCGCGGGAGGCGGCAGGTCCGGATTGCCCATCCCCAGGTCAATGACGTCAATGCCCCGCTGGAGGGCCTGCGCCTTCAGGTCATCGAGAATGGTGAAGAGATACAGCGGCAGCCGCTTGAGGCGGTTGGCCTCCTGGAACAGCCGGCGCTCGTTGCGTGCCATCTCCATCGCCTGCCGCTTCTGGAGGTGGGCTTTCACCTGCTTGAGCACCGGATGGCGCGTCACACCGGTCTGGCTACGCTTCATGGCTCACCTCTGAGAGGGCCTCAATCGCGTGATATGAACTGCGGACGAACGGCCCGGCCATGACCCAGCGAAACCCCGCCGCGTAGGCCAGCCGTTCATACTCGGCAAACCGCTCCGGGCTCAGGTAGTCCACGACCGGCAGCTGCGCGGGTGAGGGCTGCAGATACTGGCCCAGCGTCACGTGGGTGCAGCCCGCGTCGAGCAGGTCCCGAAACGCCTGCTGCACTTCTTCCCCCGTCTCCCCAAGACCCAGCATCACGCTGGATTTGATGAGCGTCCTTGGCCCGGCCATCGAGCCCGCGAGGCGCAGGACGTCCAGCGACCGACGGTACTGCGCCTGGATCCGCACCCGCGGGGTGAGGCGCTCGACCGTTTCGAGGTTGTGCGCGAACACCTCGGGGTGAGCCGCCATCACCTGCGCGATCAGCTCAGGCCGCCCGTGGAAATCCGGCACCAGCACCTCCACCGTGACGCCGGGATTGCCGCCACGGACCGCCTCGATCACGCGCACGAACTGCCCGGCCCCCTCGTCCCTGAGATCGTCCCGCGCGACCGAGGTGATCACGACGTGCTTCAGCTCCAGCCGCCGCACGGCCTCGGCCACGCGCCGGGGCTCGTCCTCCGGCACCGGACCGGGCCGGCCGTGATCCACCGCGCAGAAGCGGCAGGTGCGCGTGCACCGCTCCCCCAGGATCATGAACGTCAGCTGCCGCTGGCTGTAGCATTCCCGGAGGTTCGGGCATAGGGCGCTCTCGCACACCGCCGCCAGTCCCAACTCGTCCAGCAGTCCGCGGACCACCCTGGCGGTGCCGTCCGGCGAAAACTCCTTCTTCAACCACGTCGGGTAGCGTCTCATGCTTCTGTCGCAAAAAGGGGTCACAAAAAGGGGTCTGACCCCGGTTGTTGAGAGAAGAGTTTCAGAAGGGGTCTGACCCCTTTTTGTCAGAAGGGGTTTGACCCCGTTTCATGGTGGCGATAATAGCATCGGCCATTTCCCGCGTACCGACGGCGGTCGGGTCATCCCGGGTCGGCTTCAGATCATAGGTGACGTGCCGGCCCTCTTGCAGCACCGCCCGGACCGCCTGCTCCAGCCGCCGCGCCGCGTCCCGCTCGCCCAGATGCTCCAGCATCATCATGCCCGAGAGAATCATGGCGGCCGGGTTCACCTTATTTTTGCCTTGATACTTCGGCGCGCTGCCATGCACCGCCTCGAAGACCGCGGTGCGCTCGCCGATGTTCGCCCCCGGGGCCACCCCCAGGCCTCCCACCAGGCCGGCGCACAGGTCCGACAGGATATCGCCGTAGAGATTGGGCAGCACCAGGACGTCGAACTCCTGCGGCCGCAGGACGAGCTGCATGCAGGTCGCGTCCACCAGCCGGTCCTCGAAGGCGACCCTGCCCTCGTAGCCCTTCGCGACGCGGCGGGAGGTCTCCATGAAGAGCCCATCCGTGTGCTTCATGATGTTCGCCTTGTGGATCGCCGTGACTTTCTTGCGCCCGTGCCGGATGGCATACTCGAACGCGAACCGCACGATGCGCTCCGTCGCCGCAGCCGAAATCGGCTTGATGGAAATCCCCGACTCCTCCCGCAGAGGTTGGTCCGTCCATTGTTTGATCTGCCTGATCAGCTGGGACGCCTCTTTGGAGCCGGAGGCGAACTCGATGCCGGCGTAGAGATCTTCGGTGTTCTCACGCACGATGAGGAGATTGACGTCCTTGACCGGCGCGCGCACGCCTTCATACGAACGGCAGGGGCGCACGCAGGCGAACAGGTCCAGCTGCTTGCGCAGCGCCACGTTCACCGAGCGGAACCCCTTCCCGATCGGCGTCGTGATCGGCCCCTTGATCGCCACCCCCGTCTCGCGGATGGCCTTCAGCGTCTCGTCCGGCAGGGGGGTGCCGAACTTGGCGATGGCCGCCTCGCCCGCGATGTGCTCCCGCCACGAGAACGTCACCCCGGTGGCCTCCAGACAGCGGCGGGCGGCGTCCGCCACCTCCGGCCCGATCCCGTCGCCTGGAATGAAGACCACGTCGTAGGCCATCAGCGCCGCTCGCACCACTGCCGGAGACGCTTCAGGCCTTCCTCGATGACGTCCAGCGAGGTCGCGAAGCTGAACCGGATGTGCCGGGAGGACCCGAACCCCTCTCCCGGCACCGTCGCGATGAACGCGTCCTCCAGCCAGCGCCTGGCGATGGTGTCGGCCGGCTGCTTCAGGGCGCTGATGTTGCACCACGCGTAGAAGGCGCCCTGGGGAGTGAAGCATGACAAGCCGGGGATCGTGTTCAGCCCGCCCACTAGCGCGTCGCGCCGCCGCTCGAATTCCCTGGCCATGCGCTGGACCTCGCCCTGATCGCCGGTGATCGCCTCCAGCGCCGCATACTGGCTGATGGACGTCGGGTTCGAGGTCGAGTGGCTCTGGAGGGTGATCATGGCGTCAATGACGTGCTTCGGTCCCGCGGCGTAGCCGATCCTCCAGCCGGTCATGCTGTAGCTCTTGGACACCCCGTTGACGAGAATCGTCCGTCCGATCAGCGTCGGCTCCACCTGCACGATGGAGGCAGCCTGGGCCGGCGCGAACACGATCCGGTCGTAAATCTCGTCGCTGACGATGAACAGGTCCTCCCGGCGCCTCAGCACCTCGGCGAGCGCGGAAAGGCGTTGCCGCTCGATCACGGCGCCGGCCGGGTTGGACGGGCTGTTGAGGATGACCGCCCTGGTCCGCTCGGTCAGCGCCGATTCGACCGCGCCGGGGTCCGGCTGAAAGCCGTCCTGCTCGCGCGTCTCCACCATCACCGGCTTCGCATCGGCCAGCTGCGCCAGCGGCGGGTAACTGACCCAATACGGACTGAAGATGAGCACCTCGTCGCCCGGCCCGCAGATGGCCTGCAGCGCGTTGTAGAGCGAATGCTTCGCCCCGCAGGAGACGAGAATCTCGGCCGGCGCGTACGTCACGCCAAGGCGCCGGGCCAGATCCCCGGCGATCGCGGCGCGCAGGTCGGGAATGCCGGCCACCGGCGTGTACTTGGTGCGGTTCTGCTCGATCGCCTTGATGGCGGCGGCTTTGACCGCGGCAGGCGTGGGGAAGTCCGGTTCCCCGGCGGTGAAATCCACCACCGGTTTGCCGGCGTCACGGAGCGATTTGGCTTGGGATCACGAATCGGCTCCGGCTTTCTTCTTTCCAAACAGCTCCCGGATGCCTTCAAAGAACCGCTTGGGCTTTGCGGGGGCTTCCTCCGCCTTGGGCTTGGGCGCCTGCGGCGCGGCTGATTTCTGGGCCGGCGCAGCTTCGGCCTTGGCTTTCGGTTTGGGCGGCGCCTTGGGCGGCCCGGCCGGCAACCGCGTCAATTCCAGCACGGCGGTCGCCGCGCCGTCGCCGAGGCGATGCCCCAGCTTCAAGACCCTGGTATAGCCGCCCTGGCAGTCCAGAAACCGCGGTGAGACGTCCGCGAACAGCTGTTTGACCAGGCCGCGGTCCTTCAGGACCCGGTAGGCCTGCCGCCTGGAGTGGACGCTGCCCTCCTTCCCCAGCCCGACAAGGCGGTCGATGAGGCGCTGCGCTTCCTTGGCTTTCGCCACGGTCGTGCGGATCTGGCCGTGCTGGAGCACGTTGCGGGCCATGTTCGAGAGCGTGGCCCGCCGATGCTCCGACGTGCGGGAGAGACGATTGCCTGCGCAGGCGTGACGCATGTCTCAGGGTCCCGTTAGGCGGGTTCCGACGAGGGCACCTGTTCAGGCACCGGCATCCCCAGCGACAGGCCCATGCCCTTGAGGAGCTCTTCGATTTCGGCCAGCGACTTCTTGCCGAAGTTCCGGTACTTCAGCAATTCCTGGGAACTTTTCTGGACCAGCTCGCTGATGGTGTGAATCTTCGCCTCGCGCAGGCAGTTGGCCGCGCGGACCGACAGCTCCAGCTCCCCGATCGGGGTGCGGAGCTTCTCCGCCAGCTCTTCGCTGACCGGCACCGGCTCCTGCTCCTCAGGCTCCTCCGGCAGCACCCCGAAGTTCACGAAGAGGTCGAGATGCCGCTGGAGAATATTGGAGGCGTACAGGAGCGCGTCCTTCGGCGTCATCGCGCCGTTCGTCCAGATCTCCAGGATGAGCCGGTCGTAATCGGTCACCTGCCCGACGCGGGTGTCCTCGACGGCGAAGTTGACGCGCTTGACCGGGCCAAAGAGCCCGTCGATCGGGATCGTCCCGATCGGCTGGCCCTCCTTCCGGTGCTTCTCCGCCGGCACGTAGCCGCGGCCGCGCGCCACCTCCAGCTCCATCCGGAAATCCTGGGCCTTCGTGAGCGTGCAGAGATGCAAGTCCGGGTTGATGATCTCGACCGTGTCATCGGTCTCGATATCCCCCGCCGTCACCGCGCCCTTCTTCTTCGACGCCAGCACCAGGGTCTTGGGCTGGCGGGTGTGGGCGCGCAGCACCAGCTGTTTGACGTTCAGCACGATCTGGGTGACGTCTTCCAGCACGCCGGGGATGCTCGAGAATTCGTGCAGGACGCCGTCCACCTTGATCGAGGTGACCGCCGCGCCCTCGATCGACGAGATCAGGATGCGCCGCAGGCTGTTGGCGATCGTCGTCCCGAATCCCCGCTCGAAGGGCTCGGCCATGAACTTGCCGTACGTGTCGGTGCGTGAGGACTCCTCGCACACCAACTTCTTGGGCATGGCAAAATCGCGCCACAAGGTTCCCATCCGGCCTCCTTATAGAGGGGTCAGACCCCTCAAGAACTACTTCGAGTAGAGCTCGACGATCAGCTGTTCTTGAATCGGCAGCCCCAGGTCGTCCTTTTCGGGCAGCCGGACGACCAACCCTTTGAGCTGCTTGGCATCCACCTGCAGCCACGCGGGGATCATGCGGTCCTTCGTCACGTCCAGATTCTGCTTCAGCCGCGCGGCCCAGCCGTCGGCCCCCGGGGCGATGTGCACGACGTCCCCGACCTTGACCGGATACGACGGGATGTCGACGATCCGGCTGTTGACCGTCACCGCCCGGTGCCGCACGAGATGCCGGCCCTCGGCCCGCGACGTGGCCAGCCCCATCCGGAAGACGACGTTGTCCAGGCGGCGCTCCAGCTGCTGCAGGAGCATCTGGCCCGTGACGCCTTTGGTCTTCTGCGCTTTCTGGAAGTACCGCTTGAACTGCCGCTCCAGGACGCCGTAGATCCGCTTGGCCTTCTGCTTTTCACGCAGCTGGATGCCATAGTCCGACAGCTTGATGCGCGTCTGGCCGTGCTGGCCGGGGGGCACGCCGCGCTTGTCCACCGGGCACTTGGGCGTGTAGCACTTCAGCCCTTTGAGGAAGAGCTTCATCCCTTCCCGGCGACACAACCGACAGGATGGACCGATGTAGCGAGCCATGTCGTTACACGCGTCTCCGTTTGGGGGGCCGGCAGCCGTTATGCGGAATCGGCGTCACGTCCTTGATCGCCGTGATCGTCAACCCCGCCTGCTGCAACGACCGGATCGCGGACTCGCGGCCCTGACCCGGCCCCTTGACCCACACTTCCACTTCCTTGAGCCCGATCTCCAGGGCTTTCTTGGCGGCGTTCATCGCTGCGATCTGCGCGGCGTAGGGCGTCGACTTGCGGGAGCCGTGGAAGCCGCTGGCCCCGGACGTCCCCCAGCAGATCGCGTTGCCCTGCCGGTCGGTGATGGTGATGATCGTGTTGTTGAACGACGCCAGGATGTGTGCGACGCCCTGCATCGCCGTCAGCTTCTTCTTGGCCTTCGGCTTTCGAACTGGTGCCGGTGTCTCGGTGGCCATGCTCTCCTCTACGCTTTCGCGCCCGCCGCAGGCGCCGGCCCACCCGGCCGCGTCTTCTTGCGCACGCCGACGCGGGGCCGCGGACCCTTTCGGGTGCGGGCATTGGTCCGGGTCCGCTGCCCGCGGACGGGCAAGCCCTTCTTGTGCCGCAGGCCCCGATACGAGCCGATGTCGATGAGCCGCTTGATGTGGGCCGACTGCTCGCGGCGCAGATCGCCCTCCACTTTATAGGACGCCTGGATGAGGCGCGTGAGCTTGGCCGCGTCGTCGTCCGTCAGCTCCTTGGCGCGCTTGCCCGGCTCGATCTGCGCCTGCGTCAGGACCTTCCGCGACAGCTGCGAGCCGATCCCGTACAAAGAGGTCAGCGCGACATCGAGGCGTTTCTCTTTGGGCACGTCAACTCCGGCGATCCGTGGCATGGTTATCCTTGTCGTTGCTTGTGCTTGGGCTTGTCGCAGATGACCCGGACAATCCCTTTGCGGCGGATGATCTTGCACTTCTGGCAGACCCGTTTGACCGAGGCGCGTACTTTCATCACAGTCGGAATGTAATCCGCCCCCGCGTCAGATCGTAGGGCGACAGCTCCAGTTTCACCTTGTCACCCGGCAGGATGCGGATGTAGTGCATCCGCAGCTTGCCGGCCAGATGCGCCAGGACCACGTGCCCGGCTTGAATCTCCACGCGAAACATCGCGTTCGGGAGCGCCTCCAGGACCGTCCCTTCCACGTCAACCGCGTCTTCTTTCGCCATGCCTCGTCGCCAGTCTAGGAGAGCCGGGTGAGGACTTCAGGGCCCTGCTCGGTGACGGCCACCGTGTGCTCGAAATGGGCGGCCCACGCGCGATCCGCGGTCACCGCGGTCCATCCGTCGTCGAGCACCTCGACCTCCCAGCCCCCCATCGTCACCATCGGCTCAATCGCCAGCACCATGCCGGGTGTCAGCCGCGGCCCCCGGTTGGGCGGGCCGTAATTCGGAATCGGCGGATCCTCATGCATCGCCCGCCCGATGCCATGCCCGACGAAATCCCGCACGACCGCGAAGCCCTCGCGCTCGACCGTCTCCTGGACCGCGGAGGAGATGTCCGAGAGCCGATGCGCCGGCGTGGCCAGCTCGATCGCCCGCTCCAGCGAGCGCTTCGTCACCTCGATGAGCCGCAGGGCCTCCGGCCTGACGCGGCCCACCGGCACGGTGGCGGCCGCATCGCCGTAGTAGCCCCCCAGCTTCGCCCCCACGTCCAGGCTGACGATGTCGCCGGCCTGAATCGTGCGCTCGCCGGGGATGCCATGCACGACTTCCTCGTTGACCGACACGCAGATGCACGCCGGGAATCCCCGGTAGCCGAGGAACGCCGGCTCGGCGCCCTGGCTCTTGAGGAACGCCTGCGCGGCCCGGTCCAGCTCTTTGGTCGTCAGCCCCGGTTCCACGCGGGGAATCAAAAAATCCAGCAGCCTCGCGACGACGGCCCCCGCCTTGCGCATGCGGGCGACCTCCTCAGGCGTCTTGAGCTCGATCATGCCTGATCCAGCCTCGGCGCCTGAAGAGCCGCAGGGCCCGCACACACGCCTCACCGCTGGTGCCGTCGCCGTTCAGCCGATGCAGCAGGCCGCGCCGGCGATAGTACGCCACCAGGGGGCGCGCCTGGGCGCGGTCCACGGCCAGCCGCTTGCGGATCGTCGAGGCGCGGTCGTCCGCGCGGACGCTCAGCGCCCCGCCGCAGCGGTCGCAGATCCCCCGGCGCCTGGGCGGCATGTTCCGCACGTGGTAAATCGCGCCGCAGCGGCTGCACACCTGGCGGCCGCCCAGCCGCCGGACCAAGACGCCCGGCGGGCAGGCCAGGAAGATCGCCGCCTCCAACGGCCGACGCCGTTTCTCAAGGAACGCCTCCAACCCCTTCGCCTGGCCCACGGTCCGGGGGAACCCGTCCAGCACGACGCCCCGCCGCAGCCTGGCCGGCGTCAGCTGGCTCGTCATCACCCGCACGACCAGCGCGTCCGGCACCAGGAACCCCTGCGTCACGTAGCGGCTCACCTGCCGGCCCAGCGGCGAGCGGCGGCGGATTTCCCGGCGGAACAGCTCGCCCGTCGACAGATGCGCCAGGGCCAGCCGCTCACGCAGCATCTGCGCCAAGGTGCCTTTGCCGGATCCCGGCGGGCCCAGTAATACCAGGCGCAGGCTCACCGCGCAGACCGGCTCTTAGCGGCGGCCCCGGAGCCGGCCCCGCCGCATGAACCCCTCGTAGTGGCGCATCAGCAGATGCGACTCAATCTGTTTCATCGTATCGAGCGTGACCCCGACGACGATCAGCAGGCTCGTGCCGCCGAAGAATCCGGCCACGCGCGGCGGGATCTTCATCCACGCCATCACCACGTCCGGCAGGATCGCGATGCCGATGAGATAGATGGCGGCGATGAACGTCACCCGCGTCAGGATCCGGTCCAGGTAATCCACCGTGGACTGCCCCGGCCGGATCCCCGGGATGAAGGCCCCCACCTTCTTCATCTGTTCCGCCGCCTCGAGGAACTGGTGCGCCGTGATCGCCGTGCTGAAATAGGTGAAGAACAGGATCAGCAGCGCGTAGAGCAGGTTGAACCCCAGCGACGTCCGGTTGAACCAGTCGGCGATGCCCCGCAGCTGCGGCACGAACCCGGCGATCTGAATCGGGAAGTACAGCAGCGACACCGCGAAGATGATCGGCAGCACCCCGCCGCTGTTCACTTTGAGCGGCAGGTAGGTGCTCTGCCCCGCGAGGAGCTTGCCCCCGACGACGCGGCGCGCGTACTGCACCGGGATGCGCCGCTGGCCCTGCTCCACAAAGATCACGATCGCGATCGCCGTGAGAAAGAGCAGGAGCATGAAGAGGAACGCCAGCGGGGCGATGGGGCTCTCCCCCAGCCCCCCGGGCCCCAGCCGCAGCCCGATGTCGCGGATCGCCAGCGGGATCCGCCCTACAATCGAGGCGGTCATGATGAGGCTCATCCCGTTGCCGATCCCGCGGTCGGTGATCTGCTCCGCCAGCCACATGATCATCGCCATGCCGGCGGTCATGGTCACGACCGTCAGGATCCGGAAGCCCCAGCCGGGAAACAGGACGATCTGCGCGTTGAACTGCGCGGGGATCGCCTTCTCCAGCAGCATCGCGTACATGAACGAGTTGACGACCGCCAGGAGGATCGTCGCGTACCGGGAATACTGATGCAGCTTCCGGTAGCCCGACATCCCCTCCTTGCGCAGCCGCTCCAGCGAGGGGATCGCGGTCGCCAGGAGCGTCTCCACGATGATCGTCGCGCTGATGTAGGGCATGATGCCCAGCGCGAAGATCGTCGCATTGGAGAGCGCCCCGCCGGTGAACATGTCGAGCAGGTTGAGCAGCCCGCCCCCGGTGGTCTGCGCGAGTTCGTCGAAGATCCGCCCCAATTCCTTGCCGTTGACGCCCGGCACGGGGATGAAAATACCCGCTTCGTAGATCGCGATCATCCCGAGCGTGAAGATGATCTTCTTCCGCAGCTCGGGGATATTCCACGCGTTGGCCAGCGCACTCAGTAACCTGAACATCACGTTCGAGGCTCGAGGTTCGAGGCTCGAGGTTCTGGCCCTGAACCTTGACCCTTGAACCTTGAACCTTCCTGGGATGTCCTTGTCTTGTCAAGGAGCTCGACGGTTCCGCCGGCCTGCGTCACCTTGGCCTTGGCCGACTCGCTGGCGAGATGCACGGCGATCGTCAGCCGCTTGGAGAGCGCGCCGTCGCCCAACAGCTTCACCTCGTGCGCCGTGTCCTTGATCAGGCCGGACTCCCTCAGCGCCTCCGGCGTCACACGCTGGCCGTCGCTGAAGCGGTTCAGCTGCTCGAGGTTCACGATTTCGCGGATGCGCGCACGGCCCGTGGCCTTGCGCCTGAAGCCGCGCTTGGGCAGCTTGCGGATCAGCGGGGTCTGGCCGCCCTCGAACCCCGGCCGCTTGCGCGAGCCGGTCCGGGCGCGCTGGCCCTTCTGCCCGCGGGTCGAGGTCTTGCCATGGCCGGAGCCGATCCCGCGCCCCACCCGCTTGCGCCGCTTGCGGGCGCCAGGCACAGCAGGAATCGAGGCGATGTTCATGGGTTATTGCTCATCCTCATCCAGCGCTTCACTGGGGGATTTCCAGCGCTGCTGGATCGTCTCGGCTGACTGCAGCGACGTCAGGCCCAGCACCGTCGCTTTCGCCAGGTTGATGGCGTTGCTGGATCCCAGGCTCTTCGTCAGAATGTCGCGGATCCCGCAGGCTTCGCAGATCGCCCGCACCGGCCCCCCGGCGATGATGCCGGTTCCCGGACTGGCCGGCTTGAGGAGCACCCTGCAGGCATCGTACTTGCCGACGGCCTCATGCGGAATGGTGCGGCCCTTCAGCACGATCGTCACCATCTGCTGCTGCGCTCTGGCGAAGCCTTTGCGGATGGCGTCCGAGGCCTCATTCGCCTTGCCCAGCGCCACCCCCACGCGGCCCTGTCCGTCCCCGACGACCGCCAGCGCGTTGAACGCCAGGCGCTTGCCGCCCTTATGGACTTTGGCGACGCGGTTGATGCTGATCAGCTTTTCCATATAGGGGCTCTGCTGCCCCCCCGCGCCGCCTTGCTGAAATCCTCCTCGCCGCGGCCCTCCGCCGCGCCGTTGAGGCCGGCGGCCTCTGAATGACGGCGGCGCCCCGACGGCTGTCGGGGCCGGCGCTGGTGTGGGTGTTGGCGTTGGTGCCTGGGGGGGTGTCATCTCAGCTCCCATCAAAATTGCAACCCGCCCTGCCGGGCCGCTTCAGCCAGCGCCTTGACGCGCCCATGATACTGGTAGCCGCCGCGGTCGAAGACCACCTGCTGGATCCCGCGCTTGATCGCTTCCTGCGCGACCACGCGGCCCAACTGATCCGCCGCCGCGATCGTCCCGCCCCGCGTGGACTGCGCGCGCAGGGCCTCGACCTGGGTGGAGCAGCTGAACAGCGTCCGGTTCTCGTAGTCGTTGATGAGCTGGGCGTACAGATGCTTGTGGCTGCGGAACACCGACAGGCGGGGCCGGTCCGGCAGGCCCATGAGCCGCTTGCGGATGCGCCGGTGGCGGTTCAACCGGCCGAGCGTTCTCTGACTGGTCTGGCTCATGGTTCGACCCTGCTCACCATGACCCTGAGCAAGCGAACGCGCGTCGAATGGGTCATCCCGCCCCTCCGCCGCCGGCACCACCACCCTTGGCTCCCGTCGCGGCCTTGCCCGCCTTGCGGCGGATCACCTCGCCCGCGTACTTGATGCCCTTGCCCTTGTACGGCTCAGGGGGCGCCACGCGCCGGATGTTGGCCGCCACCTGCCCGACGAGCTGCTTGTCCATGCCCTTCACGACGACGCTCGTGGGCTTGGGCGTTTGCACGGTGATGCCCTGCGGGATCGGCACCATGACCGGGTGCGAGAAGCCGACGTGCAACGCCAGCGACTGGCCCTGCACCTGCGCCCGGTAGCCGACGCCGAGAATCTCGAGCTCCTTGATGAAGCCTTCCGTCACCCCGCGCACCATGTTGGCGATCATCGCGCGGTACAACCCGTGGAGCGCCTTGACCGGCTTCAGGTCGCTGGCCCGTTGGACGACCACGTGCCTGCCGCCTGGGCCGCCCTCGGCGGGGGCCTGGATCGAGACCGAGAGGTCCGACGGGATCGCGAGCGACAGCGTCCCCGACGGTCCCTGGACGGACAGGGTCCCCCCTTCCTGGACCACGTTCACCTTGTCAGGGATGGCGACCGGAATCCGACCAATGCGTGACATCACTCACCACACATAACACAGCACCTCGCCGCCGACCTTCTGGCGGCGCGCCTCCTGATCCGTGATGATCCCTTTCGACGTCGTGAGGACCGCCCGCCCGATGCCGTTCAGCACCCGCGGCAGCTCCTGTACCCCGCGATAGCGGCGCTGCCCGGGCTTGGAGATCCGGATCATCTGTGAGATGGCCGGCGTGCGTCCAGGCGCGACGTACTTGAGGTACACGCGGAACTGCTGGCGGGGCGCCTGCCCGACCGATTTGTAGTTCCGGATGAAGCCTTCCTGCTTGAGCACAAAGAGGATCTGCTGGCTCATGCGCGAGGCCCGCACTTCGACGATCGCGTGCCGCGCCCGCGAGGCGTTCAGGATTTTCGTGACCAGATCCGCGATGGGATCCGTGATCATGGGTCGACTCCGCTCACCAGCTCGCCTTCGTCACGCCGGGGACCTCGCCGCGCCAGGCCATCTCCCGGAAGCACATCCGGCAGAGGCCGAACCGCCGGTAGTAGCCCCGCCGCCGCCCGCACCGGTTGCACCGGCGCACGACGCGGGTGGAAAATTTCGGAGGACGCTTGGCCTTCTCAATCCAGGAGGTTTTCGCCATCACGACTGTTCGGTTTTCGCCGCCTTCTCAAAGGGCATCTTGAACCCTTCCAGGAGCGCCCGGGCTTCCTGGGGACTCGGAGCCGTCGTCGCAATCACCACGTCCATCCCCATCGGGTAGTGCAGGTCATCCGGATGCAGCTCGGGGAACATCGAGAGCTCCCGGATGCCGAAGCTGTAGTTGCCGCTCGCATCAAACGACTTGGCCGACAGCCCCCGGAAGTCGCGGATGCGCGGCAGCGCAATGCTCACGAGGCGGTCCAGGAATTCGTACATCCGCCGGCGCCGCAGGGTCACCTTGCAGCCGACCGGATCGCCTTCCTGGATCTTGAAGTTCGAGACGGCCTTCTTGGCCCGCGTGACGATCGGCCGCTGCCCGCTGATCGTCGCCAGATTCCGCTGGACCTCCTCGAGGATCTTGGCGTCGTGCGCGGCCTCGCCGCAGCCGATATTGAGCACGATCTTGGTCAGGCGGGGGACCGCCAGCCGGTTGGTGTGCTTGAACTGCGCCATCAGGGCCGGAACCAACTCCCGCTGATAGCGCTCCGACAGCCTCGGCCTGGGTCCCGCCGCAGCCCCGACCCCCCCGACGGCTGTCGGGGTCTGGGGGGCCGTCGCCGCGGCCATCACTGCACCGCCTCGTGACAGCGCTTGCACACGCGCTGTTTGGTCCCCTCAGGGCTGACCTTCCAGCCCACGCGGGTCGGCTTGTCGCAGCGCGGGCAGACCAGCGCCAGCTTGTCCAGCACGATGGGCGTCTCGCGCTCGATGATCCCGCCGGCCTGGTTCTGCTGGGTGCGGCGCTCGAAATGCTTGGCGAGGTTGATCCGCTCGACCAGCGCGGAGCCGCGGGCCGGGAACACCTGCAGGATCTTGCCGCGCTTGCCGCGGTCCTTGCCGTTCAACACCGCGACGTGGTCGCCTTTCTTCAGTCTAGCCATCGTAGCCTCTGCCGGTGTCTGGCTCCGAGCGAAGCGAGGTGCCTGACACCGGACCTGTCATACGACCTCCGGCGCGAGGGAAATGATCTTCATAAACCGGCGCTCCCGCAGCTCGCGCGCGACCGGCCCGAAGACGCGGGTGCCGCGCGGATTGCCCTGCGGATCGATGAGGACGACCGCGTTGGTGTCAAACCGCAGCCACGTCCCGTCCGGGCGCCTGACCGGGGCGACCGTCCGGACGATCACGCCGCGGACGAGCTCCCCCTTCTTCACCATGGCATCCGGGTCCGCCTCGCGGACGTTGCACGTGATGACGTCGCCCAGATGGGCCTTGGGCTTGCCGGAGCGGCCCACGACGCCGATGCACGACACCTTTTTGACGCCCGTGTTATCCGCCACGGCCAGCTGCGTGCGCATGGCGATCATGCGGACGCCTCCGGGGCTGCCGCCGGGGCGGGCGGGCGGGATTCCTTCGGCCGCTCCGCCTCATCCACCGGCACCTCGGGAGCCGAGGAGCCTTGGCGCACAATCTCGACCAACCGCCAGCGCTTGTCCTTGGACAGCGGCCGGGTCTCCATGATCTTCACCCAGTCGCCGATCTTCGCCCGGTTGGTCTCGTCGTGCACCTTGAACTTCACCATCCGCCGGACCACGCGGGAAAACTGCGGGTGGCGGACCAATCGGCGGACCTGCACGACGATGGTTTTCTGCATCCGGTTGCTCACCACGATCCCGATCCGCGTTTTCCGCAACGTCCTCGAGGGGCTCATGAGGCGCGTGGACCCTTGACCTGTTCGTGCAAGGTGGTGAGCATCCGGGCGATGTCGCGGCGCATCTGCCGGATGCGATGCGGCTGCTCCAGCGCCCCCTGCTTCGCCTTGAGGCGCAGCGTCACCAGTTCCTGGCGCGTCTGGGCGAGACGCTGGCGCAATTCCGCTTCCGGCAGACCCCGCAACTCCGACACGCCGGCCATCAGGCCACCACCGTTTGCTCTTTCCGGCTGACGAACCGGCTGCGCAGCGGCAGCTTGTGGGCGGCCAGCCGCAGGGCGTCTTTCGCCATGATCTCCGGCACGCCGTCCACTTCGAACATGACGCGGCCCCGTTTGACCACCGCGACCCAATGGTCGACCATGCCCTTGCCCGCCCCCATCGTCTTTTCCTGCCCGTGGCTCGTGACCGGCTTATCCGGAAAGATCCGGATCCACAGCTTGCCGGTGCCCAGTCCGCGCGTGATCGCGACGCGGGAGGACTCAATCTGCGCGGCGGTGATCCAGCCGTTCCCCAGCGCCTTCAATCCGAATTCGCCGAAGGCGAGCCGTGTGCCGCCTTTGGCGACCCCGGCGCGCTTGCCGCGATGCGCCTTGCGGTATTTGACGCGTTTCGGCAGCAAGAGTGGCATGTCCGGTTAGCGCGACGGCTGTTCGACGGCCGCCAACTGCGATCCTTCCGACCTCGCCATCGGCCGGCCGCCTTCCACTGATCTCGACTTCTCTTCGGGCTTCAGCCTGATCACGTCGCCCTTATAGATCCACACCTTGACGCCGATGCACCCGGTCGTCGTGTGCGCGGTCGCCTCGCCGAAGTCGATGTCCGACCGGAGGGTGCCGAGCGGCACCTTGCCGTCCCGGTACTTCTCGCGGCGCTTCATCTCACCGCCGCCGAGCCGTCCGGCGCAGAGGATCTTCACGCCCTTCGCCCCGCCTTCCATCGCCTGCTGGATCGCGCGCTTCATCGCCCGCCGGAACGCGATGCGCTTCTCCAGCTGGAAGGCGATGGATTGCCCGATGAGGGAGGCTTCGATGTACGGGTTCGTGATCTCGATATAGTCCATCTTCAATTGCTTCTGGGTGCCGACGATGCGCTGCACCTGCTCCTGGAGCCGCTGGATGTTCTCGCCGCGCCGGCCGATCAGGACGCCCGGGCGGGCGGTGTGGATGATGATCCGGATGTATTCCGGGGAGCGCTCGATGTCCACCCGGCCCACGGCGGCCGCGTCGAGCTCGCGCTTCAGCAGCTCCCGGACCTGGCGGTCCTCGTGGAGATAGGCCGCAAACTGCCGCTTCGACGGCGCGAACCACCGCGAGGCCCAGACCTTGTTCACCCCGATCCGCAGACACACCGGATTGACTTTATGTCCCATCGCGCTTTCTTCCTTGTGAGGCCTTCGCGCCGACTGCGGCGCGCTTGGCGGGCCGACGGCTGACTGCCCCGCCTGCTTCGCTTTGCGAAGCAAAGCGGGCGGGGCCGGCCGCGTTCCGGTCCAGCACCACCGTGATGTGCGTCGTGGGCTTGCGCAGACGCGCAGCCCGGCCGAACGCCGCGGCCCGGAACCGTTTCCAGACCGGGCCTCCGTCCGCGATCAGGCGGCTGATGATCACCTGGTCTTCCGTCAGCGTCGGATCCTGTTGCTTGGCGTTCGCGAACGCCGAGGCGATCGCGTTCGCCACCGGCCTGGCCGCGCGCCGGTTGATGGCGGCCAGCATGTTCAACGCCTCCCCGACGGTGCGGCTCCGGATCGGCTCCATCACGTAGCGCACCTTGCGCGGCGACATCCGGATGTATTTTTCCACCGCCCTGGCCAGCATCGTCACTTCCCAGCCGACGCGGCAGGGGCCGCGGCAGGAGCCGCCGCCCCGACGGCTGTCGGGGCGCCGGGCGCCGCGGCCTTCTTCACGCCGCCGTGCTTGCGGAAGACCCTGGTCGGCGCGAATTCCCCCAGCTTGTGGCCGACCATGTTCTCGGTCGCGTAGACGGTCTGGAACGTCCTGCCGTTGTGAATCATGAAGGCCAGGCCGACGAAATCCGGCGTGACGGTCGAGCGGCGCGACCACGTCTTGATCGGTTTGCGGTCGTTCGTCTGGCGCGCCTTCTGGACTTTCTCCATCAGATGATCGTCGACGAACGGCCCTTTCTTGACTGATCGTCCCATCTTACTGCCTCACGTCTTCACGTTCGGTGTTTCACAATGAGTCGCTCTGAATACTTGCCCGGCTTGCGCGTCTTGCGGCCTTTCGTGTGCCAGCCCCATGGCGAGACCGGATGGGGGTTGCCCTGCCCGGATTTGCCCTCGCCGCCGCCGTGCGGATGGTCAACCGGGTTCATCGCGACGCCCCGGACGTGTCCCCGCCGCCCCAGCCAGCGTGAGCGGCCCGCCTTGCCGATGGAAATCGCGTCGTGGTCGAGGTTGCCCACCTGGCCGATCGTCGCCCAGCAGTCCAGCGAGACCAGCCGCACCTCCCCCGAGGGCAGTTTGACGTGCGCCCGCTCGCCTTCCTTGGCCTGGATGACGGCGGCCCCGCCGGCGGAACGCACCATCTGGCCGCCGCGGCCTTTGACCAACTCCAGATTGTGAATCGTCACGCCGGGCGGAATGCTGCGCAGCGGCAGGGCGTTGCCCACCCTCACCTCGGCCTCGGGACCCGCCAGAATCTCCTCGCCGACCTTCAGCCCGTCCGGCCAGAGGATGTAGCGCTTCTCCCCGTCGGCGTACTCCACGAGCGAGATGCGGCTGGAGCGGTTCGGGTCGTACTCCACCGTCTTCACGACCGCCGCCACACCCGCCTTGTCCCGCCGGTAGAAGTCAATCAGCCGGTAGCGGCGCTTGTGCCCGCCGCCCCGGAACCGGCTCGTGACGTGCCCGTAGGAGTCGCGCCCGCCGGTCTTCTTGATCGGCGCCAGCAGCGACTTCTCGGGCTTGTCGGTCGTCAGCTCGCTGAAATCCGACACGGTCTGCCAGCGCCGGGTGGGAGTGGTCGGTTTGTATTGTTTGATGCCCATCGTTACTTCAACTCAATCTTCTGGCCTTCGGCCACGGTGACGAACGCCTTCTTCCAAGCCGGGCGGCGGCCCCAGCGGCCGGTCAGCCGGCGCCACTTGCCGTCGTAGTTCTGCGTCGTGACCTTCACGACGGACACCTGAAACAGCGCTTCGGCCTCTTGCTTGATCTGGGCCTTGTTGGCCTCCGGGACCACCTGCAGGATGTACTGCCGGTGCCGGGCGATGCGCGCGCCCTTCTCGGTCTGGCGGACCCCTCGAATGATCTGGCTGCTCATCCCGCACCTTTCAGACTATTCATGATCCTGAAGTTCAAAAGCGTGAATCCAGAAAGGTGCGGGATCATCCCACCCGCTCGGCGACTTTCTGAAACGCGTCTTTGGTCAGCAGGACCTTCTGGGCATTGACGACATCCAACGCGTTGAGGTCCCCCGCCCGCCGCAGGGCGAAGTGCGCCAGGTTGCGCAGGGATTTCACCGTCGGTCCATCAAACGCCGGCAGCACGATCACCGAACGCCTGGACACGGCGAACGTCTTCGCGAGCCCGGCGAACGGTTTGGTCTTCGGCTCCTTCGCGGCCAGCTCCGTCAGCACGACCAGCTCCTCATCCCGCAGCTTCCCCTTCAGGCTTTCCAGGAGCGCGCGGCGGCGGATCGCCTTCGGCAGATGCTGGCTGAAATCCCGCGGATGCGGCCCGAACACCACCCCGCCATGCCGCCACAAGGGAGACCGGGTGGACCCGGCCCGCGCCCGTCCGGTGTGCTTCTGCTTCCAGGGTTTCTTGCCGCCTCCGGACACGTCGCCCCGCGTCTTGGTCGAGGCGGTGCCGGCGCGTTGGCTCGCCCGGTAGGCCGGGATGGCCTGCGCCAGCAGGCGGAGGTTCACGCGGCCGCCCCAGAGCTTCTCGTCCAGGGACAGCCGCTCCACGGCCTTGCCCGTCAAATCCACTACAGCGAGTTCCATCTTACTCACTGACTCACTCACTCCCTCACTCACTTTTTCTTCGCCGCGGCCTTGGCTTTGGCGGCGCCCTTGCTCCGCTCTTCCTCTTCGACGACGACTTCCTGCATCCGCTTGGCCGCGGTGATCACGCCGGGCTTCTTGATCGATTGCTTCACGGTCACGAGCTGCCGTTCCGGCCCCGGCACCGCGCCTTGCAAAAAGATCGCGTGGGCCTGCGGATCAATCTTCATGATGCGCACGTTCTGCACCGTCACCCGGTCATGGCCCATGTGGCCGGGCAGGTGGTGCCCCTTGATGACGCGGCCGGGGCTGGTGGTGGAGCCGATGGAGCCGGGCGCGCGGTGCGACGTCGACCCATGGGTCGCGGGCCCGCCCTTCCAGTGCCAGCGCTTGACCCCGCCCTGGAACCCCTTGCCGATCGAGGTGCCGGTGATGTCGACCAGCTCCCCTTCCTTGAAGACCCCCACCGTAATTTGCTGGCCAACGGCGTACGACTCACCTTCACCGATGCCTGCCTGCCGCGCCTCCCCGTTGCCTTCCTTGCGCGGCGCAGGCAGGCGGAACTCGCGCAGATAGCGGAACGCCCCGGTGCCGGCCTTCTTGAACAGGCCCTGCAGCGGTTTGGAAAGCCGCCCGGCCTCAATGGGCTCAAACCCCACCTGCACCGCGCGATAGCCGTCCCGCTTCGGGTCCTTGACCTGGGTCACGGTGCAGGGGCCGGCCTGCAGCACGGTCACCGCCACGGCGCGGCCGTGCTCATTAAACAACTCGGTCATCCCAATCTTTTTGGCAAGCAAGCCAATGCTCATTTCAACTCGACATACACCCCGGAAGGCAGGTTCAGCTTCCGAAGCGCATCCACGGTCTTCGAGGTCGGCTCCACGATATCGATCAGCCGCTTGTGCGTCGTGATCTGGAACTGCTCCCGCGATTTCTTGTCGATGACCGGCGAGCGCAGGACCGTGTAGAGCTCCCGCTTGGTCGGCAGCGGGATCGGGCCGGCGATTTTCGCGCCGGTGCGGCGGGCGGTCTCCACGATCTCCGCCGTCGACTGGTCGAGCAGCCGGTGGTCGTACGCCTTCAGCTTGATGCGAATCTTCGGAATCTGGACCATGCCTTAAGAGGGGTCAGACCCCGTCAGTTGAGACCATCGTCCTTGAGGGGTCTGACCCCTCATTTGACGATCTCGGTGATGACGCCGGCCCCGACGGTCTTGCCCCCCTCGCGAATCGCGAAGCGCTGTTCCGTCTCCATCGCGACGGGCTGGATGAGCTCCACCGTCACCGCGATGTTGTCGCCGGGCATGACCATCTCGACGCCCGCGGGG
>JACPTX010000010.1 GCA_016192545.1 Candidatus Omnitrophota bacterium | reverse complement strand
CCAGCCACCACTGGCTGCCGCCGTGGAAGAGGACGGCTTTCGACAGGACCGGCGGCTTGGGCGCGCGCCGCAGCGCGGTCCGCGTGCGCCCCCGCCGCTCGTAGGCCGACGTGCCCGGCCCGACCCCGAGGAACGTTTCCAGTGCGGGAAAGTCGCACGCCCCCAGCACCGCCTGCCCATGCTCGACGCGTCCCAGCAGGATGCCCCAGGACGGCAGGCTCCGCGAGAAGGCCCGCGTGCCGTCAATGGGATCCACGGTCCAGAAGCTCGCGCTGCCCGGCGAGCTGGTCCCGAACTCCTCGCCGACGATGGTCTCGTGGGGAAACGCGCGTCCCAGCTCCCGGCGGAGAAACTCCTCGATCTTCCGGTCGGCGATGGTGACAGGCGAGTGGTCGGCTTTGCGCTCGACGCGCATCGGCTGCCGGAAGTACCGCAGCGCCAGGCAGCGCGCCTCGCGCAGCTTGGCCTCGGCCCACGTCAGGCGGTGATCACGTTGCCGCATTCCTGATGAGGTTGAGGGCGGAGCCGGCCTTGAACCAGCGGATCTGCTCCTCGGTCAAGGAGTGGCCCAGAGTCAGCGTCTCCGTCGAGCCGTCGGCGTGGTGCACGCGCGCGGTCACCGGCTTGCCTGGTGCGAGCGCGCTCAGCCCCGTGAGGCTGAGCCGGTCATCCGCGCGGATCTGATCGTAATCAGCAGGATTCGTGAAGGTCAGCGGCAGAATCCCCTGCTTCTTCAGGTTCGTTTCGTGCAGGCGGGCAAAGCTCTTGGCGAGCACCGCCTTTCCGTTCAGATATTTCGGCGACATCGCCGCGTGCTCGCGGCTGGAGCCCTCGCCGTAATTGTCGTCCCCGACGGCCACCCATCCCAGCCCTTCCTGCTTGTAGTGGCGCGCGACCTGCGCGATCGGCTTGGCCTGCCCGTCGAGCTGGTCCACCGCCGTGCCCGCCTTGCCGGTGAACACGTTCTCCGCCGCCAGGAACATGTTGTCGCTGATCTTATCGAGATGCCCGCGGTAGCGCAGCCACATCCCGGCGGGCGAGATGTGGTCCGTCGTGCACTGCCCCTTCACCTTCAGCAGCACCGGGAGCCGCTCGAAGTCCTTGCCGTCCCACGCCGGAAACGGCTCCAGGAGCTGCAGCCGCTCGCTCGCCGGGGACACGAGCACCTCGATGCGCGCCCGCTCTGGCTTGGCCAGCGGAGGCAGGTACCCCGCCGTCCCCTGCGCAAAGCCGCGGGCCGGCAGCTCCGGCGCGCTGGGCGGCTGGAGCGTCACCATCCGGCCGTCCGGCGCCTTCAGCGGATCGCGCAGCGGGTTGAACCGCAGGTCCGCCGCGAGCGCCATCGCCGTGACGATCTCCGGGCTGCCCATGAACGCCAGCGTCTCGGCCGTCCCGTCGTTGCGGCGGGGGAAGTTACGGTTGAACGACGTCAGGATCGAGTTGACTTCGCCCGGCGTGATGTCATCACGCTTCCACTGCCCGATGCACGGCCCGCAGGCGTTGGCCAGCACCGTGCCGCCGATCGCCTCCAGGAGCTGCAACTGGCCGTCGCGCTGGATCGTCTGGTGGATCTGGTCCGAGCCCGGCGTGATGAGGAAATAGCACTGCGCTTTCAGACCGGCCGCGCGGGCCTGCTGGGCGACCGCGGCGGCCCGCCCGATGTCCTCGTAGGAGGAGTTGGTGCAGCTGCCGATGAGCGCGGCCTTCATCCTGGCCGGCCATTTGTTCTGCTCCAGCTCCTTGGCGAGCTGGGAAATCGGCCTCGCCGCGTCCGGTGAGCGGGGGCCGACGACATAAGGTTCCAGGCGGGAGAGGTCCAGCTCCAGCACCTCGTCATAGCACCGCGCGGGATCTTGCTCCGCCTCGGCATCGGCGACGAGGTGCTCGCGGTGCCGCTCGGCGAGCGCCGCAATTTCCGCGCGGCCGGTCGCTCGCAGGTAGGTCGTCACGCGCTCATCGAACGGAAACACCGACGTCGTCGCGCCCAGCTCCGCGCCCATGTTCGTGATGGTCGCCTTGCCGGTGGCGCTGATGGACCTGGTGCCGGGCCCGAAGTACTCGATGATCTTGTTGGTCCCGCCCTTCGTCGTGAGCTTGCCGCAGACCCACAGGATGACGTCCTTCGGCGACGTCCAGCCGGAGAGCTCCCCGGTCAGGCGCACGCCGACCAGCTTCGGGCACTTCACCTCCCACGGCAGGCCGGCCATCACGTCGGCCGCCTCCGAGCCCCCGACGCCGATCGCCAGCATCCCCACGCCCCCGGCGTTGGGCGTATGGGAGTCGGTGCCGATGATGAGCCCGCCCGGGAAGGCGTACTGCTCCAGGAACACCTGGTGGATGATGCCGGCGCCCGGCTCCCAGAAGCCCATGCCGTAGCGCTGGGAGGCGGAGCGCAGGAAATCGTAGACTTCGCGGTTGGCGGAGAGGGCGGTCTTGAGGTCCGCGGAGGCGCCCGCGCGGGCCTGGATCAGGTGGTCGCAGTGAATGGTGGTCGGCACCGCCACGGTGTCGCGCCCGGCGAGCATGAACTGGAGGATCGCCATCTGGGCGGTCGCATCCTGCATGATGACGCGGTCCGGGTGGAGGGTAAGGTAGCTCGTCCCCCGTGCAAACTCCTGGCGGGCCGGATCCGCGGCGTGCGTGACCAGGATTTTCTCGGCCAGCGTCAGGGGCCGCCCCAGGCGACGGCGCAGCGCTTCGATCTTGCCGGCCAGGCCCTCGTACAACGCGGCGATGCGGGAGATCTCGTCTGGCGTCATGGTTCGACTTCGCTCACCATAGACCCTGAGCAAGTGAAACGCGTCGAAGGGTCATCAGCAACTCCTCACCTGACAGCATTATAGCAGTAGAAATTGGTCTTGACACCGGCAAGAGCTCTCGGCTACACTGGCAAGCGTTCGGTCGTGAACCCCGCCCCACGGCTTGAGAGCCGTGGCGTCGCGGATGAACGCGGCGGGGTACCGCGTCACGCACGTCCCCTCACAAGCGGGGATTCCCGTGGGGCGGGGTGAAGACGGCTCGGCTCCGGCCTTCAGGGAGCGCGGGCTTGATATCGAGGTTCTCACATACGTTTGGGTCAGTTCGGCTTCCCTGCACCAGAGGGGAAGCGTCAGACAATTCAGCAGACGATCAGGAACCGCATGGGAGACAGACGGTTGCCGTGCGGATTTTTGTTTGTACCAGGCGCGTGAAGGGAGGTGGGTAGGGATGCCGAAAGGCACCGTGAAATGGTTCAGCGACCAGAAGGGGTACGGCTTCATCACCCCGGAGGACGGGTCGAAGGACGTGTTCGTCCATCACACCGCCATCAAGGGCGAGGGGTTCAAGACCCTTCGTGAAGGCCAACAGGTGGAATTCGAAATCACCCAGGGCCCCAAAGGTCCGCAAGCGTCGAACGTGAGCAAGCTCTCGTAACGACGCCGCGCCACACATTCGGCCCCGTCGTGCTCCGGCAGGACGGGGCCGTTTGTTTGATGAAACGCCACACCTTCATCAGCCTGTTCGTGCTCGCGTGGATCGCGGTCTTCCACTACGAGACCCTCCGCCTCACCTATCTCAGCCCCCTCGCCGGCCGGGAGCTGCCCAAGCTGAAGTTCCTCTACCCGCCGGCGGGCTGGATCATGTTCTTCAACGTGGACCGCGCCTACGGGATGGCCGAGGTGTACGGCACCCGGCAGGGCCGCCCGACCCTGCTCGACCCGCACGACGTCTTCGCCACGCGGTTCGTCGGCTACGACAACATCCACCGCAACGTCCTCGTCAGCGTCCTCCACCCCTCCGACGGGCCTCGGTTCTGCCGGTATCTGGCCAGAAAGTTCCCGCCGTATGACGACTTCGTGGTCGCCTACCGGCTCTATCCGGACCTCGCCGAGCATCCCAACCAATCGGTCCTGCGCGTGATGTACCGATGCCAATGATGCGCGCCCTTCGCGAGTGGTGGCATCGGGCGTTCCTGGCCGAGCGGCCGTCGCTCGAGCTGGGGCTGTTCCGCATCGCGGCCGCCGTCACGGTCGGCTGCCACATGATCCCGCCGTTCCTCCAGATGGAGGACAACTACCTCTCGACCGCGTTCAGGGAAAAGAACTTCTCGTTCTTTCCGATGTGGGCGCTGGAGCTGGTGGAGCGCAGCCCGGACGGGCTCGTGTGGGCCTTCGTGGGGCTGTTTGCGGTTTCCTGGTTCTGCTTCCTCATCGGGTTCCGCTCGCAGGCCGCCTGCCTCCTGATGACCGTCGCCTGCTACTACTTCTATGCGCTCAACTCGCTCCACATCGGCACGCTTTCCTTCGACATCCTGCTCGTCACGCTCTCCCTGATGTGGATCACGAGCTGCCACGGCGACTGGCTCTCGGT
>JACPTX010000016.1 GCA_016192545.1 Candidatus Omnitrophota bacterium | reverse complement strand
CTCGATGCCGGACACGCGGCGGCTGCGGTTGGCGTTGATGTGGACGCTCACGAACACGTCGGCGGGAATCCGGTTGGCGATCGCGGGCCGGCGGCTGAGGGTGATGAACTCATCGCGGTCGCGCGTCATCACCGTGGAAAACCCGCGCGCTTGCAGCTCGGCGGAGAGCCGGCGGGCGATGTCGAGCGCCAGGTCCTTTTCCCGCAGCCCGTGATGCGCCGCCCCGGGGTCGTGCCCCCCGTGGCCGGCATCCACCACGATGGTCCGCACCGGCATGGCGCCGGGCGCGACCAGCGTCGGTGCGGGGGTCAGGCGGCTGAGCGGTGTGCGCGGGCCTGCGGCGCAGCCCCAAACGACAGGCAGGACAACAACCCAACTCAGGAGGGAATGACGTCTCACCGTCGCAACCAACTTCAGATAATCTGACACCGCACCCGAATAATCACCCTTCGTTATACCAAAAATCCGCCCTGAACGCCATCACCGGCTACTTTCCGATCAGCCGGCGCGCGAGGGCGTGGAGCTCCTCATTGGCAAGCGCCTTCAGCCGCTTGCTGACCGTTCGGTAGAAATACGCCTTCTCCGTCTTGGTCATCTCCGCATGCTCCGCCCGCTTTCTTAGCAGCTCCTTTTGACGAGGCGTGAAGAGCTCGGACAACAGGAGCTCCAACTCCAGCTCATGCGTTTTCTCCTGGTCCTCGCGCCTGTCAGGCGCGCCAACGGCATACGTCCGAAACGTGCTCTTTAACCGGTCGGTTGAAAGCCGCAGACCATTCATGGCGACGGAGGCTGATGCGGCGAACTGCGGCTCAAGGCTCCTGAGGGTTTCCTCCCCGTCCTTGCACTTGGCAAGCAGCTTTCGTACGCGCTCTTGCAGCTCCGGCTCCAGACCGAACAACCGAAACAGCAGGTAACTGACTGCCAACAAGCCGGTGAGGCGCCGTGATGCCGTCTCGCCGAGTTCCTTCTCCGGGTTCCAGCGCTGCAGCTCCCAGCGGAGGGTCGCCTGTTCGCGCAGCGCGTTCAAGAGCACGACGGCAAACCCCTCTAACAGGCGGCCCTCTAGGTGGGACTACTTAGGCCGGCACCGATTTTTCCCTAACGGCTGCCGGCGTGTGCCAAGCGCGCCCTCGCATCATACAGATCGCAAGCATCCTGAAGATTCATCCAGAGTTCCGGCGTCGTCTTGAGGACGCGGCCCAGGAGAATGGCCGTCTCCGCCGTCATGTCGCGCTTGCCGTTGATCAGGGTGTTCACACGCTGCACGGGCACGCCCATGCGGTGGGCCAGCTCCAACTGCGTCAGCCCCATCGGTTCAAGAAACTCCTCCAGCAGAATCTCGCCAGGATGCGTGGGTTTTCGATGCGCGGGAATCATCGGCGCCTCCCTTCGTAGTTAATGGTAGTCGGTAATCTGCACGTCTTTGGCATTGCCATCCACCCAGATGAACATGATCCGAAATTGATCGTTGATCCGAATGCTGTGAAAGCCGGCCAACTTGCCGCGTAAAGCTTCCAAGCAATTCCCTGGCGGCACCATTAAATCATGGAGTTCGTGGGCGGCATTGAGCAGATCCA
The DNA here is from genome assembly GCA_016192545.1 of Candidatus Omnitrophota bacterium. Classification (GTDB taxonomy): domain Bacteria; phylum Omnitrophota; class Gorgyraeia; order Aquiviventales; family Aquiviventaceae; genus JACPTX01. The sequence goes on along the minus strand of JACPTX010000016.1, from coordinate 45,851 downwards.
GCTTCCGACTCGCCACCCTCCAGATGACCGGCGGAATGCGTCGGGCGGCTTTCGTATTCTCGCCGTGGAAGATATCGGCCGTCGCCTGGTCACCAAATTCAAGGATCATCGGCTACTGGTAATTTTACCATATGAACGTATACTGTGCAAGAGCGTCAGGCCGAAGAGGTCATCCGGGGAGGCGTTCCAATCAGGACTGGCTGGCGTGCTCGTGGATCCGGTCCAGGCAGGTTTCGATGAAGCTCTCAATCGCCACCCCGAGAACCTCCAGGGAGCGCTCCGCTTGGCTCAGCGCAGCCGCTTTGTCCTCATCCGAACAGCGCTGCCGTACGCAGTCCACCAGCTTCCTCACATCCTGGTGGGTGGTGAAGAAGTAGCCATGGATGCTCTTCACTCCCCCTGGCTCCCCATCCAGCGCAGTCTCCGGGGAGGCGGCGAACGCCACCCCCGCCACCGGCTCGATGGAGCGGGTCAACCGGCTCCTGTACACCAGGAACTTGGAGTTCCATTCCACCACCGACTCATAGTACTCGTCCCACACCTGGTCCAGCTCTCCGGTCCCCGTCCCCTTCGCCACCCACACCACGCGGTTCAGCCCGAAGAACCGCCGGCTCATGAGCTCGGACAGCTCATCGACCAGCTCAAGCGCCTCGCGGTACCCCTGCCGGAACGTCTCAAACCGCTTCTCCCTGACCCAGGCCCGCTCCTGGTAGTAGTTCGTCAGCCACACCCCGGCAATGGTCGCGAACACCGTCGCGATGGCCAGGAGACTCACAGGATGGACGATGAACCTGGCAAACCGTCTCTGGAACGGCTTCGATGCCAGTAAACTCAGCAGGGCTTGCCTCGCGAGCTTGGTCACGGTCTTCCCAGCGAGCTCGGTGGGTAACGGTACACCTGGAGATGGCCGCTAGACGAACTGGACCTTGAGTTCTTTGCCGAGGGCGTGGGCAATCCGGATGAGGGTCCGCAGGGACAGACTCCCATTGCGAGGGCTTTCCAGACGTGAGATCGTTTGTTGGGAGGTGTGGAGCCGCTTGGCGAGCTGCCGCTGCGTAACGCCCTTGCGCTGTCTGAGGTGGGCGATCTGGACGGCCAGCTCCACAAAGAGACCTTCTTCCTCGTAGGCCTTCCGGAAGGCGGGATCCTTGAGTTGTTCCTTGAGATAGTCACGAAATCGCCGCGCGTTCGCCATCGCATCCACCCTGTTACCCTCGAAGAATACACTATTTTTGATGTACTGTCAACTCTTGCCTCGCGTTCCAACTGTGCCAGTTGAACCCCAGGCCGCGCCGTAGAACCCAGCTCAGCTAGGCGGGACTATTTGGAAAAACCAGAACCGGTACCTGTTTTCCCAGCTCAGCTCGGCGGCGACAGCCCCCGCGGCTTGTTTTGCCCTGAGAAATCGCGGAGCGATTTCCAGGACTGAGTCCCGGAAATGCTTCGCATTTCACGGGGCACAGCAAAACAGCGGGGGGACCATTTGGAAAAACCAGAACCGGTACCTGTTTTCCCTTCCCTGCAAAATCTGGCGTTACAGGGAGAACGACGTTTCGCCGGCCTTGCTGCCGCGGACCCGGCTGAACTTGGCCTCCACCGCATCCACCGCCGCCCGCAGGGCGCCCACGATCTTGGCCGCCTGCTCCGGGGTGTAGGCGTAGCTGGAGCCGCTCAGGTTGCACAGCAGTTGGATCTTCTTCAGAGCCGCCTGCGTGCGCTTGGTCGCCAGCCGCTGGAACTTCTGCTCCTTCGTCTCCCCCTGCGGTGCCACCGTTTCTTGCTCCTCACTCATCCATCCCTCCTGTGTTCGAAGACGTTCTAACCTCGCCTGGCGCGTGAAAAACCAGAACCGGTACCTGTTTTCTAGAATTTATCTATCCGAAACGTCTCCTCCCACCACCGGCTGACGAGACGACAAAACCCCTCCGCGTCATCCCGGAAGAGCGCCTCGGCGTGGCTGCCGCCCTCGAGAATCTCAAGCCGCTTGGGCTCCGCGGCCGCCGCGTAGAGGCGCCGGCTGTGCTCCACCCCGACGATCGCATCGCGGGCGCCGTGGATGAAGAGAATCGGCATCGGGGCCAGGCGCGGCACGCAGGCCAGCGGGGCGGGTTTCGGCAGCCACGGCGGGCCCGGGCGGCATCCGGAGCCAGGCTCAAGCCCTTGAAGGCCGGTCCGCATGGCTTGCGGGGTCCACCATCGCATCGCAATCGCGTCGAAGGCGCACGGCGCACTGACGGCGATCAGGCTCTGCACGCCCTCACGAACCCGGCTGACGGTCTCGATCAGAATCGCCGCGCCCAAGGAGAACCCGATGAGCCCGATCCGCTCGTACCGCTGCCGAGCCCACCGCAGCACCGCCTCGAGATCCAGACTCTCCCGGGCGGAAAAGGTGTACCACCCCCTCGAGCGGCCGTGGCCTCGAAAGTCCATGGCGATGACGTCATGCTCCCTGGCGAGCGCCTGAGCCAGGCGCCGGAAGGTGGGGGTCTCCTTGCTCTGAAAAAACCCCGGGCAGATGATGAGGGCCGTCTGGCGCGCTCCGTGATGAGAGTGGGCCAGCGAGATCCGCACGCGGTCGGACGTCACGATGGTCTGCGTCTCAAGGCCCATGCTTGCCTCGCGTTCCAGACTGGGGACTGGCTCCGCCGAAGGCGGTGCCTGTCCCCGGTCTTCGCTTTGCTCTTTCACTTCCCTGCAACATCTGGCGTTACAGGGAGAACGACGTCACGTTCAGCCGAAGCGGTAGTGCTTGCGGACCGGCTTGGCGACGTGCCAGGTGCAGGCCAGCCCCTTCGGGAACGTCACCAGATCTCCCGGTCCGAGGCGCACGCTGCCCTGGTCGGTCTTCACCGTCACCTCGCCTTCCAGAAAGTAGCAGGTCTCCTGCTCATCGTACTCCCAGTCAAATGTGGACGGCTCCTTCGTCCAGATCGGCCAGCGCTTGACGCCCAGCGCCTTCAGCTTCTTCTCGCTCGGTCGCTCGATCTTGATTCGTGCATCCGTTTGAGTTGTCGCCATCATGCCTCCTTACACCTTCACCCCTCAACAATCAGACCCGTCCCCGATTTTCCAAGACATGACCTTGACCATGAGTCTCATTGGATCTCAACGGCCTGTTGAATTTTCCGTAATGTCCTGAAAATATGTTGGCTCGGTTTTTCTAACTCTACGTAATGCTTTTCTTCATCCCGCAACAGATAAGTGAGAATTCTCTGAACATCTTTCCTTTTCAGAATCACGTCATCGTGCTGAGCGCAACTGCAGGATGGGAACCTTTTGTGTACTGGACTCATATCACCCTCCTTCGCAGTTCGCTAAACAGTGGGTCGCTTATAACGACCGCCCCCAAGGAATGTTAACATCCCATGATCTCGCAGTACTTGAAGTTGTTGCCTGATTTTATCGCGAGTGTGGAAGTTCCCTGGATGAAGGGCTTTCAACTCGTCCTCAAAGGCATACACATCATGCAGCGCAAATTGGGGTTTCCCAAGCCTGTCGAGACACGCCAGCACATCCGCCGTCCAACCTCGCGACCGCCAATCCCTGTTATTCAAGAATTGGAACCGCCGGTACCGGGTTCCTACCTCACGGGCTGGCCGGATTGTCCGTTCTCGCACCAGGAAAATACGCCCCTGTTCAGGGACCTGGCTGAGGTTAATCAGACAACCCACATAACCAGCCCGCCTGGCAGTTACGCTTAAGGGGTGTCTTGCTTCAATGCATGAGGCCGAAATGAAATAGCGCGGGATGAGGAGGAGATTTTGCACGAATAAGCGCAAGGGGTCATAGTGGAGCAGGAAGAAGTTCGGAGCGCGGTTCTTTCTGACAGCTTGCACCATCGGTCGATATGCGGAGTCCAGGATCTTTGTGCCGATGGGTTTTTGCTGACTTTTCAACTGAAAGGATTCCTGGCATCTGGCACAGAGGAAATCGTAAATTTTGGTGTTATCTTGGCGACGCTTCAGATGAGCGTCTAGGCAAGCCGGGCAGTAAAGATTTCTCTCTGCCCAGTCTTCTGTCAGAACCCTTGCTTTTTGGGAAGGGCTTTTGTAGCCACTAGCTATGCCAAGGTCGAAATGGAGATCCAGTTTTTCCTTTCTTCCCTAAGAAGGCGCTCCAACTCTGCTAGGCAAAACCAGCTACGCGGAGCTATTCTGGCCAACCCTAATCTCACAGGCAATCAGAACCGTCCAAGATTTTCCTGGAATAGTTGATAACGATAGGCTAACCGATTACGATCCGGCCAGAGTGCCTTCCTCTTAGGCAGGATGAGCCCCTGTCCATTTAAGCCTTGTAATCCATGGCGCAACATTGGTCCATCTGACTCCTTAAGTACTCTACGATCGACAGTTATTCTAAAATCTGGGGATATCCCAATTATGAGACCGTCGTACGCAGCGTGGTGAAGACAGCACAAGCTGATGCCGTTGGAGATGATGGGCTCTCCAGTGGGTTCAGTATCCGGGATGATATGGGCTGCCTCGAGAAGGGCCAACTGTCTCAACCTGCAACAAGCACATTGTTCTTCATAAGCCGCCAAAACACGTTCGCGAAAACGTTGCTGGTGAACTCGCTTCTTAACCATTGCAGTAATGTACGCCCTGCGACCATCGGCAGTCGCTGAAATGTCATCCAATTGCTCGCCAGGCGAGTCAACAGCAACAGTAAATGTCAGTGATTTTGGGTTATCGCCAACAATAAACACAGGCCAAGCAACCAAATACCTTCCTCTTGCAACGCCGTGTAGATAAATAAGTGGAACCTGTTGTTTCATGGCCGTCCGCAGGCCGACATTGTCACGATGCTGCGGGTCGGTTCCTCGGTAACGGTATAGGAGCAGTCCAGATGACTCAAACACGTCATCGTAGGGTCCTTCTGGTGCGGTCGTAATTGAGAGGGGTAGCGACAGTACTCTGGGTTTGAAAATTCCCTGAGGACCCATGAGAGGAACCAATCTCCCATCAATGGTGAACCCCACTCGCAAAACATCGATAGGGAGCACCTCGCTACCGCGCAGACTGCACTGGTTAGCAAGCCACTGGAAGGCAGCGGCACGAATTCGTTGCTCGGACAACGGCTCTAGACTCATAGAGAAGTGCGGCACTCCAACTGTGCCAGCTGAACGTTAGCCAAGCGGCGCAATTGAGCCTGCCCCCCAGGTTTTATAGACAGCAAATAAATTCTGCCACCACGTGGAATTCTCCTGGAGGGACGTCCTCTAACACAATGTCTTCAAACTTCTTGTTATCCGGAGAAAGGATGATCTTTTTATGTTGCCAGGTACCGTCGGTAAAAAATTCTTTTTCGCTATGATACCGTTTCACGGTATACCCTTGCCCGTTTTCTGGGTCGGAAATGCGCTTGGATTCCACTAAGACAACTAGACCGTTGCGTGAGCCGCCCCTATCCTTTCGGAAGACGCAATGGCTGCCGTCAGGAATCGTTGGTTCCATCGATTTTCCAACCACTTTTGCTATGAAATGCTCCTTTGTCAGACGTGATGGAACGCTCAAGCGCCTCCATCCAGATATCTCCGCGTGTTGCCCTTCCCGAAAAGCGGAAGCAGCAACCTTCAGGGAATAGACTGGTAAATACTCGGAATACTTTTTCCCCTCTGGAATCTCATCATCGGTCGAAAAAATGCTCTTGAGAAGATCATCAACCTGTTCCGCACTTGAGCGCTCGCTTACCTCTCCCTTGGATTCGCCAAGGGCTAACTGCTGCCTGAAATATCTCTCCGTCCCTTTGTCCATGAAATACACGTAAACACCCTTGTGGGCACGTGACATGAGCACCCGATACACGTTCTTTAGGTGCCTTGTTAGGTCTGCGTTGTTCCGCTTAACCATAGAGTCGTGTGAACGTTCGGGCCGACTTACCCAGCCCGCTTCCCGTTCGTCATATACCAGATCATTGCCAAAAATCACGCCAATATAGTCAAACTCAAACCCTTGGGCCGTGTAAACTGTACCCACTTGCTCCATGCCGGCCTCATGCGTAGCCCATTCCCAGAACTTGTCCTTTTTTTCCCAAGGCATCTCGAATGTACCAATCCGAACGTCATTCACCAATGAGCCGTCCGCTCTTGGCTTGCTCCAGGGCCAACAGAAACCCGCCACAAGCCTCGCAGAGTTCGCCTTCTCCTGGTTCCGCATGGCGATAGCCGACTTAAGCTGCATTGGGTCATCAAAAATCCTGAACTCCATTCTGTTGTCGAAGGCGCCGATCTCGGAATCCCTCACACCTAGCATTCTGTCGAGCCACTGAAGATAGGCGTCGGAGCCAGAGCATCGGAACTGGGTTGTCAACTCGAATTCGGCTATATTGTTCTCGCTGATGCCGGCCCTCGTCGCCGCCTCCCGAATAAGCCGGATACTACCGATCTCCTTCGGTCGCACAACTTGCCACTCATCAATAAAGAAAATAGAGAGCTTTGCTGGCCGAATGAGATCTATGATTTGCGGATTGCGTGATCGGTACTTCGAAGGAACGCCGTAATCGTTACTGTCAGTTCGTATTCGATGCGCCTCGTCGCAGATAAGCACATCGATCTCATTGTCCTTATGTTTGGTGAAACTGAAGAAGAACCCGAACAAATTCCTGGCCCGACGACCTACTATCTTGCGCAGGGTGTTGGTGAAGGCCGATGAGCCCGTCGCATGATAGACAACCTTCCCCTGACGCATCAGTTCACCCATGACCTCAAGCGCAATAACTGATTTGCCTGTTCCAGGCCCACCCTTAACAATGACTATCGACTTGGAAGCACTTTTTGCGAGACCTTTGACTCGATGCATGATCGCGTTATATGCGGCGATTTGGTCGTCAATGAGATTAAATATCTGCCGTTGATTGATCATTTCGCTGGTGTGATTCAGCAGCTTCCGAGATGGGCGGATGGGACTTGTTATAAACCGGTTAAAGACCTCGAGGCCAGATCCTCTGGATAAACGTTCTCTTAAGTAATGCCCAAGCTCAATGACATCCTCTTTTGCAAACACCGGATAACTTTTTATGAGTTTGGAGAACTTTGGATAAAACAAAATGTTTTCCGGAGCCCCTCTCGCGTAATTGTGACAATAGGAGCAGGAGCTGAGTCCCATCGTACTTTGCTCTTCGAATATTGCAAAAAAATCCTTTAAGTCGAAGTGATAACCCTGCACCTGCAATGACGGGTGGGCTTCCTCCGTTTTTCGGCTCCCATAATCCACAATAACATTCCCTTCTGTCTCGCAATCCTCCACGTATTCATTGGACCACTGTTTCAATTCGATCAGCACAACGTTTTCTTTATCATCCGCTCCTGTCCCGAAGAGGAGCACATCGATACGTCGGGAGGAGTAAGGAAGTTCGAACTCAACAATGATTCTGTTTTCGACAAGTGAGGAGGAAAGGAAGGAGTTGTTTAAAACGTTTAAGGATTGCTGCCACGCGCGGTATTCGGACTCGGGCGGGTCTCTGTGATAGTGGCTTGTGTAATTACGTCTGATGCGATCGGCTAACCGGTTGTTTGTCACATCATCGCTAAACTCTTTGATGGTACCTTCGTAGAGCCGCATGCTTAGAGGCGAGTGTACTTTGTGTGTTTTCCCTTCGCCCTTTCAATGGGATACTTCAAAGCGTTCTTCCCAAGTTTCTTCTCGATGGCTTCCCCAAGGTCAACTCCTATGTTGTCTGCCAACTCAAGAAGAAACATGGCGACATCTGCGAGTTCATCAGCCAATTCCTCTTTTTGATCCTTCACATGTCGTTCAATTTCTTCAGAATTCTTCCACTGAAAATGCTCAAGAACTTCCGCGGCCTCTAAAACAAGTGAGAGAGCCATGTCCTTGTGATTGTGGAACTGCGACCAATTTCGCTCGTCGCGAAACTGCTTTATTTTCTCTGTCAACCGCCGAATCTGGTTTGATGGCATCAAAAGAAGTAAGGTAATTTTGAGGGGGTTGCCGTCAGTATACATGCGGCGGGGGCAAAAATAAACCCCCTTCGCTTGAAGCCGGGCCAGGAAGCGTGAGGCAGGATGGGTGATGAAATTTCGATATAGGATATTGGTTTTTCATGGTATACTACCTTCGCCATGGAAATCCCGCGCACCAAGGAACTCCGGCTGCTCGACGCCCGGCTCAAGGAGGCCCCGGTGGTGGCCATCCTGGGGCCTCGCCAGTGCGGCAAGACCACCCTGGCGAAGCAACTCGCGCGCCGACAGGGCCGCGGTCCGGTGCATCGCTTCGATCTGGAGGATCCCCGGGACCTTGCCCGGCTGGAGCAGCCCCTGCTGGCCCTGGAAGGGCTGACCGGGCTCGTGGTGATCGATGAAATTCAGCGTCGGCCGGAGCTGTTTCCCATCCTCCGGGTGCTGGCGGACAAGCAGCCTCACGCCACATACCTCATCCTGGGGAGCGCCTCACGGGACCTGATCGCGCAAAGCTCGGAGTCGCTCGCCGGGCGGATCAGCTATCTGGAACTCGGCGGCTTTTCGCTGGACATCCTCCCGGAGGACGCGGTCCAGCGGCTGTGGGTGCGTGGCGGGTTCCCCAGGTCATATCTGGCAGGGAGTGCGCCGGCGTCGTTTCAGTGGCGGCAGGACTTCGTCACGACCTTTCTGGAACGGGATATCCCGAACCTGGGCTTGCGCATCCCGGCGCCGACCCTGCGGCGGTTCTGGACGATGCTGGCCCATTACCACGGCCAGCTCTTCAACGCCTCCGAGATCGGCCGCAGTCTCTCGTTTTCCGATGCCACGGCTCGGCGCTACCTCGACCTCCTGTCTGGGACGTTCCTCATCCGGCAACTTCAACCCTGGTCGTACAACACGAGCAAGCGGCTCGTCAAGCGGCCGAAAGTCTACTTCCGGGACTCAGGCCTCCTGCACGCGCTCCTGGGGCTGGAAGACCGTGATGACGTCCTTCGCCACCCCAAGCTTGGCGCGTCCTGGGAGGGGTTTGCGCTGGAACAGGCGATTCAGCATGTGAACCTCAGGGAGCAGGACGCCTTCTTCTGGGCCGTCCATACGGGCCCCGAGCTGGATCTCGTCTTCCCGCACAAGGGCAAGCTTTGGGGCATCGAAGCCAAGTACGGCGATGCCCCCACTCTGACCAGGAGCATGCACACCGCGCTGGAGGAACTTTCGCTGGCCCACCTGTGGGTGCTCTATCCTGGGGACAAGGCCTACCACCTTTCGCCGCGCGTGTCCGTGGTCCCTCTCCGCCAACTCCGTACGCTTTCGGTGTAGGCGTTCCGACACAAAAACACCCCTGCGCTCAGGGGGAGCGCAGGGGTGTGAAGTGAGGGACCGGGGCCGGCCCGGATCAGATAGGCGGGGCTAGCGGGGGTGTCGCCGGCGGCTCGGTGCCCTGGAGTTTCTTTCGTTCCAGTTTGCGCTGGCGTTTGGCTTCTTGCTTTTGTTTCCTTTCCAAATCCCTCCTCCGCTTCTCAAATTGATAGTTCACGTGCGCCATGCGGCCGCCTTTCCGTTATGGTGTCATTGTGGAAGTCCTTCGCGTCGCTCAGGACACCATGAACAGTAGTAGTCCTTCAGCCCTGCGGGCTTCAGGACACCAATTTTCGGCCCCTTGGCCGAAAATTGGTGGAGGCGGCGGGAATTGCACCCGCGTCTTCGGATCGAGTGCGTGAGCCCTCTACATGCGTAGCCCTGCATTGAGCCGTCGTCCCGCCCCGCTCGCAGAGCCAGCTTGGCGGAACCGAGCCACTGATTGCTCCTCGCCGTGATCCTCAGCGGCGCAGGTCACGACCAGCCTGCCCTAGACGCCCATCCGGGTCTGCAGGCCGGCCCGGCGGACGGCGCCGCCTAGTTAGGCGACGACGAGTGCCTCAGAAGCCAGAATTGCTTCCGCTTCTGCTACAGCGTCGTAGTTGGCACTTGTATTGGCGTCAGGTGTTTTCCCCCCGATGATTTGCCCCTTACGGTGCAAATCAAGCCTCGGGGGTGCCTTTCGGCACGAGGCCTCCTGACCACCTCGGCATGCCCCTCACAGCGCTCCTAATCCGAATCGATTCTCATCGCCCCCGTTTCTGTCTGGTTCGGACGAGACGACGCATCTCGCGTTCGGTTTCGCGCGTTCGGATCGTCTCCCGCTTTTCATAGAGCTTCTTCCCCTTGCCCAGGGCCAGCTCGACCTTGGCCAGCCCGTGCTTGAGGTAGAGCCGCAAGGGGATGAGCGCCAGGCCCCGCTGACTGAGGCGTCCGATGAGCCGCTCGATCTGGGAACGGTGCAGGAGAAGCTTGCGAACGCGCGTCGGGTCGCCGGGATTGTAGCACCCGCCCTGTTCGTACGGGCTGACATGCATATTATACAGGAACGCCTCGCCCTCATCAATCCGGGCGAAGCTGTCATCGAGCGAGGCCCGGTGGGCGCGCAGGGACTTGATCTCCGGCCCCAGCAGGACGATGCCCGCCTCGACCGTGTCGAAGATGTGGTAGTCGCGGCGGGCCTTGCGGTTGGTGGCGAGGGTGGAGGAACCGGGCTCGGCCTTCTTGGCCATCAGGGAGCCGGCTCCTGGACCTGGCCCACCATCGGCACGAATCGCACAGGGATGACGCGTTCCTCCTGCACGCCGGCCGGCGTCCTGGTGAGGACGATCAATTCCTGGAACAGCTCGCCGAGGGGCAAGACCAGCCGGCCGTTCATGGCCAATTGATCCACCAGCGGCTGAGGGACGCGGGGTGCCGCGGCCGTGACGAGGATGGCGTCGAAGGGCGCGGCCTCAGGCCAGCCGAGGTAGCCGTCCCCGGCGCGGATGCGGACCGAGGTGACGCCGGCGTCGCGCAGGGTCTGCTCGGCGCGCCGGGCCAGCGGCTCCAGGATCTCGATCGAGTAGACCTCCTCCGTGATCGCGGCCAGCACCGCGGCCTGATAGCCGGAGCCGGTGCCGATTTCCAGGGCTTTCTCGCCGGGTTCAAGCTGGGCGAGTTCCGTCATGAGCGCGACGATATAGGGCTGGGAGATGGTCTGCCCTTCCCCGATGGGCAGCGGCTGGTCGGTGTAGGCGAGATGGCGGACCTCGGCGGGCACGAACAGATGCCGCGGCACCTGGCGCATCGCCGCCAGCACCCGGGAGTCGCGGACCGGCAGCCGGCCGTCGGCGCCGGAGGCGATCTGCTCCTGTATCATCCGCCCACGCAGCTCCTCGTAGGTATCCGCCGCCCACGCGGCCGGCGCCGCCAACACGAGCAGGACAAGGGCACGAGCGAGCATGTCAGGTACGGGGGGCCAGCTGTGCCGGCTCTTCAAGGATCTTCAACAGAGCTGTTGCACAGTAGGTGCGGCGTCGTTGCCGCCCGCTGACTTCTTGCACGATCCTCAGACGCTCCAGACGCGCCACTGCTCGTTGGACGGTGGTAAACGCGACACGGAAGCGCTTGGCAGCCATGGGGATGGTCAGGTAGGGATTCGCGGCCAACGCCTCGATCAGTTGCACGGTGATCTTCGACCCATTTCCGCTTGCCGCTTTCTTCCACGCCGCGACCTGCTGGTTGATCCGCGCCGCACGCCCCAGCGCGTCTTCGGACTGCCTGGCCACGCCGTTGAGGAAGTAGTGGAGCCAAGCTTCCCATTCCCCGCGTTCCGTGACGTCCCTCAAGTGGTCGTAATAGCTCCAGCGCGTCGCCTCAAAGAACGCGCTGAGGTACAACAGCGGAGTCGGCAAAATCGCCCGCTCAACCAAGAACAGGGTGATCAGCAGCCGTCCGACGCGGCCGTTGCCGTCCAGGAAGGGATGGATCGCCTCAAACTGGTAATGCAGCAAGGCCGTCTGGACCAGGGGCGGAAGGGCTCGGTCATGCAGGAACCGCTCCCAGTCTTTGAGGCACGCGTCCATCTCTGCCGGCGGAGGCGGGACATATGAGGCGTTGGCCAGCGTGCATCCTGGCGGGCCGATCCAATTCTGCGACCGGCGGAATTCGCCGGGTGTGGCGCGCTCCCCTCGAACGCCGGCCATGAGGTGCTGATGCAGTTCCCGCATCAGCCGCAGCGACAACGGCAAGGTCTTCAGGCGCTTGATGCCGTATTCCAGCGCCACCACATAGTTGGCCACCTCCTGCAAATCGTCCGGGCTGCGATCCACCACCGCTCCCGCTTCGGCGGCGAGCAGCTCGCCGAGCGTCGCCTGGGTGCCTTCGATCCGGCTCGACAGCACCGCTTCCCGGCGCACGAAGGGACGGATCAGGAGATGGGGGTTGGGCAGACGGCCGCCCTCGCCGGCCAATTGGCCGATGAGCCGGTCTGCGTCCGACAACGCCCTGGTGAGGAGAGGGCTCCAGGTGAGCTTGGGCGGCAGAGGGTCAGGCACAAACGCCGCGTAGCCCTGCGGGGTGCGGATTTGCCGGCCTGGATGCTGCTCTGGGGTTTTCATTATTATCGAAAATATACATAAACGAAAATAACAAGTCAAGCAATTTTCGCCGAAACTTGGCCGGGGGAAGTTGGAATCAGGCTATGGGGCGCGCTTCTTGAGGACGCTGACCATGCGCCATGAGATACAGGAGGGTTCGAGGGTCTTGATGAGGTCGAAATCCGAGAACGCGCCGGCGAGGTCGAAGGCGCCGCAGGCCATGACGAGCGCCTGGAACTCCTGCGGCATGATCAGGCGGGTGCGGGTGCGGGTCCCGTGGATTTCTTTGGACGTCTCCCCCTCCTCCACCTTGAACACCAGCTCGTCCTCGAAGGTCTGGCTCACCGGGTTGACCGAGTCGGGATGCTGCACGTAGAACACCCGCACCGTCGTGTCGCCTTCGGTCTGCTCCCACTGGTAGATCTCGTTGGCGATCTGATCCCACTTGGTCGGGATCCAGAAATCGGTGACGTACAGGCCGCCGGGGTTCAAGTGCTCGGCCACCTCGCGCAGGTGCCGGATGATCTCGTCGTTGGTGAGCAGGAACCGGAACGTGTCCATCAGGCAGAAGGCCAGGTCGAAGCGGCCGCTCAGCGTGGCGGTGCGCAGGTCGTCCTGGAACACCGTCACGGCAAGGCCGGCCTGCTTCGCCGCGTCCTTGACGAACTGCACCATCTCAGGGCGCAGGTCGAAGCCGCTGGCTGTGTAGCCGCGGCCGGCCAGCTCCAGCAGATGGCGCCCGGCCCCGCAGCCGATATCCAGCACCCCGGCGGCCTTGCGGCGGGCGAATTGCAGCATGCACGCCTCGAGAAAATCGCACTCGGCTTTGGTGTTCCACTGATAGCCGATGGCGTAGTAGCGGGGGTAGGCGTAGACGCCGGCGGGCGACGGCTCCGGAACGCTCATCCCACGCCCTGCCTCGGCCAGCCCATAGCTGGCCGCGCACTCGCTGGGGTTGCGACAATACGGCTTGGCGCGAGTGCGCCAGCCGTAGGCTGAGAGGCAGGGCGTGGGATCATGATTTCACCGGCGTTCCGACCAGCCCAAGACGTTGGCAGGCGGCGTCGAGGATGCGGCCGATCATCCGGGGGTAGCTCAACCCCGCTGATTCGGCCAGCAGTCCGAAGCTGCCCTCCGGGTCCAGCGACGGCAGGGGGTTAATCTCGAGAAACCAGGCGCGGCCCTGCGCATCAACCCGCACGTCAACCCGGGCCATATCCGCGCAGCCGAGCGTCTCGAACATCACCAGGGCGATCCGCTGCGCCTCGCGCTCCAGCGGCTCGGTCAGCTCAAGCGGGGTGATCCAGTCCCCCTGAGCCGCCTGCCTGTCGCCGTCCGGCGACGGCAGACAGGCGCGCGCCACGTGGCAGGACAGCCGCGTGCGCGGATCAATGGCGCGCTGAACCGCGGGATACGCGGTCGGGGGGCTGTTGCCGATCAGACAGACGGTCAGCTCGCCGTCGGGGATGAATTCCTCGATGAGCATCGGCTGGCGCCAGCGCTCGAGCATCGCGGCCGCGCGGCGCTGGAGCGCCTGGCGGTCATGGACGACGGCGCCTTCATCAATGCCGATGCCGGAGCCCTCATAGCGGGGCTTGACGATGACCGGAAACGCCGGCGGGATCCGTTCTGGAATCTGCGCCGCGTCGCTCACGGCAAGCCATGCCGGCGTGCGCAGGCCTTCCGCCCGTGCCAGCCGCTTGGACGCGAGCTTATCCAACCCCAGGCACAACGCCAGCGCATCCGACCCCACGCACGGCACGCCGGCGAGCTCAAGCAGGTTCGGCGCCCAGGCCTCGCGGCAGCGTCCGCGCGCGCCCTCGGCGATGTTGAAGACCAGGTCCACCGCCTTCAGGCAGTTAGGCGAGACCAGCAGACGCGAGGCGTCGCCCAGGCGGACGACGTCATGGCCCAGCGTCTGGAGCGCCTGGCAGAGCGCGTCAAGGACGCGGGGCGGGTCCCACTCCGCCTGCCGCTCGTCGCGCGGATCGGTTTGCACGTCGTAGGTCAACCCAATGTGCATCGGAGTATTATAGCGCATCGCCGGAGATTTGACGGGCTCCGGTCCCGTCAGTATACTGGAATTCCTATGTATGCGGAGGTGGTGGAACTGGTATACACGCGGGTCTCAGAAGCCCGTGCCGAAAGGCGTGGGGGTTCAACTCCCCCCCTCCGCACCATTCTCTTCTCCTAACTCCTGTTCATGCTCGTGAAGACGATCACTCAAGAGCTGCGGACCCAGGGGCGCAATGACTGCGTGGATCTCACCGACACGGTGCAGGAGGCGGTGGCGCGCGCGAAGATTCAGCAGGGCCTGGCGACGGTGTTCGTGACCGGCTCAACGGCGGGCGTGACGACGATCGAGTACGAATCGGGGCTCGTGCGGGATTTGAAGGACGCGCTCCAGCGGCTCTTCCCGGAAGGGCTGCGCTATGCGCACCACGACACCGGCGGGGATGACAACGGTTTTTCGCACCTGCGGGCCGCCTTCATCGGCCCCTCGCTCAGCGTGCCCATCGTCGACGGCCGGCTGCAGCTCGGGACGTGGCAGCAAATCGTCCTGGTGGATTTCGATACCCGCCCGCGCGCCCGCTCCTACCTGATCCACCTCATCGGAAATTAGGGACGTTTCTATTTTTCTCCCTCCTCAGTCTGAGGAAAAATAGAAACGTCCCTGTTTTTGCGGTAGGCCTTGGCGAGGCGGACGTATTTGGCGACCCACCGGCGGATATAGGCGAGGTCCTGCGCGGTCACCCGCCGGACCACGCGCGCCGGCGCGCCGACCGCGAGCATCCTCGGCGGAATCCGCATCCCCTCCAGGATCACGCTGCCGGCGCCGATCATCGCCCCGGCGCCGACCCGCGAGCCGCTGAGGACGATCGCGCCGATGCCGATCATCGCCCCGCGTCCCACGACGCAGCCGTGCAGGTTGGCGTGGTGCCCCACATGCACGTGGTCGGCGATCAGGCAGGGATGGTCGTCATCCACGTGCAGGATCGAGCCGTCCTGGATGTTGGTCGCCTCGCCGATGACGATGCGGTTGACGTCGCCGCGCACGACCGAGCCGAACCACACGCTCGCCTCTTTGCCCACCGTCACCCGGCCGATCACCGCGGCTCCCGGCGCCACAAACGCCGTCGGGTGGATCCGCGGATGATGCCGCTGATACGACAGAATCATCGATACACCTCCACAATCGCATTCCGGCGGGCTTCCAGAACTTCCACAATCCGCGCGGCATCCTGAGGGTCGTGATACTGCCCGGCGGCGACTGCGGCGGCCAGCTGCTCGTGAGACAGCCGGGCCAGACGGGCGGCCATCCATCGGGCTTCGGCGCCGGTCAGCTCCTCAAAGGCAAGGTTGGGCGCATACGGTTTCCAACCCCTTGGATCGAACCTCGCAGAAAAGGTCCCGAGCGCCGGACTCGCGGCCGCCTCAGCCGTCTTGCAGCCCCGGTCATAGAGCCCCAGGGTCAGGAGCTCCAGCGTCCCGTTCATGAGGTCCACGTCGTAGAGCCACCCCTGGCACGGCCGCTTGGCGCCGCGCTGCGCATCCGCGCCGAATGACGTCCCGAAGTCGATGAGATAGCCGATCACCCGGTTGTCGGCCCGGACCATCAGGGTGTTGTGGTCTTTCGCGTCGGTGTTGTTGAGCCACGCATAGGCGATCTTCAGCGCCCGGATCTCGGCGCAGTCGCGGTGGTCCTTGAAGCGGAACGGCCCCAGGATCTCCCCGTCGAGGATCCGGCTGGCGGACACCCGCAGGCGTCCGTTTCGGATTCGCCCTTCCAGCGCCTCGTGCAGCTCCTCCTCGCCGTCATCCACCTGCGTGCTGACGGAGAGGTCGTCCGCCGCGACCTCGACGATCTCATAGCTGGGCACGTAATAGCCCAGAAGATGCAAGAGCTTGCTGGCGGCCACCTCCGCGCCCGTCACCAATTCGGGATAGCCGGCGGCATCCAGCTTGAAGAGGAACCGCTGACCCTCGGCGTCGGTCACGAAAAACCCGGCGGTCTTCCCTTCCTCTTTGATCCTGGTGATGAGAAAAGGGGGCGTCGCGCGCTCGGAGGACTGCGTGGGTCCCGCTCGGACCTCAGCCGGCGTGACCCGCGCGATGTCCCGGTTGGTGAAGAAGCTGCTGTCCGGCACCTGGCCGCCGCGCAGGTTCTTCGCGGCGAGGGGCGAGCCGGTCAGACGCCGCGTGACGCGGACGAGATGGAAGAGCTGCTCGACCTGCGAGAGCACCGTGACGTCGAAGAGATGCCACCCGATGGATTGCTTGCGCGGGGCGGGTGTCCCGGCGAGCAGGCCGGCGTGCGGTGTCCGCGGCGAGGCGGCGGCGCATCCGGAGACGCACGCGGCCACCACCCAAACAATGGGACGACTGTTCACGCTGAAGCGGATTGTGCCGCGAGCCGGCGGGCGACTGCGGCCGCCTGCGAGAGCAACGGGTCGCTGCTCTGGATGGCCAGGTCCAGGTCGGCCAGGAGCGGCTCGATGCGCATGCGCCCGACCAGCGCCATGATGATGAGGCTCAACCAGCGGTTGTGATCCCAAATGCCCTCCCGCAGCAGGCGCGAGGCCTCCCCGGAGCTCAGCGACGGTTCCTCGGGCACGCCCTCGATGGACTCCAGGAACGCGTCCTCATCCAGCACCGGCACGATGAGCCGCCGCAGGCGCGGATCAATCAGGTTGTCCAGCAGCTCGATGGCATCCGCCCGGACATACGTGTCCGGCTCCCGGAGCTGGTTGTAGATGAGGTAAATGTCTTCCGGCCGGTACAACAGGCTCAACAGCCGGAAGATCTGCTGGGTGGTTTCTTCCATGATGAGGCGCAGCATGCCCAGGACCGGCTCGCCGTCCTGGCGGGCCGGGACGAGGTCGTGGCGATACATCGCCGCCACGCGGGCGATGCGCTTGGCGATCTGGACCTCCTTGATGATCTGCCGGCGAATGAGGCGCTTGGGGAATTCCAAACGATGCCCATGCAGATACCGCAGGCGCAGCTTGGTCAGCCCCCGGATGAGCTCCTGGCGCATCACCGCGTCTTCTTCCACCATCAGGAGCCCCAGCAGGCAGTCCACCGCCTCTTGGCCGTTCCGCTGGGTGAGGCATTTGATCGCGGTGCGCCGGCGGGCCATCGGCTCGTGCCGGTCCTGCAGGCATTCCTTGAGCTGCTCAAGCGACGCCCCCTGGGCGTCATCCCCCTGACCAGGAGCCGGCCGCTGCTCGTACTGCGCCAGAACCTCCAGGAGCTGTTCCATGCCTGACACCCTGCGTCCCTGCGCCGCGAACATCTGGCTGGCCAGCGTCAGCTTCTGATGAACGGAGGGAGTGGGGGCCAACGATTCCAACCACTCCTCAAGCCGATCCTGCCGACCGAACAGATCCCGCTGTTGCTGCGCGATGAGGGCCCCCGTGTCATGTCCGCGCCGGGATGCCGCGCGGGCCTGCAAAATCCCCCGGATCGTCTTCACGTAGTCGCGCCGAAGCTGGATGGCCAGGAGAATCCAGCCGGCGATGAGGGGGAGGGTCAGATAGCTCAAGAACCTGGCTTCCCAGTGCAGCGCATCCAGCCAGACAATCCCGATCATGGCGGCAATCCCCTTCCCGAACCGGAACACCACCATGTCGATGAACGGTTTGACCTTGTAGCGGATCGAGCGGTCAATGGGCAGGTACAGCACTTCCTTGGTCGTCTGCTGCAGCGAATAGTTCATCGAGCCGTCGTAGAGCTCCGTGGTCGCCGCCAGCCAGAACATCGGAATGACCAGCAGGCCGGCGGAGCCGGTCACGAGCCCCGCCGGCAGGATCAGCAAGGCCCAGAGCAGCCCCATGCGGCGCAGGATCCAGCTCGTGAAGAAAAATTGGACGAAGAACGACGCGGCGTTCATCCAGCCGAAGAACAGGCCGGTGAAGGCGGTCTTCGTGTCCTGGTCCGGGAACATCTGCTCGATGAAGGGGTTGAACTGGTAGTAGACCAGGGTCGAGACGATCTTGGCGACCCCCACCAACCCGACCAGCAGGACCAGGTAGCGGGACCGCAGCAGCAGGCGCACGAGGCTCCCGAAACCCGACGGGCGGGTGTCCGCATGGACGGGAGCGCCCACCGGCGCCGCGGGCGCGTGGCGCCAGAGCTGCTTCACGACGAGCCAGCACGCCAGCAGGATGGCCGCCGACAGCAGCAAGAGTTGCTCGGTCCCGACCAGGCGGGCGCTGGCTGCGGCGATGGCCGAGCCCACGAGGCCGCCGAGGATCCCGCCGGAGCCGATGAAGCCGAAGAGCCGCTTGGCCTCGCGGGGGTGATACAGGTCGTTGGCCACCAGCCAGAACAGCGTGACGACGAGCACCGAGAACATCGACACCCACACGTAGAACGCCGCCGGCACCCACCGGTCCGGCCACTGCAGGAGCTTCCAGAACACCACCAGAGAGGCGGTCACCGAGGCGAACGTGAGGCTGACCAGCCGGTGCTTGGGCATCCGGTCCACCAGCTTCGCGAACAGGGTGACCATCGGGCCCATCATGATCGCGCTGATGAGGTCCACATACGGCACGAGGCGCGAGCCGAGGTCGTCCAGCACGAGCGAGCGGCTGACCGGCTTGATGACGTAGTAGGCGGTGATGACGAGGAAGAAATAGAGGAAGGTCAGGAACACCCGCCGGCCCTCGCCGGAACGGATCTGGACCAGGCGCTTGGAGAGATAGCCGATGGTGCGATGCATCGTTACGCGCGTATCGCGATGAAGGACAGCAGCCGCTCCTCAGGTTGCGCGCCGCGCCTGACCGAGTGCCACCGGGCGGTGTCGCCCTTCGACTCGCTTCGCTCGCTCAGGATGACTCCCCGCCTCTCACCGGGGGAGTCACACGCGGTGCACACGCCGGCGTCGGTGATGCGCCCGGCCCGGATGCCGGCGGCCCGCAATTGCGCGGCGGCGCAGCCGATCAGGTCCATCGTCCGCCGGGTTCCGTCGTGACGGATCCACGCAGGGAAGCGCGCGTCAAATTCCTGCCCGACCTCGTAACAGCAGGCGCGGATGGCGGGACCCCACGCCGCCCGCAGACGCTCGGGGCGGCTCTGATAGCGCGTGCCGAGAAAGCTGACCAGGCGGACCGGCAGCTGCGCCGCCAGCCCTCGCCAGCCGACATGCGCCAGGGCCGCAATCTGTTGGCCCGGATCCCAGACGTAGAGCGGGAGGCAATCGGCGGTCTGAATCACCAGGGCCGCGCCGGGCAGGCTTGTCGTCAGGGCATCGCACCCGGGGATCCGCTCGAGGGGCGGCTGAGGCGTCTCAATGGAGGTGAGGCCGGCCCCGTGCACCTGTTCGGCCAGCACGAACCTGCGGATGGAGGGCAGTTGCGCGCGCAGCGCGTCGAAGCCGCCGATCCGGTCGGTGACGCCGGCCAGCATGACCCGGCCCTGCGGCAGCCGCATCCGCCACAGGCCCGGCCGCCACGGATGCAGGAGGGCGGATTTATTCGCCGCCGCTTGCGTCAGCATCACTGACACGCTCCGTCGGCCCGACCAAGGCCAACCCCAATGTCTGCGGATCAATCACCGAACCGTCCCGCGTCACTTCCAAATGGAGATGAGGCGCAATCCACGGATGCCGGGCGTTGCCGGTCTTGCCCACCGTGCCGATTGCCTGCCCTTGCCGCACCCGCGCGCCGACATCAACCTGCATCTCATCCAAATGCGCGTAGAGACTGCGCAAGCCTCCGGCGTGCTCCACCTGCAGGTAGCGGCCGAGCCCCCGGTGCCTGCCCACCGCCATGACGCGGCCGCTGCGGATGGCCCGCACCGGACTGCCCAGCGGGGCCTGAATGTCCACGCCCTGGTGGCGCCGGTTGCCGCTGCGCGGCGCCCCGAACCGCCCGTCGCCCTTGGCATCGGCCCGGATCACGAGCGGCTCCTGCGCGAGCGGCGCGAACACCGGATACCAGTCCACGTAGCACAGCCACAGCAGCGCGCTTCCCAGCGCTGTGCCGCAGGTCAAGCCGACCAGAAACGGTCTCGGCTTCATGATCCTACACGTATGGTACCACAGTCCAGTCTTGAGGGGTCTGACCCCTTTCAGCCTCGGACGCCGGAGATGCGCTTCAGATTTTCCAGCCGTTGATGGAACCGCGCCGGCGCCAGCCGGGCCAGCCCCGAGACCCCCATCCCCTCCACGCAGAACGAGCCGATGACCGAGCCGTACAGCATCGCCTGCCGCAGGACGTCCCGGTCCACGGCCCGGGCGCGGTCGAGCACCCCCAGCACCCCGCCCGCGAAGGAATCCCCGGCCCCGGTGGGGTCCACCGTCTCATCAACCGGATACGCCGGCACCCAGACCATTTCGTGGTCCACCCAGCCGATCGCGCCGTACCAGCCCTGCTTGATGATGACGATGGACGGGCCGCGGGCCCTGAGCCAGTCCCCCATCGCCCGATGGGAGCGCCGCTGGGTCAGGAGCTGGGCCTCTTCCTCGTTGAGGAAGATCATGTCGGTCCGGCGCAGGAGCTTCAGGAGGGTGCCGCGCGCGTGGCGGATCCAGTGATCAATGGTATCCACGGCGATGAGCCGGGGGCGCGTGACCTGCGAGAGCACCACCCCCTGCAGATGCGGGTCGATGTTCGCCAGGAACACGGTGGATGAGGTCCGGTGCTGCGGCGGGATATGCGGCCGGAACGTCTGGAAGACGCCCAGCGACAGCCCGAGCGTTTCGCGGCTGGAAAAATCGCGGCTGTACTTCCCCTCCCACCGGAAGGTCTTGCCGGGGAGCACCGCCAGGCCGCTGAGGTCCACCCGCGGATGCCGCAGGGTCGAGAGCAGCCGCGCGGGGAAATCCCGCCCCACCGCGGCGACAATCCGGACCTCGGTCGAGCGCCGGGCCGCCAGCGAGAAATGCGTCGCCGAGCCGCCGAGGAGATTCGGGTACCGGCCCCGAGCCGTCCGGATCGTGTCCAGCGCCACCGATCCAACGACAACAATCGCCATGCTGCGAAAGGGGTCAGACCCCTTCCAGTTGAGGGGTCTGACCCCTTCTGGGAGCCCGCGCCGTGATGGAGGTGGTCAAGGCTTCCCCGTAAATCTGCGCGGCCGCTTCGCTGACCGCCTCCGGCAGCGTCGGATGCGCCGTGACCGTGTGCGCGAGCTGCCGGGCCGTGAGTCCCTGGTGGATCGCGAGAACCGCCAGATGAATCAGCGACGAGGCCTGCGACCCGACGATCGTCGCGCCGAGCACGCGGCCGGTCGCCGCGTCCACGACGAGTTTCACGAACCCCTCCGGCTCCTCGTCGCACAGGCTCTTGCCCAGCGCGGCGAACGAGAACCGGCTCACGCGGCAGGAGGCGGGCGCCTCGGATTCCAGCATCCCCACGTGCGCCAGCTCAGGATCCGCATAGACGCACCGGGGCACGCGGGTGCGATCCAACGCGTCCGGGGTCTTCTCGCAGAGATTGCGCACGGCCAGCCATCCCTCGGCGCTGGCCAGGTGCGCCAGCCCATGCCCGGCCAGGCAATCTCCGACCGCGGCGATGTGCCGCTGGGAAGTCAGCAGATGCGCATCCACCTCGATCCCGCCGTCGATCTTGATGCCGAGCCGTTCCAGCCCCAGGCCCTGCACGTTCGGCCGCTGGCCGATGGCGATCAGGCACCGCCGGGCTTTCACCACTTGTCCCGACGTGAGCCGCGCCTGCACGCCTTCCGAGGAGTCGTTGAGCTCCTGTACCGTCGTGCCGGTGAGCAGCGCGACGCCCTGGGCCTGGAGGCTGCGCGCGAGCACACGCACCGCCTCAGGATCCTCGCCCGGCAGGATCTGCGGCTGCTGCTCCACGATGGTGACGGCGACGCCGAAGTGCGCCAAGCACGAGGCGAACTCGCAGCCGATGACGCCCCCGCCGATGATCAGGAGCGACGCAGGCAGCTCGGTCATCGCCAGGAGATGGCGGTAGGACAGCCGGCGAACCCCATCAAAGGTCCACGGCCCGGAGCTGGGCTGGGCGCCGGTTGCGATGATGACGCGTTCGGCCGCGAGCAGCTCGGTCCGCCCTCCGGAGGCGAGGCGCAACGTGTGCGCGTCCTCGAAGGAGGCCTCGCCGGCGATCAGCTCGATGCCCTGCTGCCGCAGCAGACCCGTCAGGCCCTGCTGGAGGGTCGCGATGATGCGGGCGTTGCGCGCCATCACGGCCGGCAAGTCCACGCGCGCCTCCCCGACGCGGATGCCGAGCGCCGATGCCTGCTTGATCGTGCGCATCGCGTGGGCGACCGCCGTGAGGGCCTTGGTCGGGATGCAGCCCGTGTTCAGGCAGACCCCGCCCCAGGCCTCGCGCTCGATGAGGCAGGCGCGCAGGCCGCGGCGGCCGGCGGCCAGTGCGGCCACGTAGCCGCCCGGCCCGCTGCCGATCACTGCCACCTCATACCGACGGCTCATGTCGCGGTCATTCTACCGGACATCGCGCAGCTTGCCAACAAGAGGAGTTTTCGATACCATACCCCGACCCCTAAAGGGGTCAGACCCCGTCAGTTGAGGCCGTAGTTCTTGAGGGGTCTGACCCCTTCACTGAAGGAGGTGCGCGATGGCCATTTCAGCCCGGCTCAAGACGTTCCTCGCTCAAAAGAAGGTGAAATTCAAGACCCAGAAGCACCCGGTCGCCTACACCGCCCAGGAAATCGCCGCCGCCGAGCACATCCCCGGCAGGCAGCTCGCCAAGTGCGTGCTGGTCACCACGAACAAGGGGCCGTATCTGGCGGTCCTGCCCGCGATCCATCTCGTGGACCTCAAAAAGCTCAAGAGCCTGCTCCGGGCCACGCAGCTGTCCATCGGCAAGGAAGCCGACATTAGGAAGCTCTTCCCGGACGTCGAAATCGGCGCCATGTCGGTCTTCGGCAACCTCTACGACGTGCCGGTCGTCGTCGACAAGGGCCTGACCGAAGCGGCGGAGATCGTCTGCAACGCCGGCACGCACGCCGAGACGCTGAAGCTGCGCTACCGCGATTTCGAGAAGCTGGTCAAGCCGAAGGCGGGTTCGTTCGGTCTGCACGTCGCCAAGGTCCGCGCGGCGAAGACCAAAAAGGGCAAGAAAAGCAAGAAGCGCAAGTAGGCGCGCTACGCCAGGTGGGCTGTGCCGTTGATCCACAGGACGCAGGGCGGTTGCCTCCGACAGTCCACCGCCGACACCCCGGCATTATCCAGCACCAGCCGGTGCAAGAGCTGATCGTAATCCGCCCCCATCCACTCCGCCAGCCACGATGCAATCACCCCGCCGTGCGTCACCACCACGACTTCCTCGCCGTCCTGATGATTCGCGATGATGCGCAGGAAAGCCTCACGAACCCGCACACGAAACCCCTCCACGGGTTCCCCACCCGGAATCCTGACCCCTGACGGGCGGCAGCGCCACGTCTGATAGGCGTCCGCAAACCGCGCGCTGATCTCCTCCGGGGTCAACCCTTCCCACGCGCCCAGGTGCATCTCGGCCAGCTCCGCGATGACCGTCGGCGTCAGGCGGTGGTGGCCGGCGATCGCCTCAGCGGTCCGGCGGCTGCGCGGCAGATCGCTCGTGTACACGGCGCTGAGCCGCCGCCCGGCGAAATAGCGCGTCAACCGCGCCAGCTGCTCGGCGCCGAGCACGCTCACCGGCGAGTCGGTGTGGCCCTGCAGGCGGTTCTGGTGGTTCCAGTCGGTCTGGACGTGACGGATGAGGTAGCAGCGCACTAGAGGCCGTAACTCGAGGCGACTTGATTGAGGACGTCGTCGGCCACGAAAATGGGCGCATCCGCCCGGAGGGCCAGCGCGATCGAGTCGGAGGGACGGGCGTCCACCTCCTCAAGCTTGCCGTCTCGGGTCTTGAGGATGAGCTTCGCAAAGAAGGTGTTGAACTCCAGCTTGCTGATGACGACCCGTTCCAGCGACGCGCCGAGCTGGGTGATCGCGTTGCGCAGCAGGTCGTGCGTGAGCGGACGCGGCGGCTGGATGCCGCTGATCTTCATCTTGATTGCGGTC
This sequence comes from Candidatus Omnitrophota bacterium, assembly GCA_016192545.1. GTDB lineage: Bacteria > Omnitrophota > Gorgyraeia > Aquiviventales > Aquiviventaceae > JACPTX01. The sequence goes on along the minus strand of JACPTX010000016.1, from coordinate 21,514 downwards.
ACCTCGGAGATCCCGATGATGATCGGCAGCAGGCGGTTGCCCCCGAGCTCCTTCAGCACGATGACCTGCTCGCCCCGCCGCTCGTCGATGCGGATCCGGGTCACTTCCATTTGGATGAGCCCGTCGTTCGACGGGATGTCAGGCGTGTCCCCCATGATCATTCAATGCTATCATGCCCTCTTGGACGCTGTCAATAAACCGGTGGCGAACCGGACGGACTTCCGGTAGAATACCGTTGCTCGTGACACGCTGCACGCGTCGCGTCATCCTGATGCCCCAACGCCGACTCAGCTTCCTGTGTGTGTGCCTCCTGGCCCTCCTGGGCGCCGTTCCCGCCGCGCAGGCGAGCCAGGAGGAAGCGCGCCGCTCCCGGATGTGCCCCATCTGCCGCACGGCGAACGACCAGGACGCCCCCTACCCCCGGAAGACCGGCATGCGGTTCGTCCGCGGCGCGGTGAACACGGCCTTCGGATGGACCGAGCTGCTCAGCCAGCCTGCCGAAGAGGTGAAGTCCGGCGGGAACGTCTTCGAAGGCGTCACCAAAGGGTTCGGACGCTCGCTCCAACGGACCGGCATCGGCATCGGCGAGCTGTTCACCTGCTGGATCCCCAAACAACAGCAGGGCCCGCCCAAGCCCTCCGACGATTGCCCCATCTGCATGGGCATCACGCCCCCGCAGGCCTCCAAGACCTCTCCCCCCGAAAATCCCCCCGAAAATCCTTGACAACGTTTCTCCACCCGCGTAGTCTGTCTCCACAATTTGCAGTAAACCCCGCCCTTGCACGCAAGGGCGGGGTAAAGGTTGGTGGGTGCTCCGCCTAACGGCGGAGCTAAAAGGGAAGCCCGTGCAAATCGGGCGCGGACCCGCCGCTGTAACCCCGGCAAGGCCTCGCTGAAGGCCACTATCCCCAACGCTTTGCTTCGCAAAGCGAAGCATCGGGGATGGGAAGGCGCGAGGAGGAGGGGAAGCCAGAAGACCTGCCCGCCAATCGTCCGAAGGCGCTCGTGCGTTGCGAGCCCTTCCCCATCCGCTCCGTGGAGCGAGTCGAGGGTGAAGGAAACCGGGACTTTTCCCCGACGGTATCCGTCGGGGATTTTTTATTGCCCGGGGAAGGAGGAGGTCATGGTTCGCCAGGCTGTGTCTCGTGGGGTCCTCGGGTGTGCTCTTGCCGCCGCTGCGGGAGTCCTGCCGGCTCTCGCGCAAGAGGAACCGGTCCAGGTCGGGACCGTCCTCGTCTCGCCCCGCCGCATCCCGGGGGTGTTTGTGAACGAAGGCACCGTCCCCGCCAATGCCACGGTGATCACCGCGCAGGACATCGCGCACAGCGGCGCGGCGACGATCCAAGAAGTCTTGGGCCGCGCGGAGGGGGTTTTTGTCCAGGACGCCCAGGGCTTCGGCCTGAATTCCGACAGCACGGTGAACCTGCGCGGCATCGTCAACAGCTCCCGCACGAACGCCCTGGTTCTCATGGACGGCGTGCGGCAGAACCGGTTCACCGGCGATGAGATGCACTGGCAAAGCGTCCCGCTGGAGGCGATCGACCGCATCGAGATCATCCGGGGAGGCGGCGGGCTCGTCTACGGCGAGGGGGCGCTGGCCGGCGTCATCAGAAGTACCATGCCGCGGCCCGCGGGCGCGCCAATCCCCTCACCTACGGCCTCACGTACACGCGCCGCCTGCTGGACGGCTACCGGGAAGACTCCTGGTCGCGCAATACCACGATCACCGCGCACGGCGGGGTGGAGCTGCTGAAGACCCTGACCGCGAACGTGAACGTCCTCCACAGCGAGGACACGACGGCGACACCAGGCGGCCTGACCCTGACGCAGGCCGAGGCCAGGCGCCAGCAGGCGGTGGAGTCCAACGTCATCATCTTCGACGACGAGACCGACCAGGTCTCTGTGGACCTGATCGCCGGGCCCTGGGAGGGGTTTTCCGGGGTCCTCAACGCCTTCTGGCGCAACCGCATCGCCGATTCCCTGCGCTCCAACCTGTTCACCATCACGCCCTCCCGGGGGCTGAGCCTCCGGTTGAATCATGATGCGGAGGGCGAGGCGGCGCGCAACCTGCTGGTCGGCGGGATTGAATTGATGGACGACAAAGCCACCACCGGCACGCGGGCCTCAGGCACCGAGGACGAATCGCACCGGAAAGGCTACGGGCTGTATCTGGAAGACACGGTGACGCTGTGGGACCGCCTGTCGCTCGTCGGGGGGCTGCGGTTCGACAAGTTCCGCTACGCGGAGGCGCTCAGCTTCCCGGCGTTCGTGGGCACGCTGCGGTTTGAGGGCTTCAGCCCGAAAGCGGGCCTCACCTATGCCCTGCTGCCGGACGTGCTCGACGTGTTTGCGGCCTACAGCCGCCCGTTCAAGGCGCCGAACGTGGACGACTACTCCGGCATCGTGCCGGACTTCGTCGGCAACATCGACCTCCAACCCCAGCAGGCCAATACGTATGAGGTCGGCACCCGGTTCACCCGCGCGCCGGTCAGCGCGGAGGCGACCGTCTTCTACATCCGGACCGAGGACGAGATCCTGTTCAACCGCCTGAGCGGGGCGTTCGGGCAGAATGAGAACTTCCACACGCGCCGCATCGGCGCCGAGCTGGCCGCGCGCCTGGAGCTGCCGGAGTTCCTCCGCGTCTCCACGACCTACACCTTCGTGGACGCGGAGTTCCACAAGGGCCGGTTCAGCGAGCGCACGATCCCCGGCACGCCGGAGCACCTCGTGAACGTGGGCATCGGTGTTTCACCGTTCACATCGTTCTGGGTCAATCTGGACTGGCAGCTCGTGCAGGATTTCTACCGCATCAACGACTTCAACAACATCCTGCCGTCGGACAACTACGGGGTCCTGAACCTCGGCGTGCGGTATGCATGGCGCAACCTCCGGGCGTTCGCCACCATCACCAACCTCACGAACGAGGAGTACACGGCGTTTCAGTCGAGCAACGCGTCCAACATGAACGGCGCCGGCGAGAACCCCGCTCCCTCGACCGGGTTGATCGTGGGGGTGACCGTGACCTTTTAACGAGGGGACTTGCGGCAGAGCGCGTAGAGGTCGAGCGCGGCAGGCGACACGTTCCGGGTCACCCGGAAATCCGCGACCGAGGCGCGGCCGTAGAATCGGGCGACGGGATTGAGCGGCGAAGGGCCCAGGCGGTCCAGCCCCCACTTCTTGAGCCGCTGGTACAGCCGGTGCCTCGGGGTCAGGTGGAGGCCGTACAGCTCCACGACCGGGAACACCTGGCTCAACAGCACCTGCAGGTCCGGCGCGGTGAATTCTTTTTCGTGGTAGATGAGCTTCTGATAGGGCTGGCCCGGCTTCATGTTGTGGGCGAGGTTCAGCGTGGAGATGACGCAGACGCCGGCCGGGCGCAGGACGCGGAAGATCTCCGAGGCGTAGGTCAGGAGCTGCGGCTCCGGGATGTGCTCGATGACCTGGAAGGAGCACGCCGCGTCGAACGACCCGTCCGCAAATTCCAGCCGGGTCGCGTCCATCTGCAGGAAGCGCAGGTTCGGCCGCGGGTACTTCGCCTGCGCGCGGGGGATGTTGCCTGGCGCCAGCTCGATCCCCACGACCTCCTGGGCCACCTCAGCCAAGGAGGCCGTTCCATAGCCCTCCCCGAAGCCGACCTCCAGCACGCGCTTCCCCGCCGCATAGGGCCGCGTGAAGGCGTAGGCGGAGAGGTGCTGGGCGACGAACCGCGGGTCGTTCTCTTCAGGGATGAGCCCGCACAGATTGGCGTCGGCTTGCGCTTGGGTCATGTCGAACGCCCATCTTACGACGTCGTCCGCCGTCCGTCAATCCCGTCGAACCGTCCGGAGGCGTCCTAAATCGTGCCGTCCAGCTTTGCTGGGCGGCACGCAGTTAGAACGCCTCCGGAATTGTACGTTTTCCCTTGACAAGGTGTATCGGATACACTATCTTTTATTAGTGTAGAGGATACACTTGCTCATGACGGAATCTCCCAACGGGTTCAATCGGCTCGGCCGGCGCGGCGCCTCCACCCAGGCCCCGCAGCCCCACCACGCGGTGGCGGCGGATGTCGTCTTGTTCACCATCCAGGACGAGTCGCTGAAGGTGCTGCTCGTCAAGCGCGCCACCCCGCCGTTCCGGGGCTGGTGGTCCCTGCCCGGCGGGTTCGTCCGGAAAGACGAGTCGGTGGATGAGGCCGCGCTGCGGGAGCTGCAGGAGGAGACCGGCATCACGACCGTCTACCTGGAGCAGCTCTACACGTTCGGCGACCTGGACCGCGACCCGCGGGGGCACGTGATCAGCGTGAGCTACTACGCGGTGGTGGACTGGGGGCAGTTCCAGCTGAGGGCCAGGGCCGCGCGGCTGAGCGCCAGGTGGTTTGCCGTCACGCACCTGCCGAACCTCTCATTCGACCACCGGAAAATCGTCAGCCTGGCGTTGGAACGGCTGCGCAATAAAGTGAACTACACGAGCGTGGCCTTCCAGCTGCTGCCGAAGAAATTCACCTTGTCGGAGCTGCAGCGCGCCTACGAGGTCATCCTCGGCCAGCGGGTGGACAAGCGGAACTTCCGGAAGAAGATGCTGCAGCTCGGCATTCTGCGGAACACGAAGGAGCAGAAGGTGGAGGGGCGTCAGCGCCCGGCCCGCCTCTACGCGTTTGCCGAGACGCGGGTCATCAAGCTTCAGGAGAAAGGGATCATCGTTCCCTTCTGACGCGATGAGCATGCAGACGAACGGAACCAACGGCCATGCGATGAACGGCCGCAACGGCCACGAGCCCGCGCACTACGCCCGGCTGAAAGACGCGGTCCGGCGGCTGGCGAAGGAGCGCCACGCCGTCATCCTCGCGCATAACTACCAGGAAGGCGCCATCCAGGACGCCGCGGACTTCACCGGCGATTCGCTCAATCTCGCCCGCTATGCCCAGACCACGGAGGCCGACATCATCCTCTTCTGCGGCGTCCATTTCATGGCCGAGACCGCCACCATGCTCAACCCGACGAAGCTCGTCCTCATGCCGGACCTCGCGGCCGGCTGCGCCTTGGCGGACATGGTCGCCCCGGAGCAGATCCGCCGCTGGCGCCGCGAGCATCCGGAGGGCGTGGTCGTCTGCTACATCAACACCTCCGCCGCCGTCAAAGCGGAATCCGACCTGTGCTGCACCTCGACGAACGCGGTCGCGGTGGTGGAGAGCGTGCCGGCGGATCATGAGATTCTCTTCGTCCCGGATTACTACCTCGGGACGTACGTGAAGGCGAAGACCAAGCGGGAGAACATCCGCCTCTGGAAGGGCTACTGCCCGGCGCATACCGTCATCCTGCCGGGGCGGGTGGACGCGCTGCGGGAGGCGCATCCGGACGCGGAGTTCCTCATGCACCCGGAATGCGGCTGCCTCACCAAGCAGATGGACCTGGCGGACCAGATTCTTTCGACCGAGGGGATGGTGCGGTACGTGAAAGAGTCGCCGGCGCAGACGTTCATCATCGCGACCGAACAGGGCATCCTCTACCGGATGCGGAAGGACAACCCCGGGAAGACGTTCCTGCCCGCCAGCGACTACGCCTCCTGCCACTACATGCAGCGCAACACGCTGGACAAGGTGTTCCGCTCGCTCGTGACGCTGCAGTATCCGGTCAGGGTTGATCCCGCCCTCGCCGAGCGCGCGCTCCGGCCCATCGAGCGCATGCTCGCGATTTCCTACCCGGAGAGCGTGTCAAAGTCGGCGGGCTCGTCAACGGCGAGGCCCTTGACGGAACCATCGATGCGGCGCAGCAGCCCGGTCAGCACGCGGGCCGGCGGGAATTCCACGAAGGTCCGCGCCCCATCCTGAATCAGCCGCTTCATGGACGCCTCCCACAGGACAGGGCTGACGATCTGCTTGACGAGAAGCTCCCGGATGTCCTCCGGGCCGCGCACCGGCCGGCCCGTCACGTTGCTGATGACGGGAAATGTCGGTTCCTCAATCCGCACCTTGTCCAGCGCGCGGCGGAATTGCGCGGCCGCCGGCTGCATCAGCTCGGAGTGAAACGCGCCCGCGACCTCGAGGCGCACCGCGCGCTTGGCGCCCTGGGCCTTCGCCAGACCCTCCGCCTGCTCGATGGCCGGCACCCGGCCTGACAGCACCACCTGATCCGCGGCGTTGAGATTCGCCGCGGTCACCCCGGCCTGCCGGCAGATGGCGGCCACCGCCTCCTGCCCCAATCCCATGACCGCCAGCATCGCCCCCGGGTTGCGCGCGGCGCACTCCGCCATCGCCTGCGCCCGGGCCTGCACGAGATACAGCCCGTCCGTGAACTGGAAGGCCTCCGCGACCGCCAGGGCGGTCAATTCCCCCAGGCTCAACCCCGCCGCGCCAACCGGCTTGACGGCCGCCGCCAGGGTGCGGAACGCGGCGAAGGCCGCCACCGAGGTCACGAACAGCGCCGGCTGGCACGTCTCGGTTTTTGTCAGCGCGTCCCGGGGCCCTTCGAAACAGAGCGCGGTCACGTCGAAACCCAGATGGGCATTGGCGCGCGTGTAGATGTCCCGGGACTCGGCGAATCGGTCGTAGAACGCCTTGCCCATGCCGACCGCTTGCGCGCCCTGCCCCGGCAGCAAATACGCGACGCTTACCACTGGAGGAGGACGGAGCCCCAGGTCAGGCCGGCGCCGAAGGCGACCAGCACGACGCGGTCGCCGCGCTTGACGGGGCCGTTCTGGGTCGCTTCGTAGAGGGCGATCAGGTTGGAGGCGGCGGAGGTGTTGCCGTAGCGTTCCACGTTGATGAAGACTTTTTCCATGGGGATATCCGCCCGCTTCGCGACCGCCTGGATGATCCGGATGTTGGCCTGGTGCGGGATGAACCAGTCCACATCCTCCGGCTTCAGGCGGGCGCGCGTGACGACCGTCTGCGCCGATTCGGCCATCCGCCGCACGGCGAGCTTGAAGATCTCCGTCCCGTTCATCCGCAGAAAATGCAGCCGCTGGTCGACGGAGGCATGCGACGGCGGGTACTTGGAGCCCCCGCCCGGCATGTAGAGCAATTCCGCCGCAGAGCCGTCCGAGCCCATGTCGGTCGCCAGGATGCCCCCGCGGCTCACCTTCGTCATCACGCAGGCGCCGGCCCCGTCCCCGAACAGCACACAGGTGGAGCGGTCGGTCCAGTCGATGAAGCTCGAGAGGATCTCCGCGCCGATCACCAGGGCGCGCTTGTAGCGCCCGGCTTCCAGATACTGCTGGGCGGTGACCATCGCAAAGACCGAGCCCGAGCAGGCGGCCGAGACGTCGAAGCACACCGCGTCCTTCGCGCCCAGACGGGACTGGATGAGGCAGGCGGTCGAGGGGAACAGCATGTCGGGCGAGGTCGTCGCCACGATCAGGAGGTCGATGTCGTTGGCGCTCAGGCCGGCGTTCTTCAGCGCGTGGCGCGCCGCCTCACAGGCCAGGTCGCTGGTCGTCGTGCCGGGCTCCGCGATCCGGCGCTCCCGGATGCCGGTGCGCGTGCGGATCCATTCATCCGACGTCTCGACCATCTTCTCCAGGTCGAAATTGGTCAGCACCTTGCTGGGCACGTGCATGCCCAGCCCGACGATCCCGATGCGGGAGGCGGACGAGGCGGCGCGGGTCATCCCCCCACCTGTGTTTGGCCCGGAGGGCCAACGACACGCTGACCAATGACTGGATTCGCCTGCGGCGAATACACAGGTGGGGGGATCATGACCGGGGGGAGGCGTGCGCGTAGCGCTGGACTTCCTCGACGAGGTGGCGGTTGACGTCGTGCCGCGCCGATTCATACCCGACGCGGATCGCGTTCTTGATCGCCTTGGCCGAGGAGGCGCCGTGCGCGATGATGCAGACCCCGTTGACGCCCAGGAGGGGGGCCCCGCCGTGCTCCGCATAGTCGATCTCCTTGCGCAGGGCCAGGAAGGCGTCGCGGGACAGCCATGCGCCGAGGCGCGTGATGGGGCTCATCCGGTAGGAGCGCTTCAGGACTTCCTTGATCGCGTAGGCGAGGCTCTCGGCGGTCTTGAGCGCGACGTTGCCGACGAATCCGTCGCAGACGATCACGTCGTAGTCGCCCAGGAAAATATCCCGGCCCTCGACGTTGCCCACGAAGTTGATCCCGGCCGCCTCAAGCAGCCCGTAGGTTTCCTTGTGGAAGTCGGTGCCTTTGCTCTCCTCTTGCCCGACGTTGAGCAGGCCGACGCGGGGGCGCTGGCGCTCCAGGACAAACCGCGCGTAGGCCTCCCCCATCAGCGCGTACTGCAGCAGATGCGACGGTTTGGGCTCGATATTGGCGCCGACGTCGATGAGGAGCGTTTCCCCCCGCAGTCCCGGCAGCGTCAGGGCGATGCCCGGGCGCTCCACGCCGGACAGCAGCCCGAGATTCAGCATCGCGGCGCAGACCATGGCGCCGGTGTTGCCGGCGGACACGAACGCATCCGCTTTCCCTTCCCGCAGGACCGCCATGCCGACGTTGATGGACGCGTCTTTCTTTTTCCGGACGCTGGACACGGGCGGCTCGTCCATGCCGATGGCTTCCGAGGCGTGGAGGATGGAGAGATTGGCGGGGCGGTCCTGATAGCGGGCGAGCTCCCGCTCAACGGCGTCTTGCCGGCCGATCAGGAGCAGCTCGACCGGCAGCTCGCGGGCGGCGCGGAGGGCTCCCGCCACGGCGGTTTCCGGAGCGGTGTCGCCCCCCATCGCGTCCAGCGCGATTTTCATCTCACGATGCGGCCGGCGCTTCCTTCCCGATCTGAATCACGTGGCGCCCCCGGTAGAACCCGCAGTGGGGACACACGCAGTGGGGGCGCAAGGCGCCGCCGCACTGCGCGCACTTCGTCAACGCCGCGACGGAGAGCTTCCAATGCGTGCGCCGCTTATCGCGCCGGGCTTGACTGTGTTTCCGTTTCTGGAGGGCCATCGCGCGACTCCTTCTGATGCGGACACGCCTGCAGATTCAGATTCTGCCCGCACGCCGGGCAGAGCCCCTTGCAGGTCCGGCGGCACAGGGGGATCATCGGGTAGGCCAGGATGATTTCCTGGCGGAGGTCCTCGGTGATATCCACGACGTCGGTGGGACGGACGTGATAGGTGAGCATCGCCGAGGTCCGGAGGGGCGAGTCGAACGCCCCGAGGCACCGGGCGCAGGACAGATGGAGCCGGCAGGCGATGTCCGCCTGCACCACCAGCTCGTCCTCCGCCTTCGTGATGAACGCGGACAGGGCGATGGGTTCCTGGAGCTGCAGATCCCGCCGCTTCAGATCCAGCAGGGCGGGATCGTACGTCGTCTCCTCACGCAGGCCTTCAAATGGGATTCGGTTCACGTGGATTTTCATGATGGAGGCCTCCACGACCATGCTCACCGCCGGGCTCCTTTCGCGAGCCTGCGCTTGAGCGCGGTCTCGACGAAGTCCGGCACGAACGCCGAGAGGTCCGCCCCGAGGGCGGCGGCCTCCTTGATGAGCCGCGCGGACACATAGGCGTGGGACTCGCTGGGCATCAGGAAGATCGTCTCCACATGGCGCGAGAGCTTGCGGTTCGTGAGCGCCATCTGAAACTCGTACTCGAAATCGGACAGCATGCGCAGCCCCCGGAGCACCACCCGCGCGCCCTGCCGGCGGGCGTAGTCCACCACGAGGGAGTTGAAGTCCTCCACGCGGACCCCCCGCAGCCCCCGCGTCGCCCGCTTGAGCAGGCTGACGCGATCCGCCACGCTGAAGAGCGGGTGCTTGCCCGGGTTGTGGGCGACGGCGACCAGCACCTCATCAAAGATGGTCAACGCCCGCGTGATGAGGTCAATGTGGCCGTAGGTGACCGGGTCAAAGGTGCCTGGATAGAGGGCCCGCATCATGGCGCCATCCCATAAAAAGAGAGCACCGTCTCACCATACCGGTGCTGCTTCACGAGTCCGAGAGGACCGACTGCTGGAGGCGGCTGGCTCTGACAGGCATGCTCAAGACACACCCAGCCGACGGGCGACAGCATAGCACACTCCACGACGACCTTCAAGGACTTTCTCCCCCACTCGCCCCGATACGGCGGGTCCAAGAGAATCAGATCAAAGGTTTCGCCGCGGCGGGCCAGCGTCCGCGCGGTTCGCCCGATCGGGCCGGCCAGCACCTCCCATTGCCTGTTGACGGCGCCGACGGGAAGGCCCCGTGAGATGGCGGCTGCGCCTATCTCACGGGGCAGGCGCGCCAGGTTCTCGCGGAGGACCCGCACGCAGACCGGGTGCGACTCCAGGAACACCACGCGCGCTGCCCCGCGCGACAACGCCTCAATCCCCAGCGCCCCGCTCCCGGCAAACCCGTCCAGCACCCGCGCCCCCCTGACCTGCTCTCCCAGGATGTTGAAGAGCGCCTGGCGGACCTTGTCTCCGGTGGCCCGGAGATGGCGCGGGACGCGGATGACCGCGCCCTTCAGCGTCCCCGCGGCGATGCGCACCATCCTCAGCTACTCAGGCCGGCACGCTTCAGGCGCTCGCGCAGCGGCGCGAGGTCAGGACGCCCGAGCTGTGGCTCGCGCTCGACGAGGTCAAATGCCTCCTGCCTGGCGAGGTCGAGCAGGGCCTGGTCGCGGGTGAGGTCCGCCATCCGGAACCGCAGGAATCCGGACTGCCGCCGGCCCAACAGCTCCCCGGGGCCCCGCAGCTCCAGGTCCTGCTCGGCGAGCTGGAACCCGTCGGCGGTCTCGGCGAACGCGGCGAGGCGCTTCTGCGCCGTCTCATCGGTCGTGTCGCTCAGCGCGAAACAGGTCGCGGGATGCGTGCCCCGCCCGATGCGCCCGCGCAGTTGATGCAGCTGGGCCAACCCGAACCGTTCCGGATGCTCGATGAGCATCACCGCCGCATTCGGGACATCGAGCCCGACCTCGACAATCACCGTCGAGACCAGGAGCTGGACGCGCCCCTCCACAAAAGCCCCCATGATGGACTCTTTGGCGCGCGGCCGCATCTGCCCATGGAGGAGCTCCACGCGGAACTCCGGAAACACCTGCGTCTTGAGCGTTGCCGCCATCTGCGTTGCGGCCCGAAGCGCCTGGCGGTCGCTCACGTCCACCAGGGGATACACGACGTACCCCTGGCGGCCGGCCGCCAGCTCCTCCCGGATCTGGCGGTATACCTCAGGCCGCGACGACTCCGGATACCAGAGGGTGCGGATCGGCACGCGCCCGGGCGGCAACTCGGTCAGCGTCGAGCAGGCGAGGTCCCCGTAGAGGGAGAGCGCCAGGGTGCGCGGGATGGGGGTGGCGGTCATCACCAGGACGTCGGGGGTGCCGGCCTTGCGGACCAGCCGGCTGCGCTGGGCCACCCCGAACTTGTGCTGCTCGTCGATCACGACCAGCGCGAGCTGCTTGAAGGTGACCGCGGATTCGATCAGGGCATGCGTGCCGACGAGCATCTGCACCGTCCCGTCCGCCGCGCCGCGAATCAGCCGCTTCCGGTCCGCCGGCGCCACGCCCTGCGCGAGCAGGCCGACCCGCACCCCGAGCGGCTCGAAGTAGCCGCGCAGGACGCGCGCATGCTGCTCCGCCAGCAGCTCGGTCGGCGCCATCAACGCCACCTGATAGCCGCTCTGCACCGCGACGGCCATGAGCGCGGCCGCGACGACCGTTTTCCCGGAGCCCACATCCCCCTGCAGCAGGCGCAGCATGGGCCGGGTCTCGCAGAGGTCGCGGCACAGCTCCTCGAAGACGCGGCGCTGGCTGGCGGTCAACGCGAAGGGCAGCCGGCGGAACAACGCCTCGGTCAACGGCCCGGACGCCTGGTACCGCTGAGGCTTCCGCCGGGCGGTCAGGCGGCTGCGCCGCAGGGCCAGGCGGATCTGTATGAGGAACAGCTCGTCAAAGACCAGCCGCCGCCTCGCGGCATCCAAGGCCTCCCAGCTCTCAGGAAAATGCATCTGCTGAAGCGCCCAGGCGACCGGCTTCAGCGCCAGCCGGTCCCGCAGGTCGGCCGGCAGGGCCTCCGCCACCGTCGAGGCGTACCGGCTGACCACGGTGTGCACGACCCGCCGGTACCAGCGCTGCCCCACCCCTTCCGTCAGCGGATAGATGGGGACAATGCGCCCGGTATGCAGGGCGGCTTCCTGGGCGTCGTGCTCTCCTCCACCGACCCGCTCCAGCTCCGGATGGATGAACTGCAGGCGGCGGCCTGCCCGCGCGCGGCGCGCAGGCGGGCCGGGCTCCAGGCGTCCGTAGACGATGAACTCCGCATCCGGCTTGACCTGCTGGATGAGGTAGGGCTGATGAAACCAGAGACAGGAGATCGTCCCGGTCTCATCGCCCATCACGGCCTCGACGAGCGACCGGCCCCGCTGCGTGCGGCGCAGGGCCACGCGCACGACGCGCGCCCGCACCGTGGCGGCGGTCCCCGGCGTCAGGTCCGTGATCCGCCGCAGCCGGCTGCGGTCTTCATAGCGGCGCGGCGCCGCCCACAGGACATCCTCCACCGTCTCAAGCCCCAGCCGCTTCAACTGCGCGGCGCGGGCCGGGCCGACCCCTTTCACATACTGCACGGATCGGCTATAATAGGCGGTTCTGGAGGAAACCGACATGTCGAGCAATGCGTGTGTCATCTGCGGGAAAGGCGCGGTCGCGGGACGGACCTATACGCACCGCGGGATGCTCAAGATCAAAGGCGGGGTCGGGCGCAAGACCGTGCGGAAGTCGCGGCGGCGCTTCCTCCCCAATCTCCAACGCGTGCGAATCCTGCTGAACAGATCAGTCAAGCGCGTGAAGGTCTGCACGGCGTGCCTGAAAAGCGGGCGCGTCCTGAAGGCCCCGATACCCCGACAGCCGTCGGGGCATCGGGGCGTCCGCGTCGCGACTTAGACGGCCACGCGCGGCGCGTTCGCTGCGCGCACGTCGCAGATGGACACCTGCACCTCGTCGCCGTAACTGGCGCTGACGACGACATCCACCCGTCCCCCGCTCTCCACATCGGCCCGCCGGCCTTTCACGGCGATCCCCGTCCGCCCGCTCGTCAACCGCACGGCTGCTGAAACCGTCTCGAGCCCGACGTCCCGCAGGAGCATCAGCGGCCTGGGGCTCCCAGGGCCGAACGGCCTGAAACCTTCCAATCTCGACACGACCGGCGGGGTCAGCTCGTCCAGCCGCACCTCGGCGTCGATCCGCAGCGTCCGGTTCAGCCGTTCGCGCGGCATCGATGCTTGCGCATGGCGGTTGATCTGCTTGCGGAGCTGCTCCAGGTGCTGCGGATGCATGGTCAGCCCGCAGGCCTGCGGATGCCCGCCGTAGCGCAGCAGGATTTCTTCGCAGGCCCGCAACGCCTCCAGGAGATTGAAGGCCGAGGGGGCGCGGCCCGAGCCCACCCCGACGCGCGCATCCAAGGCCACCGCGATGGCCGGGCGGTCGTACCGGTCCGCAAGCTGCGCGGCGATCGGCCCCACCAGTCCCGGATGCCAGCCCCGCCGGCCGACCACCACCACCCACTGATCCCGGAAATGAATCCGGTTCACCTGCTCGTGCGCCTCGGCGATCATCCGCCGGCTCAGCGCTTTCGTCTGCCGATGCGCCTCCGCCGCCTCGGCAGCCAGCCGCTCCACGATGCGGGGGTTCCGCTCAAGCAGCAGCCGGAGCACCGGCCTGGGATTGCCGAGCCGGCCGGGCGCATTGAGGCGGGGCACCAGGCGCTGAAGGACCTGCTCAGGCGTCGGACGGCTCAGCCGCACGGACTCGCACACGCGCGCCAGGCCCGGACGCGCCGTCGAGAGAATGCGCGCGGTCCCTTCGGCCACGAGAATGCGGCTGTCCCCGAGTAACGGCGCGCAGTCAGCCAGCGTCCCCAGCGCAGCCAGCTCCAGCCAGGACGACAGACGCGGCGCATCCCCGCCGCACATCGCCTGGGCCAGCTTGAACGCCAACCCTGCGCTGCACAGCTCCCGACCGAGCCCGGGTACCCCCGCGGCTTCGTTTGGCGAAGCCAAACGGCGGGGGTGGGCGACGGGAGTGCCGACAGACGCAGTCTGAGGCCGCCCGCTCGCATCGGCGCAATGCGGATTGACCAACGCGCGGGGCCTCGCCGGCTGGGCCGACGGCACATGGTGGTCGAGGACGACCGTGTCGACCCCCTGCCGGGCGAGGGCGCGGATCTCGTCCCGCTGGTTCGTGCCGCAATCCACCAGGATGACCAGCCGGATCCCCAGCCGGACGATGCGCGGAATCAGCGCGGCGGGCAATCCATAGCCGTCTTCCAGCCGGTTCGACAGGCGCGTGAGGACCTTCGCCCCGCGCGCCCGAAGCAGCTCATACACGATGGCCGAGGCGGTGATGCCGTCGACATCGGCGTCGCCGAACACCAGGATGGGCTCCTTCGCGGCGATGGCCCGATGGATGCGGGCGACCGCCTCTCCCATCTCCGGAAGCTCCAGCGGATCGCCAAGCCCTGACAGGCTGGGGGCCAGGAACCGCCCGGCCTCGGCAGGATCCCGCAGGCCCCGGTTGAGCAGCAACTGGCCGATGAGCGGCTCAACGCCCACGCGGCGCGCGAGCGCCTCGGCGCGTTTCGGATCAGCCGGATGCACCGTCCACGCGTAGGGCATCTAGGCGGGCCTGAAGAGCCTTCTCCACGTGATGACGAACGCCGAGGCGATGTACACCGTCGAATAGACACCGGAGATGAACCCGACCAGGAGGCAGAACGCGAAATCGTGCAGGACTTCCCCGCCGAAGAAGTAGAGCGCGAGCACTTCGAAAATCACGGTCAGCGATGTCAGCAGCGTGCGCCCGAGCGTCTGGTTGACGCTGAGGTTGATGATCTGCGCCAGGTCGACCTTGCGGGCCAGGCGCATGTTCTCCCGCACGCGGTCGTAGATGACGATCGTGTCGTTGACGGAGAAACCGGCGATGGTCAAGAGCGCGGCGACGACGACCAGGTCAATCGAGCGGCCCGTCAGGCACAGCAGGCCCGTCGCCACCACGACGTCATGGATGAGCGCGATGACGCCGGCCAGCCCGAAGTCGAAGTGCCGGAACCTGAAGGCGACGTAGAGCAAGATGCCGAGCATGGACCAGGCGATGGCCATCCACGCTTTCTGCCGCAGGATGGACCCGACGGTCGGTCCCACGCGCTCGACGCGCGCCAGCTCCGGCGTAGCCTCCCGGCCGAAATCCGCGTAGAGGGCCTCCCGCGTCAGCGCCATGGTGCGCTCAATCTCCGCCTCGGCGTCATCCGGCGTGCGGATGAGCCATTCGGTCGGCGAGCCGAACTCCTGAATCACCGCATCCCCCAACCCCACCTTGCCGAGCGTGGCGCGCAGGGTATCCGCGGCGACCGGCTCGGCGAGCCGGTATTCCTGCAGCAGCCCGCCGGTGAAATCAATCCCATAGCGCTGTGTCCCCCGCTGGATGAACGCCGCCGCCCCGACCGCGATCACCAGGGTGGACGCGACGTAACAGAGCCGGCGTTTGCCGATGAAATCCAGCTTCGTTTCCCGGATCAGATGCGCCATCCGCAGCGCCTTCAGCCGCCCGGTGGACAACAGCACGTCGAAGACGACCCGCGTGACGAAGATCGCCGTGAACATGCTGGCCAGGATGCCGGCGGTCAGCGTCGTCGCAAACCCCCGGATCGGCCCGGTCCCGAACCAGTACAGGAACACGGCGGCGATGATCGTCGTCACGTTGGAATCCACAATGGCGGAGAGCGCCTTCCCGTATCCCGCGTCAATCGCCAGACTGAGCGGACGCCCGCCCTTCAGCTCTTCTCGGATGCGCTCATAGATGAGGACGTTGGCATCCACGGCCATCCCGAGCGTGAGGATCATGCCGGCGATGCCGGGCAGGGTGAGCGTCGCCTGCAGGTAGCCCAGCGAGCCGAGGATGATGAGGAGATTCAAGGTCAGCGCGATGATCGCCACGATCCCGGCGAGCCAGTAGTAACCCACCATGAAGGCGACGACCAGCAGGCCGCCCACCGCCGTCGCCAGCAGCCCCGCGCGGATGGAATCCTTTCCGAGCGTCGGGCCGACGGTGCGCTCCTCCTCGACGACGATGGGCGCGGGCAAGGCGCCGGCCCGCAGGACGATCGCCAGGTCGTGCGCTTCTTCCCTGGTGAACCGCCCGGTGATGCGCCCGGCATCCGAAATCCGGCTCTGGATGACCGGGGCCGACTGCACTTTTCCATCGAGCACGATGGCCAGCCGGCGGTTGATGTGCGCGCCGGTCATCCGGGCGAAGTCCCTTGCCCCGTCCTTGTTGAGCTGGAAGCTGACCTCCGGCAAGCCGAACTCGCCCGCGTCCACATACGCGTCCGACAGAATCGCGCCGGTCAGCGAGCCCTCTATTTCCAGCAGCAGCGGGGTCCCGTCGATTTCCTCCGCCAGCTCGTGGCCCGCGGGGACGTCGCCTTTCAGCGCCCGCTCCAGCAGGCGCTGATTGTCCGACGCGAGTTTGAACTCCAGCAGGGCGGTGCGGCCGATCAGCTTCAGCGCCCGGTCGCGGTCGGTGACGCCCGGCAGCTGCACGAGGATGTGGTCGGTGCCCTGCCGCTGGATGAGCGGCTCGCGCACGCCGAACTGGTCGATCCGGTTGCGGATGACCTCCAGGGCGATGGCGGTCACGTCGCGCCCCTTCGCCTCCGGCGGGATCTTGGCCGTGTCCACCTTGAGGATCAGGTGCATCCCGCCCTGCAGGTCGAGCCCGAGGCTGATGCGCGTCGAGAGCGGAAACGCGTACCACGCGGACAGGGCGATCGCCGCCAGGACCAGCGGCAGCCGCCACTTCATGCTGGCCGGCATCATCCCACGCCCTGCGGCTGCCACGCCTTTGGCGTGGCACTGCAACGACCATGCCTGTCTGTAGGAACCATAGGTGTCATGCGCGCAAGTTGCAGGGGCTGTCGGTGACAGCCTGCCGCAGGGCGTGGGATCACGCCGCACCCCCTTGGCTGGCCTTCACCAGGCGCGTGATCGCGCTCTTCTCGACCTCGAGGCGCACGTTCTCATCCACCCGCAACGTCACGCTCTGCTCCTTGATGTTCACGACGGTGCCGAAGATCCCGCCGCCCGTGACCACCTCATCGTGCTTCTTGAGATTTTTGAGCATCTGCTCGTGGGCCTTGCGGACCTTGGCCTGCGGGCGGAATACCAGCAGGTAGAAGATCGCGAACATCATGACGAACGGAAACAGCATCGCCATGGGACCGGGTGCAGCGGATGGCGGCATGTCTAAGGCCTCCTCGTTGGTTGAGCCGGTTTGGTCTTGCGTGTTTCTCGCGCTGGAATCGCCTGCAACGGGATCTCGCCGATCCGAACCAGGGTGGCGCCGGGGTAGTAATAGGCCAGGATTTCCCGCGCGGACAGGCCGCGGCGGGCCAGCTCCGCGGTTCCCCACTGACAGAGCCCGACGCCGTGGCCCCAGCCCCTTCCCTGCAGGATGAACTGCCCGCCGTCTCGAATGACCGCAAACGCGGTGGAGCGGATGCGTTCAAACCCCAGGAGCTGCCGGAATTCGTAGCCGCTCAGGTCGAGCGAACGGCCCCCGCCGCGGATGCGAACCTTTTCCACGCGCCCGGTCGGCGAATAGGACGCCACCCGAAGATCCTCGACCGGCCAGACCGAGCCGCGTCCGCTCTGCTTGACGGCCCATGCCGCATCCTCGTTCGAGAGCGTCCGCTGCCAGCGGTAGAAGGGCGATGCCACGCAGAAGGAGCAGGCGGCTCCGCCCTTCAGGGGCGCAAGATTGAACGGTCCCATGACCGCCGCGTCCTCAGTCAGCCCGCCGCAGGTCGAATGATAAAAAGTGGGGAACACTCGGCCGTCGAACACCAGCACCAGCCCTTCGGTGCGGCGGACCGCCCGCGTCGTTGAGCCGCGTTCCGCGGACTTGCCGCCGTAGACCTGCGACAACATGTCGCCGGTCACGTCGTAGTCCACGGCGGCGTTGGTCAGGCGCTGAAAGAGCGCGTAGGTGCGCGCGGCGATAGCCAGCGCCTGCAGGGCTTCCGCGGGCCAGTAGAACGGGACCTCCCGGCTCAACACGCCCCGCAGGTAATCTTCCAATTCGACGTGATTGATGACCAGGAGCGTCTGGTCGGCCTGCTTGAGGATGTCGAGCGTGCCGCGCAGGCGCCGGCCGTTCAGGTCGATGGTCGCGTCGCGGGCCGGCTCCACGCGCACCCCGCCCAGCGGCAGGAGCTGCTTCCCGACGAGGATGCCCTGCCGGTCGGCGCGGATGGCGGTTTTCTGAAGGCGCGAGCCTTCCCGGAGGGCGTCGTTGTCCATCAACGCCGTGATGCGGAAGGCGCCGTGCACCGCGAGGTCGATTTCCGGCTGGTTCTGGACCACCGCGACCCGGATCCAGGCCGGCTCAAGCGCCGGCTCCGCGGCGACAGGCGCATGGGACCAGGCACACGCGACGAGCACACCGAGGAATCGCACGGTCTGTTTCAGGCGAACAACTCCAGCGGCTCGTTCTTCAGGGCGGCCAGGTGCTGATACGCCAGGCGGGTCAGTTTCCTGCCCCGCGCGGTCCGCTTCAACAGCCCGGCGGAGAGCAGATACGGCTCCACGATGTCCACGATCGTGTCGCGCTCCTCATTCAGCACCGCCGCCAGCGCCTCGATCCCGACCGGCCCGCCGCCGTAGAACTCCATGATGGTCTTCAGCACCTTGCGGTCAATCGGATCCAGCCCGAAGCCGTCCACGCCCTGCGCGGCCAGCGCCGCCTCGGCCACCGCCGTGGTGATGGGGCCCTGGCCTTTCACCTGCACGTAGTCCCGCACGCGGCGCAGCAGGCGGTTGGCGACCCGCGGGGTCCCTCGCGAGCGCCGGGCGATTTCGGCGCACGCCTCCGGCTTGACCTCGATGCCGAGGATCTTGGCCGAGCGCCGCACGATCTCCTCCAGCTCCGTGGGCTGGTAAAATTCCAGATGGTACACCATGCCGAACCGGCTGCGCAACGGGTTCGACAGCAGGCCGGCGCGGGTCGTCGCGCCGATGAGCGTGAAGCGCTTCAGGCGGAATTTGATCGTCTTGGCGTAGGGCCCTTTGTCGACGACGAAGTCGATTTCGTAGTTCTCCATCGCGGGATACAGGAACTCCTCGACCACCTTGGAGAGCCGGTGGACCTCGTCGATGAACAGGACGTCGCCGCGGCCCAGGTTGGTCAGCACGCCGATGAGGTCCCCGGCGCGCTCGATGGCCGGGCCGCTGGTCGCGGTGATTTTGGCCCCCATCTCCTGCGCGATGATGTGCGCCATGCTGGTCTTGCCCAATCCAGGCGGACCGGCCAGCAGGATGTGCTCCAGCGGCTCCCCGCGCCGCTTGGCGGCCTGGATCGCCACCCGCAGATTCTCCACCACCGCCGGCTGCCCCACGAACTCCTCAAAGCGCTTGGGGCGCAGGCTGAGGTTGAGAATTTGATCCTCGTCGGTTTCCCGGACCGCGACCTCACGGACGACGGCCGGCGCCTGCTCGGGGAGAATTTTTTTGGCGGTCATGCGGGTTGCTCCTGCATGCGCTGGTGATACACTTCGTTCAGCAGCTCCTCAACCGTCTTGAGCTTCGGGTTCCTGGACAGCGCCGCCTTGACCATCTCCTTGGCTTCCTGCCGCTTGTATTCCAGCTGCAGGAGCACCGCGATGGCCTCTTCCTCAAGCCCCTGCCGGGCCTCGCTGACGGGCAGCTCCGCCTCCGCCTTGCCCTGAATCAGCGCGAACTTCCCGACCTTGCCCTGCAGCTTGGCGACGACCTCTTTCGCGCGCTGGTCGCCGATGCCCGGCAGGGACTTCAGCAGCGCGAGATCCCCCTCGTCGATCGCGCGCGCAATCGCCGGAATCGGGACCGTCAGCGCCTTGAGCGCGGCCTTCGGCCCGACCCCGGAGACGGTGATGAAGCGCTCGAAAAATTCCCGCTCCACCTCGCTGGTGAAGCCGATGAGCACCGGAAAGCCCTTGCCGACCTCCAGCTGCTGGTAGTGATAGGTGACCAGCTCGATTTCCCCGGTCGGCAGGGTCTTCTCGGCGATCCGCTGCATGATGGACGGCGGCACGAACACCTGATACGACACCCCGCTCACCTCGACGATCAGGCTCGTCTCGTTCTGTTCCCGGATGATGCCGCGCAACCGGCAGATCATTTGACAGTCTCGGTGTCAGACACCAAGCGTAACAATGGAGAAATCGTGCGCCTGGTGTCAGACACCGCGATGCGGCGCCGGCGGCGCGTCACGCCGCCCAGGATGCCGTCGGTGCGGCTGATCTGCGCATGGGCGATCGCGAGGGCGAGCGCATCGGTCACGTCGGAGGCCCATGCCTGCGTCTCGACGCCTAGCCACCGGCCGACCGCCCGCGAGACCTGGTCCTTGGAGGCGGACCCGTAGCCGGTCAAGGCCTTCTTGATGCGGGTCGGGAGATACTCGACGAGCGGCAGGTGATGCTGCGCGCTGAGCAGACAGATGACGCCGCGCGCGTGGGCCATGAGCGCGGCCGTGGTCAGGTAGTGATGGTGGGTGTAGAGCGCCTCGAGGACCACCAGCGTCGGATGCTGGGTGCCGATGACGTGATTCACGCCGTCATACAGGCGCCCCAGCCGCGTGGACAGGGGATGAGCAGCAGAAGGACAGACGGTGCCGGCCGCCACCAGCCGCAGGCGGTCGGGCTCGCTGGCGATCACCCCGTAGCCGGTGGTGTTCAGGCCGGGGTCGATGCCCAGGATTCTCATGGTTCGACTCGCTCTCGCTCGCTCACCATGACCCTGAGCAAGGCCGAAGGCCGCGTCGAACGGGTCATCGCGGATGTCACGCTGTCGTATGCTCCGCGAGAATCGCGTCGGGGATGTCGAAATTCGCAAAGACGTGCTGGGTGTCGTCGTGGTCTTCGAGCGCGTCCAGCAGGCCCAGCAGCTGCCTGGCCTGCGACGGGTTGTCCACCCGCACGGAGGACGACGCCACCAGCATCAGCTCAGCCGATTCCCACGACAGATTCCTGGAGGACAGCGCCTGCTTGACGTGCTCCAGGTCCTGCGGCGAGGCTGTGACGGTGTACGTGTCGCCGTCCAGCTTGAGATCCTCGGCGCCGGCGTCCAGGACGAGGTTCATGAGGCGGTCCTCATCGATGAGCTTCGCGCTCACGATGATGACGCCCTTCTTCTGGAACTGCCACGAGACGCTGCCGGCCCCGGCGACGTTGCCGCTGTGCTTGTCGAAGATGTTGCGCAGCTCCGAGGTCGTGCGGTTCTTGTTATCGCTCAGCGCCTGCACCAGAATCGCCACGCCGCCCGGTCCATACCCCTCGATGACCATCTCCTCGTACATGACGCCGGGCAGCTCGCCGGTGCCCTTCTTGATGGCCTGCTCGATCTTGTCCTTGGGCATGTTGACTTCGCGGGCCTTGGCCATCGCCAGGCGAAGCCGGGGGTTGGCGTCCGGGTTGCCGCCGCCCAGCTTGGCGGCCGCCATCATCTCGCGGGCGGCCTTGCTGAAGGCTTTGCCTTTCTGGGCATCGACCACCGCCTTCTTATGCTTGATGCCCGCCCACTTGGAATGCCCAGCCATGCGTGATGCACCGTCGGAAGGTTGCCGGTAGTATAACACC
>JACPTX010000015.1 GCA_016192545.1 Candidatus Omnitrophota bacterium | reverse complement strand
CGCACGCCCTTGCCCGCGCGGACGAACAGCGGCATGATGAGCTGCTCGACCGACAGGCGCGTCTCGCGCGCCAGCCGGCGCAGCGGCTCACGCTGACGCAATCGTCGCAGCCGAACGCTGGGATACCCCACGGCGCCTGCCTCCTCGTTGACGAGCCCACGACACCACCGCAGCCACCAACCCCTCGATCGTCGCGTCCTTGGCTTCCACCGCCACCCGCCCGCCGTGCCGCCGGATCGTCGCGGACGTCACCGGGCCGATCGAGGCGAACGGGATCGTGCGGATCCGCCCGCGCAGGGCGGAGGCCACATGCTCGGCGCAACTGGACGACGTCGCGGTGACCAGATCGACGGGTTGGCTCAACACTGTGCGGATGCGCGTGGCAAGAGCCGAGGGCATCACGGTCCGGTAGATAGGCACCTTGCGCACGTCCATGCCCCGGCGCGCGAGCCCTTCCGCCAAGACGTCGCGGCCCTCTTGTGCGCTCAAGATGAGCGCGCGCCGCCCGGCAAGCCTCCGCCCGCCGGCCAGGCCCGCGAGCATCCCCTCCTGGCTGAACGTCTTCGGGACAAAATCCACGCGAATCCCCATCTGCCGGATCGAGTCGGCGGTCTTGGGACCGATCGCGCCGATGCGCCGCCCGCGCAGCACGCGCAGGTCCTTGCGATCCGTCCGCAGCAGCCGTTCAAACCAGCGGATGCCCTCCGGGCTCGTGAAAAACACCCAGTCGAATCGGTCCATCGTCTCAAGCGCGTGATGAAACCGGCCGTTGGGGGCGAGGCCTTGCAGCTCGATGGCCGGCAGCCGGATGACGTCCGCCCCGAGCGCTTCCAACTGCTCCGCCAGGTCATGGGCGCGGTCAGTCGGCCGTGTCACGACGATCCGCCGGCCGAAGAGCGGCTTGGTCTCGAACCAGTTGAGCCGGCGCCGCAGCCGCACCACGTCGCCCACGACGACAATCGCCGGCGGACGCAGGCCGGCGCGTTCGCATCGCGCCACGATCGTCCCCAATGTGCCGACGACGGTTCGCTGGGTGGGCAGCGTGCCCCATTCGATGACTGCGCACGGGGTCGAGGCGGAACGGCCGTGACGGCGCAACTGCTCGACGGTTTTCGCGAGGCGGCTGACGCCCATCAGGCACACCAGCGTGTCAGCGGCCGTCGCGAGGCGGTCCCAGCGGATGGCGCTCTCCGGCTTCGAGGGATCTTCATGTCCGGTCAGCATGGC
This sequence comes from Candidatus Omnitrophota bacterium, assembly GCA_016192545.1. Lineage (GTDB taxonomy): Bacteria > Omnitrophota > Gorgyraeia > Aquiviventales > Aquiviventaceae > JACPTX01. The sequence continues at coordinate 16,360 of JACPTX010000015.1, read as the reverse complement.
GATTGACGACGCCAGCTTGCGGTGCGTCACCGGAATGCCGGCATACGCCGGCACCGCAATCGCACTGGTCACTCCCGGCACGATCTCAAACGGGATGCGGGCTTTCGCCAGCGCCAGCGCTTCCTCGCCGCCGCGCCCGAACAGCACCGGGTCGCCGCCCTTGAGCCGCACAACCACCTTGCCGGCACGGGCCGCGCGGATGAGCAGGGCGTTGATCTGCGCCTGCTGCCGGTGCCTGGCACCTTTGGTGCCTGGCACCGCCGCGTCGGGCTCCTTGCCGACGTAGATGAGCCGCACACCGGCTGGGACATGGTCCAAGAGGCGCGGCGAGACCAGGTGGTCATAGACCACGACACCGGCCCGCTGCAGGACCTCAAGGCCTTTGACGGTGATCAGCCCCGGATCACCCGGCCCCGCTCCCACGAGGTAGACCATGCCCTTTTTCTTTTCACTCATCACTGATCACTAGTCACTCGTCACTATTGTGAATGGCGCGCCTGGAGGGGCTCGAACCCACGACCTCTAGCTCCGGAGGCTAGCGCTCTATCCAACTGAGCTACAGGCGCGTCGCAGTTGTTTCCAAAATTTCTTTTGCACCTCGTGCACTCAAGCGTTGCGCTAACTCACTGCCAAGCCGCTCGGGCGCATCCGCAGGGCCGGCGAGGCGGTCCCGGAGGCGGCGGGAGCCGTCGGGGGCGCACACTGCGCCGTCCAACGTCATCGTTCCGCCGGAGACCTGCGCGTAGGCCGCGATCGGCACATGACAACCGCCTCCGAGCGCGCCTAAGAACGCGCGCTCGGCCTCCACGGAGCGGCGCGAGGCCTCGTCATCCAGCCCGCGAAGCATCTCGAGCACCTCGCCATCATCGGCGCGCGCCTCGATCCCGAGCGCCCCCTGCCCGGGCTCCGGCAGCATCCACTCCATCGGCAGGTACTGCGTGATGCGCTCCTCGAGCCCCAGGCGGATCAAGCCGGCCGCCGCCAGCACAACCGCGTCGTACCGGCCTTCCGCCAATTTGCGCAGGCGCGTGTCCACATTGCCGCGGATGTCCAGCAGCTCCACGTCGCGGCGCTGATGGAGGAGCTGGCTGCGGCGGCGCAGGCTCGACGTGCCGATCCGCGAGCCCGCCGGCAAATCCTCCAGTGGCTGACCGGAACGGCTAATCAGCGCGTCATGCGCATCCTCGCGCTCGGTCACCGCGGCGACCGCCAACTGCCCAGGAATCTGCAGCGGCAGATCCTTCATGCTGTGGACCGCCAGGTCAACTTCGCCGGCCAGCAGCGCGGCTTCCAATTCTTTCACGAACACGCCTTCGCCGCCCAGCGCCACCAGCGGCACCTCGGGATTGCGGTCCGCGGCCGCCTTGATCGTCTTGATGGCGAACTGGCGGTCCGGATGGCGCTCCTCCAATCGGGCCTGCACCATCCGGGTCTGGCACAGGCTCAAGGAGCTGCCGCGAGTGCCGATGATGATCCGCTGCCGCACGCCGCCCCCTCCGCGTCCCACCACGCCAAGAAGTGGCGGACCTTCTGTTGGATGATGACCTGTGAGTCCTGGACGGCCTGCTGCCGCAGGGATGCGTGATGCGCCACCAGCCCCTGCAGGTCGTCGATGTCAAAGAGGTAGACGTTCTCCAGCGTCCCGGCCGCGGGCTCGATGTTGCGCGGCACCCCGAGGTCGATCAGGCACAACGGCCGATGCCGCCGCTGCGGCATCGCCGCGGCCGCCTGCGCGCGCGTGAGGAGATACCCGGGGGCGGAGGCGGAGGTGATCAGGATATCCGCCTCCAGCAGCTGCGCCTCCAGCGCGCCCAGGCCGTACGCCGTGCCGCCGTACGAGGAGGCCAGCCGCTGCGCCCGCTCCGGCGAGCGGTTGAGGACGCGGATGTTCGACACGCCCCGCGCGCTCAGGCGCTTCAGCGTCACCTCCCCGATTTTGCCGGCGCCCAGGAGCGCGACGGTGTGCGGCCGCAGGTCGCCGAAAATCTTCTGGGCGAACTCCAGCGCGACGGTCCCCACCGACACGCAGCCGCGGCCCAACACCGTCTTGGTCTGGACCGTCTTGGCCGCGTTGAGCGCTTTCTGAAACAGCACGTTGAGCGCCTTGCCCGCCGTGCCGTGGGATCGCGCCTGCTCGTACGCGTGCTTGACCTGATGGAGGATCTCGGTCTCGCCGAGCACCATCGAGTCCAGGCCGCTGGCGACCGCAAACAGATGCTCGACGCTCTGCGGGTCCGCGCAGGCATAGAGGTGCGAGCGCAGCTCTGCATCCTGGAACCCGCCGTGCGCGCTGAGGAACGCGGAGAGCCGCTCGTGCGTGCCGTCGAGGCGCGGCACCCCCGCGTAGATCTCCACGCGGTTGCAGGTGGAGAGAATCAGCGATTCGGCCAGCCCCGCGTCCCGGCGCAGCGCGGCGTAGGCCTCGGGCAGCTGCTCGGTCCGGAACGCCAGCCGCTCCCGGACTTCAATCGGGCAGGACCGATGATTCACGCCGACCAAGAGGATGCGCATCTGCTCTAGAGGTAGGCGTGCCAGGTCGGCAGCCACCGGTTGACCCCCAGGAACGTGAACAGCACGAGCGAGAACCCCAGGATCGACAGCAGCGCGATCTTCCGGCCCCGCAGCGTCGAGCGAATCCGGATCATCCACAACGTCAGATAGGCGACCCACAGGACGGCGGTCAGCAGCACCTTCGGATCCCACGGCCACCGGCTCCCCAGCAGCATCCGCGAGCCCCACAAGCCGAACGCCATCCCCAGGCTCAGCAACCCGAACCCCGCCCCGATCGCCAGCAGATTCAGCCGGTCCAGCGTCCCCAGCGCCGGCAGACGGCGGAACAGCCAGCCCATGCGCTTCCGCTTCACCTGGCGCTCTTGCACCAGAAAGAGCGCGCCGGACAGGAAGGCGACCAGGAACGCGACGTAACTCAAGAGCGCGCAAACCGTGTGCGCAATGACCATGGAATTTATGCGCCGTTCCCCGCGGCGCGGGCCAGCAGCGCCAGCGCTTCCCGGCGCGCTGAAGCGGTCCGGCCCCGGCGGATGAGGTCGAAGACGCGTCCGGCGACCAGACGGTCGAAATACCGTTTGCGGTCCTGGTAGGCGGGCAGCCGCTGCTTGGCCGAGGCCCGCAGGGATTTCAGGAGCCGCAGCATCCTGGCGTAGTCCGTGCCGAGCGTCCGCGCCAGGTCGCTGCGGAGCTGCTTGGCCAGCGCCGGGCTCCCCCCGCCGGTGCTGACCGCGAGCACCAGACCGCCCCGCCGCGCGATGGCCGGCGCGATGAAGGAGCACAAGGGCTTCTGGTCCACGACGTTGGTGAAGATCCTCCGGGCCGTCGCGTGGCGAGACACCGCCTCATTGATCCGTTCGTCATCCGTCGCGGCGAACGCGAGCCACGCACCGTTCAGGTCCGGGGGGCGAAACCGCCTGGCGACATGGCGGATGGTTCCCCGGCGGGCAGAGGCCGCCAGCCGGCCGGTCACGTCAGGGCTGACGACCGTCACCTGCGCGCCGTAGGACAACAGCGTCGTGACCTTCCGCTGCGCGACCGGCCCTCCGCCGACGACGAGACACCGCCGTCCCCGGAGGTCCGCAAACAACGGGTAGTAGGCCTCCCGGCTCATGCCGCCGACCCGAACTCCGCCTTCAGCTTGGCGAACTCTGCAGGGTCCATCGTGAAGGTCTGCTCATTCCCCGGAAACACGCCGGAGCGCACCTCTTGGACATACGAGGCGACCGCCTGACGGGCCAGACCCGCGAAATCCGCGTACCGCTTGGCGAATTTCGGCTTGAACCGCTCGAAGATGCCGAGCAGATCCGAAACGACCAGCACCTGCCCGTCGCAGGACGGGCCGGCGCCGATGCCGATCGCCGGGATGGCCAGGCGGCGCGTGATCTCCTGGGCCACCACGTCCGGGATGCACTCCAGGACGACGGCGAAGCAGCCGACTTCCTGCAGGGCGACGGCCTGCGCGATGATGCGCACCGCCGAGGCCGCGTCCTTGCCGCGCAACCGAAACCCGCCTTCCAGGTGCGCAGTTTGCGGCGTCAGGCCCACATGGCCCATCACCGGGATGCCGGCCGCGACGATGGCATGCACCACATCCTCAATGCCCGACTTCCACTCGATCTTGACCGCGTCGCAGCCGGCTTCCTGGATGAAGCGCCCCGCGTTCTTCACCGCCTCCGCGGTCGAGCCGTGGAACGACAGGAACGGCATGTCGCCGACCAGGAGCGCGCGCGTGACGCCGCGGCGGACCGCCTTGGCATGATGGAGCATCTCCTCCATCGTGACCTGCGCGGTCGTGTCATAGCCGAGCACCACCATCCCCAGCGAATCCCCGACGAGGATGATCTCCACCCCGGACTCGTCCAGCAGGCACGCCATGGGGTAGTCATACGCGGTCAGCATGGCGATGCGCCGCCCCTCCGACTTCATCCGTGCCAGCCCTGGAATGGTGACGCGGGATGCCATCAGTTCAGCGGGCGGCTTGCCCCGCCACCGAGGGGCGGGGCGAGCACAGCTCCTCGCGGACCGCGCGGACGGCCTCGACGATGACCCGGAGCTTCTCTTTCGCCTCCTCCACCGAGCGGGTCTTCAGGCCGCAGTCCGGGTCCGGATAGATCTGCTCGGGACTGAACACCTTCAGCGATTTCTTCAGGTTGCCGGCCACCTCCTCCACGCTCTCGATGCGGTGGCTGTGGACGTCCACGAGGCCCAGCCCCACCTCTTTCGTGAACCGCTTCATCTTCCTGAAGTCCTCGAGGAGCTCGAACTTGCGGTTGGCGAACTCCAGGTCGATCTGGTCCACCGGCAGCTTCATCAGCTTCGGCGCCAGCGCCTCGAAGTTGCCGTAGCAGATGTGCGTGATGGTCTTCGCGCGCAGGCCCTTGGTCACGATGCCCAGCGTCTCGATCGCCAGGTCGATCTCGTCGAGCCGCGTCGAGATCGCCGGCTCGTCGATCTGGATGTACTGGGCCCCGGCCCGCTCCAGGTCCTTGGCCTCGTCGTGGATGACCCGCGCCAGGGCCAGGGCGGTGGCGCGCCGCGAGGGGTAGTGCTCATTGAACGACCAGTCCATGATCGTGTAGGGACCGGTCAGCATCCCTTTCACCGGACGAGCCGTGAGCGACTGGGCGAACGTCCACCACCCCACCGTCATCGGCTTGGGGCGCCGCACCTCATCCACGATGATGGGCTTGCGGTAGTAGCGGTTGCCGTAGGAGCGCACGAGGCTGCTCGACTTGAAGCCCGGCAGCTGCTCGGCGAAGTACACCACCATGTCGCCGCGGTACTGCTCGCCGTCCACCAGGATGTCCACGCCCAGCTCGTCCTGGAACGCGATCCACTCGCGCGTGGCCTGCTCCTCCAGCTTCCGGAGCGCCTTGGGGTCCAGCCCGCCCTTGCGGGCCTGCGTGCGCGCCTTGGCCAGATAGTCCGGCTTCGGAAGCGATCCGACTGATGTCGTCAGCAGCATGAGCTCTTATACCTCCGTACGGCTTCCACGAGCCGGTTCAGCTTCTGCCTGGCCGGCTCGTACGGCAGAAACTCCAGTCCGCAGTTGGGATTCACGTAGAGCCGGTCCTCCGGCACCAGCTTCTTGACGACGTCGAAGAGCGCGTGGAGCTCGGTCACCGATTCCAGCTTCGTGTTGCGCGCGTCCAGGCACCCCAGCGCCAATTCCTTGGTCCACCGCTTCTGCTTCTTGATCGCGCCGATCGCCTTCGGGTCGGACACGACGTCGACGCCGAGGAGATCCACGCGGCAGCCCTGCAGCGCGCCGAAGGCGCCGTTGAGCGAGCCGAAGTAGGTGTAGAGCGCGGTCTTCGCCTTCACCCCCTGGGTCGCGATGTTGATCGCCTCGACCACCTGCTTCAGGGGCGGCCTGCCGAACCCCAGCGCCGGCTCGTCGAACTGAATGACCATCGCGCCCGCCTGGGCGAGGGCCCGCGCCTCCTCGTTGAGAATCTCCGCGATGCTGCGCAGGAAGGGCTGGACGTTCTTGTAGTAGCGGTCCTCGCTGAGCCTCACGACCGTGTAGGGGCCCGGCAGCACCACCTTGATCGGCTTCGTGGTGCAGCTCTTGGCGAACAGGTAGTCGCCGAGGAAGATCGGCCGCCTGCGCACCGGCGTCCTGCGCAGGATCGGCCGGCGGTAATAGACGTTGTTGTCGAAGAAGCGCTCCAGCCCGTTGATCTCGAATCCCTCGACCTTGCGGGCGAGCGGGGTCACGAGGTCCTCCCAGCGGATCTGGCCGTCGGTCAGCAGGTCGACGCCCGCCTCCTCCTGCTCCTTGATGACGGCCCGCGTGACGTCCTGGAAGACGTGCTCAAGGCCGTCGTCGGACAGCTCCTGCTTCTGCCAGCTGTTGATCGCCCCGATCACCGCCGTGCCGTACTTCGGCTCGGCGACCTTCGGGAAATTCCCCACGACCGTCGTGATCATCCCTTCCCTTCCTCCTGCTTCTTGGCGCGGCGTTTCGTCTGCTCTTTCTGCTCAAAACAGGACGGGCAATTGTACAACGGGCGGGCCAGCATGCGGTTGTAATCCTTCGCCACCACGACCCGCATGACGACCGGCACGTCCTTCTTACACGTATCACACTGCATGCCAGGCACGCGTCAGCTCCTCAATGAGCTCCTCGTCCGCAACCGACCGGCCGACGAGCGCTTCCAGCGACACGGCGCGCGTCCGGAACGCCTCCAGCACGTCGGGCGGCATCACGGCGTCAAACACCTCCGGTAGCGGGCGCAGCAGCATCGAGCCCTGGATCAGCCAGCTCGAGGGATACCGCCGGATCGCCAGCCCGCCCCATTTCCGGCCGCCCGCCATGACGGCGTACGGACTGGATTCGGTCAGGCAATACTCGATGCGAGCCTGCGCCTCGCCGTCCTCCTGCCATTGCGCGTCCACGCCGAACGTCCGAAGCCCCTGCGTCAGGCTCCCGCAGACCAGCCGCATGACGTCGCGCAGCGAATGCCCCGGGTCATGCGGCACGACCACGGAGCACGACAGGTCGCTGCCGTGCACGGCGAGGCCTCCGCCGGTCGGACGCTCGATCACCTCGACGCCGCACCCGGCCAGCCGGTACGGGTTGACCCATGCCGGGGACGCCTGCCGGAACCCCAACGACACCGCCGGCTGCGCCCAGCGGAAGAGCCGGAACGTCGGCCGTCCGCGCCGGGCCAGCGCCTCATCGAGCCTCATCTGCGCCGAGGCGGTCGGCTCATCCGCAATGAGGACTTCCCACGCCGGCAGGAACCGTCCGGAGACGTCCTCAATCGTGCCGTCCAGCTTCGCTGGGCGGCACGCAGTGAGAACGCCTCCGGAATTCTGGGTCATGGCGCCGTCACCAGAGGATGCGGATCCGGCGCGCCGGCCGGCGTCCATCGCAGATCAGGCTCCCGCGCCGCCTTGACCTCATCCAACCGAGCCACCGGCATCTGCTGCGGCGCATGCGTGACCAGCTCCGGACGGGTGCGGGCTTCGTCCGCAATGCGCAGGAGCGCGTCGGCGAACGCGTCGAGCGTCTCCTTCGATTCGGTCTCGGTCGGCTCGATCATGAACGCCTCGTCCACCACGAGCGGGAAATAGACCGTCGGGGCGTAGAAGCCGTAATCCAGCAGCCGCTTGGCGACGTCCCACGCCGTGACCCCCGAGGCCTTCAGCGGTTTCAGCGAGGCCACGAACTCATGGAGGCAGTGCTGGTCGAACGGCACGGGAAACGTCTTCGACAGCCGCGCCTTCAGGTAGTTGGCGTTGATGAGCGCGGCCCGGCTCACCCGCTGCAGCCCCTCCCGCCCCAGCGTGCGGATATAGACGTACGCGCGCACGAGCACCCCGGTGTTGCCGTAGAAGCCGTGCACCCGCCCGATCGAACGCGTCGAGCGCTCCTCCCACCGGAATCGCGTCCCCGCCTTGCGCACGCGCGGAACCGGCAGGAAATCCTCCAGCGCCTTGGTCACGCCGACGGGCCCGGCGCCGGGCCCCCCGCCGCCGTGCGGCGTTGAGAACGTCTTGTGGAGGTTGAGCTGCAGGAGATCCACGCCCATGTCGCCGGGCCGCACGATCCCCAGCAGGGCGTTCATGTTCGCCCCGTCCATGTACACCAGCGCGCCGCGCGAGTGGACGAGCTGCGCGATGGCGGCGATGTCGCGCTCAAACAGCCCCAGCGTGTTCGGGTTCGTCAGCATGACGGCGGCGACGTCGTCGGAGAGCTTGGCCCTCAGCTCCTCGAGGTCGAGGCGCCCGTTGGCGCCCGATGTCAGCTCCACGACGCGAAACCCGGAGAGCGCGGCCGACGCCGGGTTCGTCCCGTGCGCCGAATCTGGAATCAGGATCGTCGAGCGGGGCTTCCGCTTGAGCCGGTGATGCGCCCGGATGATTTTCAGGCCGGTCAGCTCCCCTTGCGCGCCGGCGGCCGGCTGCAGCGTGAACGCCGCCATGCCGGTGATCCGGCACAGCGCCTGTTCCAACTCGTCGAGCAGGCGCAGGAATCCCTGGACCGTGGGTGCCGGCTGCATCGGATGCATCTGCGCGAACCGCGACCACGACGCGATGCGCTCGTTGAGCTTCGGGTTGTACTTCATCGTGCAGGAACCCAGCGGATAGAACTGGGTGTCCACCGAAAAGTTGAGCTGCGACAGGCGCGTGAAGTGGCGGACCACGTCCAGCTCCGCGACCTCCGGCAGCGGCGGGGCGTCCTGCCGCCGGTGCTCCTCGGGCAGCAGGGTCTCCCCGGCGGCCGTCGGGGCGGGCAGGCGGTACGCCCGCCGTCCGGGGACTGAGCGCTCAAAAATCAGCGGTTCCGGCTTCAGCGCCATCTAGACCCGTTCGAGAGTTTCCATCACGCGGTTCATCTGTTCCTGACCGATCGTTTCAGTCACGCACCACAGCGCGGCCTCTCCCAGCTCCGGATACCACGGGGCCAGCGGCAACCCGCCGAAGAACCCGGCTTTCAGCAGCCGCGTATTCACCGCCTCCGCCGTGCGCCCGTCCGTGTAGCGCACGACGAATTCGTTGAAGAACGGCTGGTCGAACACCGGCTGCACGAACGGAAGCTGCCGCAGCCGCTCGAACAGCGCATGCGCGTTCTGCAGACTCATGCCTGCCAATTCCTTCAGTCCCTGCGGGCCCAGCAGGCTCAGGAACAGGGTCGCGCGCAGGCAGAGCAGCCCCGCATTGGTGCAGATGTTCGAGGTGGCTTTTTCCCGCCGGATGTGCTGTTCGCGGGTTTGCAGCGTCAGCGTGAAGCCCCGCCGGCCGGCCTGGTCCACGGTGCAGCCGGCGAGGCGCCCCGGCATCCGGCGCAGCAGGGCCTGCGTCGCCGCAAACACCCCCAGGCCCGGCCCGCCGTAGGCCAGCGGACTGCCCAGGCACCGCCCCTCCCCGACGGCCACATCCGCGCCGTACGCGCCGGGCGGCTTCAGCACCCCGAGGCTGATGGGATACGCGTTGGCCACAAACAGCGCGCCGGCCCGATGGGCGAGCTCCCCGGCCTGCTCCATCGGCTCCAGGCACCCGAAGACGTTCGGCTGCTGCATCAGCACCGCCGCCACGTCCTCCTTGAGCGCGGCCGCCAGCGCCTCCAGGTCCGTCACGCCGTTGGTCTGCGGGATCTGCTGAATCGCGCAGGGAAACCCGCTCAGATACGTGGAGGCGGCCTGGCGGTAATGCGGGTGCACGGCCTCGGAGATCAGCAAGCGGTTGCGGCCGCCTGCCCCGCCGGTGGCGGGGCGAGTGCGCAGCGCCAGGACCGCGGCCTCCGCGAAGCTTGAGGCGCCGTCGTACATCGAGGCGTTGGCGACCTCCATCTGCATCAGCTCGCAGATGAGCGTCTGGAACTCGTAGATCATCTGCAGCGTGCCTTGGCTGGCCTCGGCCTGATACGGCGTGTAGGGCGTCAGCCACTCGCCGCGGGAGGCAAGGGCGTCCACGACGGTCGGGATGAGGTGCTGATACGCGCCGAAGCCCAGGAACGAGGTGACCTCGCGCAGGGAGCGGTTGGGGCCGGCCAGCGACTCGAACAGGCCCAACACCTCGTATTCCGAGAGCCCGGCCGGCAGGTCGAAGCTGCGGCAGCGCAGCTCGGGCGGGATGTCAGCCAGCAGATCCTCAAACGACCCGGCGCCGATGGTCTGCAGCATCGCGGTGAACTGCTCGTCCGTATTGGGGATGTAATCCATGTCCTCTAGATGGGGTCTGGCACCGACCTGCCTCTCGACAGTGGTTAGGTGCCTGACCCCGATGAGTGGGTTTGAATGAGCGTGGCGTACGCGTCAGCCGTCATCAGGGCGTTCCATTCAGCCGGCTGACCAGGCTTGAGTACAAAGAACCACCCCTGCCCGTAGCAGTCCTGGTTGACGAGCTGGGGCGACTTCGGAATGGCCTCATTGACCTTCGTCACCGTGCCTGAGACCGGCGCGTAGATGTCGAATGCGGCCTTCACCGATTCCACCACCGCGGCCGGCTCGCCCTGCGTGACCGCCTTCCCCACCGGCGGCAGCTCGACGTAGACCACGTCGCGCAGCTCCTCCTGCGCGTGGGCCGTGATGCCGACGACGATCTCCCCGCCGTCCTGCTTGGCCCACTCATGCGACTTGGTGTAGCGTAACGCCTGAGGGATCTCCATTCGTTTTCCTCCAAAAGGGCATCTTCACCACCGTGGCCGGATGGCGCTTGAGCCGGATGTCCACCTCCAGCGCGGTGCCGGGCTTGGCCAGCGCCGCCTCCACATAGCCCATGCCGATCGGCTTGCCGAGGACCGGGCTGAAGGTGCCGCTGGTGACCTGCCCGACCTGCCGGCTTGTCCCGCCAGCGGCGGGGGTGCCTGCCCACAGCGCGCAGCCGTGCCGAGGGACCGGCCCCTGGCTCATCTCAAATCCCGCGAGACGACGCGAGACCCCCGCGGCGTGTTGTCTCACGAGGGCCTCCTTGCCGAGAAACGACGCCTTGTGCAGCGCGACGGTCCAGCCAAGGTCGGCTTCCAACGGCGTCGTCGCCTCATCCATATCCGTGCCGTAGAGCCGCAGCCCGGCCTCCAGGCGCAGGGTGTCGCGCGCGCCCAGCCCCACCGGCATCACGCCGGAGGCCTGCCCCGTTAGAGAAGTCGTCCTCTCTAACGGGGCCTGCCGCTGCTCGATGAGCCGCTGCCATGCGCGCACCGCCTGGGCATCCGGCAGAAACAGCTCGAAGCCGTCGCTGCCGGTGTAGCCGGTCCGCGCAACCCACGCCTGCCGGCCGAGCGGGGCGGCCGGGATGACGTCAAACCGCCCCATCCCGCTGAGCTTGAGCTCCAGCGCGCGCTCCAGCGCCTCGGCGGACTTCGGCCCTTGAATCGCCAGGATCGCCCGGCCCTGGCTGAGGTCGCGCACCTCGGTGCCGGGGCGGCGGTGCCGCGTCAGCCACTCGAGGTCCTTGGCGCGGTTGGCGCAGTTGACGATGACCAGCCACTCCTGCGCGCCGACGCGGTAGACGATGATGTCATCCAGAATCCCGCCGCGCTCGTTGGTCAGCATCGTGTAGCAGGCGCGCCCCTCGCCGACCTGGGCCACGTCGCTGACCACCAGCTCGTTCACGCTCTGCATCGCGGAGGCCCCGCTCACCCACACCTGGCCCATGTGCGAGATGTCAAACAGGCCCGCGGTCCTGCGCACGGCCGCGTGCTCCTCGAGAATGCTCGTGTAGTACAACGGCATGTCCCAGCCGTTGAAGTCCGTCATCTTCGCGCCGAGCTTCAGGTGCTCGGGATGCAGCGCGGTCCGGTTCATCCCGCCCCCTTCAGAATCTCCGGCACCAGGTCTTCCCAGCCCAGCGCGTACAGGTGCACGCCGTCAGCCCCGGCCCCGCGGACCGCGCGGATCAGCTCGACCGTCACCGCGACGCACTCGGCCCGCTTGTCCGCGGCCTGCTCGAAGCGCGCGATGAGGCCGTCGGGGACTCGGATGCCCCACACATGCTCGTTCATGTAGCGCGCCATCTTCGCGGATTTCACGAGGAGGACGCCGGCCAGCACCGGTTTGTGGAGCCCCGCAGGGGCGACACGGGCCTTCGCCATGAACCGGCCGAAGCCCTCCGCGTCGAACACCGCCTGCGTCTGGAAGAACGCGGTCCCGCCAGCAATCTTCGCCTTGCATTTCTGCAGCTCGGCCTCGAGATCCTTCGCGCCGGGGTCGGCCGCGGCGCCGATGCAGAACCTCGGGCTGCCGGTGAGCGTCTTGCCGGCCATGTCCGCGCCCTGCGCCAGCCCTCTGGCCACCTGCATGAGCGCGGCGGAGGTGATGTCGAACACGGGCTTGGCCTCCGGATGGTCGCCGGCTTTCGGGTCATCGCCGGTCAGCAGGAGCACGTTGCGGATGCCCAGGATCGCGGCGCCCAGCAGGTCGGCCTGCAGGGCCAGGCGGTTGCGGTCCCGGCAGGTCATCTGGAAAATCGGATCAATCCCGGCGTCAAGAATCGCCTTCGCGACCGCCAGCGGACAGGCGCGCATGATGGCGCCTGAGCCGTCCGTCACGTTGACCGCGTCCACCAGCCCGCGCACGCCCTCGACCGCCTTCAGGATCTCCGACAGGTCGGTGCCCTTCGGCGGATTGACCTCCATCGTGACGAGGAACGGCTTCTTGCCCAGCTTGGATTCGAACCGCTCGGATTCCGGCAAGCTCATGCGGCCGCCCCACCCTGCTGTTGCAGCTTGTAGGCCTCGACGGTGTTCTTCATGACCATCATGACGGTCACCGGCCCCACCCCGCCGGGGACCGGCGAGATGAACGCGGCGCGCTGCCTGGCTGCTTCAAATTCGACGTCGCCGACCACGCGTCCGCCGACCACGTTGATCCCCACGTCAATGACGATGGCGCCCGGCTTGATCCACGCCCCTTTGATGAGTTGCGGCTTGCCCACCGCCACCACCAGCACATCCGCCCGGTGGACATGCTGCTCAAGATGTGTCGTCGCGATATGGCAGATGGTCGTCGTCGCCAGCTTGTCCAGCAGCAGCATGCTGACCGGCCGGCCGACGATCTCGCTGTGCCCGACCACCACCGCATCCTTGCCCTCAAGCGGCATCCCGGTCGCTTCGATGAGCTCCATCACGGCCAGCGCGGTGCAGGAGCCGATGCGCGCCTTCGCGAAGAACCGCCGCGCGGAGTTCTGCGGATGGATGCCCTCGATGTCCTTGGCCGGATCGATCAACGCGGAGATGCGCTGGGGATTGATCTGAGCCGGCATGGGCTGATGGACGAACATCCCATGAATCTTCGGGTCGCGGTTCCACTCCAGGATGCGCGCCTCCACCGCGTCAGGCTCCACATCCGTCGGGAATGAGGCATCCGTGATCGCGATGCCCAACGAGGCGGCCTGCCGGCACTGGGCTTTCCGATACAACGCCGAGCTGGGGGTCTCAAACCACAGGATCGCGAGCCTCGGACAGCCGCGCAACGCCGCCACCTCGCGCGTGAGCGCGTCGTGGAGCCGCGCGGCAATCGCTTTGCCGTCAAGGATGGTGCCCATGGATGCGGTCGACAGGGTGGTGCGTGTCACGCGAGTCGCGCGAGTTGACGGCGGATGCGCCGCGCGTAGGCCGGATCGCCCAGCCACGCGAGGTTCGTCGCCACGAGCGCGCGGGCCGCCTGCCCCGAGGCGCGCGCGAGAAGCACGGCGCAGTCCAGGTCGACGCGGTAGCGCGGGTGGATCTCCCGCCGCAGCGCGCGGCTCAGGCGAAGCAGCGCGGCGGCATGCCGGAGCACTTCGGCCGGCACGCCGATGGCGGATTTGAGCGCGCGCGCCCATGCCGCCCGGCTCCGCCGCGAGGCGCGGATGACGCGGGCAAAGGTGGCCGCGTCATCGTCAATCAACCGGAGGCACCTGGTTCGGATGCGCCGGGCGCGGCGAATGGATGCGGCGCGGCTGGCGAGCTTCTCCAGGAGGGCGGCGGACACCGCGCACCCCAACGCCGCAGCGCTGCCTCCTCCGTACCAGGAGCCTTTGGCCGCTGTCCGAGCGAGAAATTGTTCCACCGGGATCTTCAACGCACACCGCTACTCACGAGCACTGATTATATGTGAATTTTTTCACAGTTGCAACGAATGGGGTCAGACCCCTTAGATTAAAGGGGTCAGACCCCTCAAGAACTGCGGGTTTGACCGACGGGGTCTGACCCCTTTATGACCCCTTTAATCGGGGAAGGCGTTGCGGAGGAGCTGGACCGGCTCGAAGGTCATCCGGTGAATGGGCGAGGGGCCGTGGGCGCGCAGGAGGGCCAGATGCTCGGCCGTGCCGTAGCCTTTGTGCCGGTCAAAGCCGTATTCGGGAAACAGCCGGTGGGCGAACACCATGAGCGCATCCCGGCTCACCTTGGCGATGATGGAGGCGCAGGCGATAGGGTAACTGACCTGATCGCCTCCGACGATGGGCCAGCACGGAACCGGCAGCGGCGGCGGGTCGTTCCCATCCACCAGCACGACGTCCGGCGCGATGCCCAGGCGCTCCACGGCTTGCCGCATCGCCTGCAAGGTGGCCTGGCGGATGTTGACGGTATCCACGGCGTCAGCCGGCACCACGCCGATGCCGACATGCGCGTGCCGGAGAATCACGGGGAAGGCCGCCAGGCGCTGGCGGCCCGAGAGCCGCTTGGAATCGTCGATGCGGACGGCAAGCGGCCGGCGGGTGGTGAGGATGACGGCGGCCGCCACGACAGGGCCGGCCCACGGGCCGCGGCCCGCCTCATCCACGCCGGCGATGAGGCGGAAGCCGGACGCGCGCGCCCGCGCTTCAGGCGGCGTTCTGAGACGGGGCTTCGGAACGTTCGGGCTCGGCAGGCAGGCGTCCCTCAGCCGTTGGCTTGCCAGCGCTTCCCTCCGCGGTGGAGGCGATGCGGGTTTTGCCGATTCTCGTCCGAAGGAAATAGAGCCGCGCCCGGCGGACTTTGCCGGTCCGCAGGACCTCGATGTGGTCGATCACCGGCGCATGCGCCGGGAACACGCGCTCCACGCCCTCGCCGAACGTCATGCGCCGGACGGTGAACGTCTCCGTCAAGCCCGAACCCCGGCGCCGGATGACGACCCCCTCGAAGGGCGAGAGGCGCACACGGTCCTGCTCGATGATCTTGCACCAGACGCGGACCTGATCCCCGGGCCCGAAGTCCGGGACGTCCGACTTCTGCTGCGCCCTGGCCGCGGCTTCCAACGGATTGCCGCCCGCGGCAGGGAGTTCCGGTGTCGTCGGTTCCATTTCTTCCTGCAGAGTCATCAGATCCTCCTGATTCGCTGGGCGGGGCCTGCCGCTCCCTCGCTTGCGCTCGGGATCCTTCGCGAGGGATCCTGAGCGACGGCGAAGGATGCGCCACCCCCGCTCCGCGTCACCCGTCCTACCAGATCAGGCCGGTGCGTCAACGTCTTGGCCACCGCCTGCAGCTTGCGCCAGGTCGCCACCTGCTCGTGGTCGCCGGAGCGCAGCGCGTCAGGCACCGCCATCCCGCGGAACACGACGGGGCGGGTATACTGCGGGTATTCCAAGAGGCCGTCGGTGAAGGACTCTTCTTTCGTCGCGTCCGCATGCCCCAGGACGCCGGGGATGAGCCGCGCCACGCAGTCCACCAGCACCATCGCCGGCAGCTCCCCGCCGGTCAGCACATAATCCCCGATGGAGACCTCGCGGTCCACGAGCGTCTGCCGGACCCGCTCATCCACGCCTTCATAATGGCCGCACAGGATGACGAGATGCGAGCGCCCTGACAGCTCCTGCGCCAGCGCGTGCGTGAGCGTGCGGCCGGCCGGGGACATCAGCACCACGCTGCACCCGTCCCGGCGGCCCTTCGATGCCCCGCCCTTTCTTGAAAGGGCGGGGTGGACCTCGCCTTCAATGCGCTCAACGACCTTGAAGATCGGCTCCGGCTTCATCACCATGCCCGGCCCGCCGCCGTACGGGCGGTCATCCACGGTCCGGCGCTTGTCCGTCGTGTAGTCCCGCAGGTTGTGCAGGTACAGCTCGATGCGCCCCGATTCCTGCGCCCGCTTGAGGATCGAGCTGTTCAGCACCGGCTCAAACACGTCCGGAAAAATTGTAACGATGTCAACTCGCATCACGCCTTTGTGACGGCCAGCTTCGCAAACCGCTTGATCGCCTTCTGCAGGGCTTCGGAGAGCTGGGCGCCGGAGGCGACCCAATGGCTGACCCGCGACTGATCCACCGAGAACTTCGGCGGATTGGTGGACGGGTCGTAGTAGCCCACGACCTCCAGGACCCGGCTGGACTGCGCCCGCTGGCGGTCCGTCACCACGATCCGATGATAGGGCGTCTTCAGCGTCCCCAATCGTTGAAACCGAATCACCACCATGGCGCCTTAACTCCTTTCGCGTTCCCGATG
>JACPTX010000040.1 GCA_016192545.1 Candidatus Omnitrophota bacterium | reverse complement strand
GTATCAGGTGACGTTCGTGCGCAATGTGACCGATGTGGACGACAAAATCATCCAGAAGGCGAACGAGGCCAAGCAGTCATGTGAGCAGGTGGCCGAGCGGTACCTGAACAGTTACCACGAGGCGCTGGAGCGCCTGGGCATCGGGCAGCCCACCGAAGAGCCGAAAGCAACCGGGCACCTTGACGCCATGCTCAACCTGGTGTCGGAGCTGGTCGTCAAGGGCGCGGCCTACGAGGCGGCCGGCGACGTGTATTTTGCGGTGCGCAAATTCCCCGGCTACGGCAAACTCTCGAACCGAACCCTCGATGAGCTGCGGTCGAGTGAACGGGGCGAGCACCCCGCCCATGCGGACGCCGGAGGCGGGGCAGGCAAGCAGGACCCGCTGGACTTCGCGCTGTGGAAAGCCGCCAAGCCCGGCGAGCCGTCGTGGGACAGCCCCTGGGGCAAGGGACGTCCCGGCTGGCACATCGAGTGCTCCGCGATGAGCATGAAGTATCTCGGCGACACGTTCGACATCCACGGCGGCGGGGTGGACCTCGTGTTCCCGCACCATGAAAATGAAATCGCCCAGGCCCAGGCGGTCGGCAAGCCCTTCGCGAGGTGCTGGATCCACAACGGCCTCCTCACCGTCAACGGCGAGAAAATGTCCAAGTCCCTGGGCAACTTCGTGACGGTGGAGGATGCCTTGCAGGCCTGCGGTGGGGAAACAGATGTCCTAAAAATGTTCTTTCTAGGCGCACATTATCGAAGCCCTGTCAACTACACAGTGGAGAATCTCAACGCTGCTCGTCAGCGGTTTGACGCGCTTGATAGCTTGCAAATGCGCGTGTTGGCGCAAGGTCTTGGACGGCCTAACGCGCCTGAGCCAACGGAAATCGCTGCTTTGAGAAGTGAGTTTGAAGCAGCCATGGAGGACGATCTCAACACGCCACAGGCGCTCGCTGTCCTTGATAAATTGACCGCTTATGGAAATCAATGCGAAGTGGAATTCCGACGTCAAGAACAGCATCCCCCAGGAGAAGGATCAGACCAGTGGCGGAACTGGATTGCTCTCCTTGAAAAAATGAAGTTGGCTGCCGATGCGGTCTATGAACTTGGGAAGATTCTAGGTCTATTTATGGTACCTCTCTCGGAACTCACAGCTGGGGAACGGGATCTTCTTGATGAACGTGAAGCCGCACGGAAACGGAAGGATTTCCAGCGTGCGGATGCTATCCGAAATATGTTTATGCAAAAGGGCCTTGCGATTGAAGACACCAATCAAGGTCCGTTGGTTCGCCGAAAACGATGAGACGAGGTTTTTTCATCACGCTGGAAGTGAAAAAGGGGTCAGACCCCTTCCCAAAGGGGTCTGACCCCTTTTGCCCTGATGTCTGAAAAGCGTGGTTTCTTCATTACTCTTGAAGGGCCGGAGGGATCGGGGAAGTCGAGCCAGGCGCGGCAGCTCGTGCAGGCGCTGCGTCGGGCGGGCCGCCGGGTGACGTTCGTCCGCGATCCGGGCTCGACCGCGCTGGGACGGCGGCTGCGCCGGGTTCTGCTCCATGCGGATGTCCGTGGGATGACGCCGCTGACTGAAGCGCTCCTGTTCATCGCGGGGCGCGTGCAGCTTGTCGAGGAGCTCATCAAGCCGGCGCTGGCGAAGGGACGGATCGTGGTCTGCGACCGATTCCACGATTCCACGATGGCCTATCAAGGGCATGGGGGAGAGCTCGACGTGGCGTGGCTGCAGGTGGTGGGGCGCCGGGCGATCGGCGGGCTCATGCCGGACTTGACGCTGCTGTTGGACGTGCCCACGGAGGCGGGATTCCGCCGCGTGGGGCGACATCGGGACCGGATGGAGCGCAAAGCGCAGGCCTTTCACCGCCGGCTTCGCCGGGGGTATCTCGCGCTGGCGCGCCGGGAGCCCCGCCGCATCATTGTCATCGATGCCACTCAGCCAAAGACCCGCGTCGCCCAGCACGTGCAGCAGATCGTGTTCAAGCGATTACGCATGGGGCGGGTCCTGCCGCTGCGCGACCCCACCGTCCGTCCTCGTCCGCCAACGATCGTTGGCGGACCTGCGGGCGGGCGGCGGGGGCCCCCGCTCCGCGTCACCCGCCCCACGGAGAAATCATATGGCATGGTCTGAGATTCTTGGACAATCGTTCGCGTTGCGGATTCTTCGGACGCACCTGTCGAAGGAGCGCGTCGCCCCTGCGTACCTCTTTGCCGGGCCGGAGGGGGTGGGCAAGCGGCTGGCCGCATTCGAGCTGGCCAAGGCGCTCAATTGCGAGCAGTCCGACGGCCTGCCTGCCGAAGCCTCGGCGCAGGCAGGGCCGTGCGACCGGTGCGCGAGCTGCAGCCGGATCCTCCGCCGGATGCACCCGGATGTCCACCTCGTGAGCCCCCAGGGCGCGATTGAGACCATCCGCATCGATGAGATCCGGCACATCCTGGGGCGCATCGCCCTGCGCCCGTTCATGGCGCGCGCGCAGGTCGTCATCCTCGACGGCGCCGACCGGCTCACCGAGGAGGCGGCCAACAGTCTGTTGAAATCGCTGGAGGAGCCGCCCGCGTCTGCGCGGTTCATCCTGCTGACCTCTCAGCCGTCCGACTGCCTGCCCACCATCGTGTCCCGCTGCCAGACGATCCGGTTCCAGCGGTTGTCGACGGAGATGATTCAGCGCCTCCTGGTGTCCCAGCAGCTCTGCGCTGCTGAGGCGGCTCCTTCCATCAGCCGGCTGGCGCAGGGGAGTCTCTCGCGCGCGCGCCGCCTGGCCGAAGAGTGGCCGGCGTATCAGCAGATGACCGCGCATCTGGGTGCTGAGCAGGCCGCCCGCTGGCTGGAGTGGGCCATCCCCAATGACCGACAGGAGCAGGCGCAGTGGCTGGCCGGCTCCATCGCGTGGCTGCGGGACGTGGCCGTGGCGTCGGCATCAGACGACACGCTGCTGGCGCACGCCGATGCGTCCTCGTCCATCCGCCGGCAGGCGGGCGAGTTGGGCCGCGATCGGTGCGTGGACGCGGCCCTGCAGCTGATCGAGGTCTGGGGCTCGCTCGAACAGCTCGTCAGCCCCCGCCTGGTCGGCAGCCTCCTGCGCGAGCAGTGGCTCGAGCTGACCCAGCCGGCCCGCTGATGGCCAAGACGTTCTATCTGACGACGCCGCTCTACTACGTCAACGCCTCGCCGCACATCGGCCACTCCTACACCGAGGTGGCCGCGGACTGCCTGGCGCGCTACCGGCGCCTCAAAGGCGAGGCGGTCTTTTTTCTGACCGGCACCGACGAGCATGGCCAGAAGATAGAGCAGGCCGCGACAGCCGCTGGCAAGGCACCGCAGATGTTTGTCGATGAGATGGTGGAGCGATTCAAGGCGCTCTGGACGCTGCTGGGGATTTCGCATGACGATTTCATCCGGACGACCGAGCCGCGGCACGTCACGGTGGTGCAGGCGTGCCTCACGCGCCTGCATGATGAGAACGCACTCTTCCATGCCACCTACGACGGCTGGTACTGCACGCCGTGCGAGACGTTCTGGACGAAAGACGAGCTCGCCGCCACAGGCGGCTCGCCGACCTGCCCGAACTGCCAGCGCCCCCTCGAAGCGGTGAAGGAAGAGGGCTGGTACCTGCCGCTGCGCCGGCATCAGGACTGGCTGCGCCGATTCCTCAAGGCGCACCCCCCGTTCATCCAGCCGCAGACCCGCTACAACGAAATCGCCAGCCTGCTGGAACAGCCCCTGCCGGAATATCTCTGCATCACGCGCCCGCGCCGGCGGGTGGGCTGGGGGATCCCGGTGCCGTTCAGCGACCGGCACGTGACCTATGTCTGGTTCGACGCGCTCCTCAACTACCTCAGCGCCCCCGGCTACGGCGTGGACGCCGAACGGTTCGAAGGCCTCTGGCCCGCTGACGTGCACTTCATCGGCAAAGACATCCTGCGCCACCATGCGGTCTACTGGCCCATCATCCTCCATGCGCTGGGCCTCTCAGATGAGCGGATGCCGCGGCTGATCTTCGCCCACGGCTGGTGGAAGATCGGCGAGCAGAAGATGTCGAAGTCGCTGGGCAACATCGTGGACCCCTATGCCATCGTCCAGCAATTCCTCAAGGGCCAGTCCTTCGCCGCCGACGTCTACCGCTACTTCCTCCTGCGCGAGGTGCCCTTCGGGCAGGACGGCGCGTTTTCCGAGGACGCGATCCTCGGCCGGCTGGATGCCGACTTGGCGGACGACCTGGGCAATCTGGTCAACCGCGCGCTATCAATGATTGAGCGCTATCGCAAAGGTGTTATACCGGATTTCGGCTCGGAAAATGACCGGTTAGGCCGAGTCACGGATGATGACGACCTGAAGGAAGAAGCTCTTCAGTTGAGTGGTCGTCTAGATGAATCAATGTCCAATCTAAGCTTTGCTGACGCACTCGGCTCGATTTTCCAACTGGTAACCCATGCGAATCGTTACATCGAGAACCAGACGCCGTGGCTATATGCAAAAGACACAACAGGGCAGGAGCGTCTTAATACCATACTTCGGTCATTGGCCGAGGTGATCCGGATCGTCAGCATCACGCTGGAGCCGTTCATGCCCTCGGTCTCCGCCGCCATCTGGCAGCAGCTCGGCATGGGCGGCACTCCCCGGCGGCTCGCGGACGCCTCTCGCTGGCCCGGGATCTCATCCGGTCAGCCGCTCGGCGCGAGAAGCGTGTTGTTTCCGAAGAGTGAGGCAGGGGCTGCCGGATGAGTCCCCTCGCCAAGGGGGGACGCCGACGGCCGCGATCCCACCGTCGCATTCGGACGTCCCCGCTTGATCAGCCGTGGCTGTACCTCCTGCTCGGCGGGATGGCGCTGGCGCTGTATGCCTGGCCCGTCTGGCACGGCTTGACCGGCCCGAAGGTGACCGTGTCGGTCTCGACGGCGTCGCCCGAGGCGGAGGCACTCTTGACGCGCGACTTCGACATGGCGCGCGCGTCGGAAGTCCTGAGCCGCAAACCCCATCTGGCCTTCCTGCTGAGCGTGTGGACGGCGCTCGTGCTGACGTTGGGCGTCACCGGCCTCGTGCTGGCGGCTCGGGCGATCCGGAGGCGGCGGCTGGTCACGCTGTTCCGCTACCGGCCAAAATTGCGCCGGTTCTGGTCGCTCCGGGAGGCCGCGCGGATCGCGCTCCTCGTCGGGTTGGGCGCGGCGCTGCTGCCATTCGCCTACGTGAGCCTGACGGCGTGGGGCGTGCCGGGGTTGACCGACGCGCACCTGCGCAGCCTCATCACGACGCTGCTGGTGGAAGGGCTGCTGGTGCTCATCGTGTGGGCGTTCGCCTCCACCAAAGCGCTGAAGCCGTCCACCCTGCTGGGGCTCTCGGCGCGCACCCGCCGGGGCGCGATCGCCGCCGGGCTTATCGGCTATGTCGCCATCTTTCCCTGGGTCTTCGGGCTCTTGTGGGTGATCATCCGCACCTGCCAGCAGCTGGGGATTCAGCCGCCGCTGGAGCCGATTCACGAGTTGCTGCTGCTCGATGAGCGGCGGGTGGTCCTGTGGACGACCGTCGCGCTGGCCTGTGTCGTCGGGCCGTTGGTGGAAGAATTGTTTTTCCGCGGCGTGGTCTTTGTCGCGGTGCGCAAGCACACCTCGCGCCTCGTGGCGATGCTGATCAGCGGCGGGCTGTTTTCCGCCATGCACACGAACTTCCTGGGCTTCCTGCCCATCCTGATCCTCGGCTGTCTGCTGGCGGACCTGTATGAGCGCACCGGCTCGCTGCTCGCGCCCATCGCGGTCCACATGCTGCACAACACGCTACTGGTCGGCGTGGGGCTGACGATGAAAGCCGTGCTGTTCGGTTAGCGATGCCCACCGTCGCGGCGCTCGGGGAGGTCGGGGTGATTGCGCGCCTCCGCAGGCAGATTCCCGGCGTGCCGTCCGTCCTCGTCGGGATCGGGGACGACGCGGCGGTTCTTCGAGGAGGGGGGCGCGAGCATACGCTCTTCGCCAGCGATATGCTGGTGGAAGGCGTCCATTTCCGCCTGCCAACCAAAAGGGGTCTGACCCCTTTTTCGACTTTTTCGAGGGGTCTGACCCCGCCGCGGTGGATCGGCTGGAAGGCGCTCGCGGTCAACGTCAGCGATATCGCGGCGATGGGCGGCCTGCCGACGCACGCCGTCGTGTCGCTGGGCCTGCCGCGGACCACGCCGGTCGCGTTCGTGGACGGGCTCTACCAGGGTTTGACCCGCTGCGCGCGCCGGTTCGGCATGTCGCTGGTCGGCGGGGATACGGTCCGCGCGCCGGTGGTGGTGGTGGACGTGGCGATTCTTGGCCGGGTGAAGCCCGAGCATCTGGTGCTGCGCAGCGGTGCCGCGGTGGGCGACCGGGTGTTTGTGACCGGCTGTCTGGGCGGCTCGCTGGCCAGCGGCCGGCATGCGACGTTCGTGCCGCGGCTGACGCAGGCGCAGTGGCTGGTGCGCCGCCTGCCGGTCCATGCGATGATGGATCTGTCCGACGGGCTCGCCTCGGACCTCTGGCAGCTGGCGCGGGCCAGCCGGGTGGCGTTCCAAATCGAGGCGCGCGCGATCCCGGTCTCCCGGGCAGGCAAGACCGTGCGGCACGCGCTGATGGATGGGGAGGATTTCGAGCTGGTGTTCGCGGTGTCTCCGCAGACAGCCCGCCGAGTGCCGTCGTCGATCGGGCGCGTGCCGGTGACGGAAATCGGCGTAGTCAGCCGGCGCGGGGCTCGTGTAGAATTGATGGACGCACATGGCCGCATCACGCCGCTCATCCCAACAGGCTTCCGGCACTTTTGAGTGTGTGACGCAGTCGGCTGAAGAAACCCGGCAGCTCGGCGAGCGGCTGGGAGGGCGCCTGCAGCCTGGCGACGTCCTCGGGCTCATCGGAGAACTGGGCAGCGGCAAGACCACCTTCATTCAGGGCCTCGCGAGAGGTTTGGGGATTGAGCCGGATCAGGTCAAGAGCCCGACGTTCGTCTTGATGCGCGAATACGCCGGCAGAACCCCGTTGATCCACCTCGACGGCTACCGGCTGGAGCAGGGGAGTTCCGCCGTGTGGCTGGACCTCGAATGGCTGTTTTCACCGAAGCGGATCACCGTCATCGAATGGGCGGACCGCGTCGCCGACTGCCTGCCGCCGGAGTATATGGAATTGCGGTTCGCGTACAAGACCACCAACCAGCGGACCGTCAGCGCGGTGGCGCACGGCGCGCGCGCAGCACAGATCATCTCGGAGATCCAGAAGACCCATGAAACTGTTAGCCATTGAGACGTCCTCCTCGCAACTGGGGGTCGCGGTCCTCGACGAGGCGAAGGTGCTGGCCTCCTACGAGGTCCTGGCCGAGCGGGTGCATGCCGTGGAATTGCCTCAGGCCCTCACGCGGGTGCTGCAGGAATCCGACAGCACGCTGGAGCAGCTCGATGGAGTCGCCGTGGACATCGGCCCCGGCTCATTCACCGGCCTGCGGATCGGGATCGCGTTCGTGAAGGCGCTGCTCTTCCGCTTCAAGAAACCTCTCGTCGGCGTGCCGTCGCTGGACGTGCTGGCGTCGAACGCCGCCCTGTCGCCGGACCTCATCTGCCCCATCGTGGACGCCAAGCAGCGCAAAGTCTACGCCGCGCTCTATCGCGGCGAGGCCGGCCTGCTGAAGAAACAGTCCGACTACCACCTCCTGTCCGTGGACGAACTGATCCCCGAACTGCTGAGGGGTCTGACCCCGAAGGGGTCTGACCCCGAAGGATCCGTGCTTTTCGTCGGCGACGGCATCGCGCTCTACGAGGCCGTCCTCAAGGAGCGGCTGGGTGACCGGGCCCGCTTCGCCGCCCCGGACCTGTGGCTGCCGCGGGCCGCGACGCTGGGACGCCTGGGCCTTGAGCGGCTTCGCCAAGGCCGGACCGATGACCCCGCCCGTCTGACCCCCCTGTACCTCTACCCAATGGACTGTACAATACGACCCGAGCTTCGAGTTTCCCCGTCTTCATCCTCTCGGGCGGTTCAGCCCGCCTAGCGTTCTTCTCGGTTGTTATAACTCTCAGGTATACTTGAGGTAATGTCCCAAAAGCTACCCGTAATTCTGTCCAGCCGCATCCTGGGGAGTTGGAGGCGGGGCCTCTGCGTCTCCTTGGCGTTTGCCGTGGCGCTGACGTCCGGCCCGGCTCCTGCTGTATTGGCGGAGGCCGTCACGACCGCCCCGCCGCAGACCGCCGCCGGCCCGTCCTTCGACCTCGCCAAGCTGGATCTGGCGTCTCTCAGCATTCCGGAGACGCTGGGCCACATCGTCGAGACGTGGCAGCCGGAGGATCGCGAGCCCTCGGCGGTCGTCATCCACCTGCAGGACCTCCACACCCATCCCGACGCCCAGCAGCATCTCAGTGAGCTGATCGCCTATTTCCGCGAGCGGTTCGGCGTCGAACTGGTCGCCCTCGAAGGCGCGGCAGGCCTGTGCGACACGGCCCTGTATTCCGATTTCCCCGACCCGCCCAGCACCGAGAAGATTTCCCGGCTGTTCATGCAGGAGGGGTTGTTCACCGGCGCCGAGTACTACGGCATCACGAATCCCGGAAAGGTCACCCTGTGGGGCGTGGAAGATGAGGCGACGTATCTTGAACATCTCAAGGTGTACGGGCAGGGCGCCCAGTGGCAGGCCCAGGCCGATTCCATCCTGACGCCGCTTCGCGAGCAGCTCCGCGCACTGAGGACGCAGCGCTATCCCGGCTCGCTCCACAACCTCCTCTTGCTCCGCGACGCCTACGAGGGCGGAGAGGACCAAAGTTTCCAACCCTACTTGACGGAATTGACGCGGTTAGCTCAAGGCGCGCAGATCGAGCTCAACGACTATCCGAATCTCCGCGCCATGGTGCAGACCTACGAGCTTCATCCCCAGCTCAACACCAAGCTCGTCGAATCGGATCGCGACCGCCTTCTGAAAGTTCTCTGGCCAAAGCTGACGCTCACCCAGCAGGATCAGCTCAACGCGCTGGCGAACGCCGTCACCGCCAGGACCAAACCGGTCCGACTCTATTACGAATCGCTGTTGCGCCTCACCGCCGCCCAGGGGTTGCTTAATGGCCCCCAGGCCAACTACCACGCCCTGCGCCAGTACGTCGAGTACCTGACGCTCTCTGCGCAGATCCATCTCGGCAAGCTGACCCAGGAAGTGGATCGGTTGCAGGAGGCAGTTGAGCAGCGCCACTTCGCCACCGACGAGCAACGGACTCTGGCGCGCCTGCTCGAAGACGTCCAACTCCTCGACAACCTGGCCCATACCAAACTTTCTCCGGACGATTTCCGCACATATCAGCAGCGCCGTCCTTATCTCACCGCCGACTCCATCTTGCTGGGTCTTGACCAGCTTGCGCTTCACGCTTCACGAGATACGCTTCACGAGTTCATGGCAGCTTTGCCGACATGGGAGCGCTTCTACGCCCTCGCCCACCAGCGCGACGACGCCTTCCTCCGCAACACCCTCACGCTTCTCGACCAGCCTCCTCGCCACACGTCCAACGCTTCACGCTTCACGAGATACGCTTCACGAGCCACAGTGCTTATCACCGGCGGCTTCCATACCGCCGGCCTGACCCAGCGCTTCAAGGAACAGTCCATCGCCTACGCCGTCATCACCCCCTCCTCCACCGCCCCGCTGGACGAAGCCCGCTACCAATCCCGCCTCCAGAACGAAATCCCGCCGATCGAGGAGCTCATTCAGAAGTTCGAGCAGTTGCACAGCCAAGCGTTGAACCCCAGCCAGGCCTCCAATGTGTCCATATCCGGCGGCCTTCCCGCCAAGCAACCCTCTGGCCCGGCAATAGCGAAGTCTGATCAACAGGAGGATGAGCAACCCTCCTCAAAGTTTCAGACGATTCTGCAACGTTTCATCACCCTCAAGGCGTACGCCGTGCGGGGAGCCGAGCAGCTTCGAGCAATGATCAGCGAGTGGCGGGCGCAGCATCCGGAAGTTGCGGCACAGTTGCGGTTGGCCTTTCGCATGGCCGCCGGCGTCGCGGTCATTTCCATCCTGGGCCAGGAGTTCCAGCTCGACCCTGCCAACGGCACCCTCTTGGCGATGGCGACCGGCCTTCCACCCGGCCCGGGCCAGCCCAAGGAACCGTCCACCGCGCCGCCCACCGCGTGGAGGCGACAGTATCCCTTCCTCGCTGACTATTTGGACAAGTACGGTCAACAAATCCGACACACCTACGATCAAGAGGTTCCGCGGATGGCGCGCTGGTTGGTGGCGCGAGGGTTCACCCCTGACCAAGTGCAAGCGGTGCTTGGACTGGCTAACGAGCTTGCAAGAGAATCGTTTAAACAAGACGTGTGGCCAATGTCGTCAGAGAAGCTCGCCAGCCGCCTCCAGTCCATTCTCACCATCACTGAAGCGATCATCTACGCGGCTATCCAGCATCCCCCGACAGATGCAGAGGACAAGGAAGACTTTGCGTGTATCAATAATGTACCGGGGTTGGAACTATTTGGCCAACGATTCTTAATTGCCACCGATGCACAAAGCTGGGACTCATTGTCCAAAGAGGTCCAACAGGCATACCTGCGTCGAGACTGGCAGCTAAGGCGGCTTCAAGCCTTTGTGATGACACGCGAGAAGGAGTTGTCAGAGACCCCCATTGTGATACCAACAGCGTGGCAGTCCCGCGCCGATGGGCAGCCCGTCAGAGCTGGCGAGGGGCAGACGGTCGTGGAAGCACTCGATGACCTCACTAGCGACCACACGAAGGGTTCGTATCCCCAACTACGCTCCCAAATCTTCACTCAGATGGGGACCCTCAGGGAAACCCTGCGGGTGTTCATCCATCATCGGGAGGGCGGTGAAGAAGACGTAACCGGGCGGTTACGTCGCAGCACTTCAGTCAGGTTGCAGGCTGGCGACATGATCGTCCTTATTCCATCCGGCGCGACGGGGGCGACAGGCGGGGGGACGCGCGGGGGCTCGGCGGAGGGCGGGCCGGCCTCGCGCGCAGGGCTCGATGATGACACCGGGAAACTCGCGCTCAAGCTTGCGCAGATGCTCGGCGGGGTGGTCAGCCTCAGCGGGGCGATCCTGGCGTTCACGTTCCACTTCGCCACCTATGGCACGCTGGCCAGCCCGCTGGGGTGGGGACTGCTGGCGTTGAGCGGGGCGCTGTTCTTCGGGGAGCGGATCGCGACTTACGGGGCGAGCTTGGTTTCGACGAGTTCAAGCCTTCGTGTGAAGCCCTTGACGTCGTCTCGCACCAGCTTGAACTGGAGCTCAATTGCGTCAAGTTTTCTTGTGTGGTCAACGGCGAAGGCTTTCAGGGTCGCTATTTCATCCTTCACTCGCGCGAGTTCATCGGTGTTCTGGCGCACGATTGCCTTGATTAATTCAACGTCCTCCATGGTTGTCCGAAGGCTCCCTTCGATGGGATCAAGCCGACGTTGGAGCATGTGGACACCGTCAGCAAGGGTCGAGAGAGAAGAGCGAATTTCTTCCAACAGCGTGTTCGTGCGGCGCGCTTCCTCCGCGCTGGTCGGTTCCTTCGGTTCCTTCAGGGACTTGTGGGGACGTCGGCTCGCCATCGGGGTTCTTACCATACCGCCGCCTCGGGCAGGTGTCAAGCCCTGGTTGCTCCAGCCGGTTTCCGCGCGCCTCGCCTTCCAGATCATCGGCCTGGCTCTCCTTGTGGCGTTCCAGCCCTTCTGGCAGCCCCTCCTGGCGCAGGCGCTTGGCCTGGATCTGCCGCCGGTGACCATCCCCCTCCTGGCGATGGCGACTGCGATTCCGGGTGGCCCGGGGGGACAGCCGCAGGATCCCGCCGCCGCGCCGCCCGCGAACGGAGTGAGCCCTGAGCGGGGCGAGCTAGGCGAGCCGAGTCGAAGGGCCACCGCACCGCCGGGGCCCGCCGCCAGCGATAACTCGGAGCGACCAGTCGGATCACGGCCGGCGCTTTCAGCAGCACTGTCACTGACACCGTTGGTCGCCTGGCTTATTTATTCCCTTCCTGGGCTTCCCGTGAGTCTCCACACGCGCGTGGCGTCTCTG
Source organism: Candidatus Omnitrophota bacterium (assembly GCA_016192545.1). GTDB lineage: Bacteria > Omnitrophota > Gorgyraeia > Aquiviventales > Aquiviventaceae > JACPTX01. The sequence continues at coordinate 30,000 of JACPTX010000040.1, read as the reverse complement.
GGGTATGTGCTGACTGCGGCCAGCCTTGCAACACTGGGACTCCTGGCGTTCGTGATCGCCACGATTCCACAGCGTCGCAAGCCAGCTTCCTCCCCCGCTACGGTCTTGTTCCTTGAACCTGGGACGCACCGCGTACTGGACAGCCAACAGGTCTGGCTTGTGGATGGGAAAACTCTGGCAAGCGATGAGTGGCTTCCCTTGCGGGCCAAGGCCATCGCTCTTGGCGCTCATATCGCCGTTGAATTTGAGCCCCTTCATGGTCGTATTCCGACGGAACAGGAATGGCGCAGACTCGATCTTCCAGCAGACGAATCTTATAGGATATTCGAGTTCGAGGTAGGCTTTGGACTGACGGGGGGAACGATACGCTACGTCAATCTGGTGCCGTTCTCGCCCGCCCTAGACAGGTCAATGAAAATGCGCCTGGTGCAATACCCTCTTGGGGTCCGCTGGGAACGCCTACGAGATACGCCCCGGGGAGCGGAGCTCATCTTCCAATATAAGTTGCTCGACTCTCTTATTCCGGTCTATCGCTCGCTCTCTGTGCCTTGGCGAACATTTATCCACAGCTATAGGCGCCAGTTCATGATACGGTCTTTCATGGGATGGTCCATGGCGTCGGCGGTGCAACTCTTATTCGGGTATTGGGGGGTGAGCTTATGGGATGTCATGAGCGCCTCTGGGACGGCGCTGCTCTTTGGGCTGTCCTTTGGGCTGGCGTTGGTCTTCCAGGAATTCCTCCATGAAGGTGCGCATTATCTTGCAGCCAGATACCATCTGTCTGTGGACGGCGTCCAGTTAGAGCCATTTCGGGTGACATATACAGGCGACTGGAGGGGCCGTGAAAGACACCGCGCATGGATCGCCGCTGCAGGACCAGTGGTGCACCTCATGGTCGCCGGCGTGATGGGGAGTATCCTGGCTACGTGGGGTCCGGCCGTATTGGTTCAGCAGCCGTTGCAATTCTTGTGGGTGATGCTGGTGGGCCTATCGAGTTGGTCTATGGCGGTGGTCAACTTACTGCCAAGAGGGCATAACGACGGGTTGAAGTTGTGGCGGCTGTGGAGAAATCAGGCGCTGGACACTGACGAACTGTCAAACGCCGCAGTGAAGGTGGAGCCGTCACCCGGCCCCGCCGCGCCGCCCGCCGCCAAGGATGAAACGGCTCAGGCGGAAGGCGCGGTGCGGAGCGTGAACGAGATGCGGGATGACGAGTAAGCCGCTGGGACGTGGATTTACAAAGTTATCATATAATGATAATATGATGTTATGGGCATGCGGACGCGGATTACCGACATGGCTCATGCACGAGGCCTGACCGCGGCGGCCGTCGCACGACGGCTGCGGCTGTACCCCTCCAATCTCTCCGCGATGGATGCCGGCCGGCGCGCCATCTCCCTCAAGGCGCTGGCTCGTGTTGCGCGCATGCTCGACTGCAGCCCCGGCGATCTGCTGGGGTGTTCCGAAGAGCCGACCGGGCTGCTGTATCGTCAACCGAGGATACGTGAACGGCTGTGCCTGCGGGAGGGCGCGGCCCCCGATGGCGCCGAACGGGGATGGGTCCACCGCGTGCTGCTGGCTTGGCAACGCCATTATCGCGCCCCGCGCGCCAGGCGCGACGGATGACGCGTTCGCTGCCTGATCCCTATCAAGCGGTGCTCCGGCGCTTCAATCGGTTGGGGGTGCGCTACGTCGTGGTCGGGATGGCGGGGATCAATTACTACGCGGCGAATCCGGCGGAGACGTTCGCCACCCTCGATTATGACCTGTTCCTGGAGCCGACTCTGGAGAATGTCGGGCGGGCGGTTCGCGGTCTCACGACGCTTGGCTTCACGCTGGGAACGGCCGAAGGCCGGCTCGATCCGCGCCGGCTCCGCATCGTCGTGCGTGATCAACGGACGCTGGTGGCGACCACGCCGGACGGTCTCAGCGTAGAACTGCTGCTGAGAGTGTCCGGCTATCCCTTCTCCGAGCTCGCGAAGGATGCCCGCACATTCAGCGTTCGCGGCGTACCGGTGCGCGTCGGCCGGTTGGCGAAACTGCTGCGCTCCAAACAGCTCGCTGGACGGCCGAAGGACCGCGCCTTCCTCAAGCGCTATCAGCTGCTGCTCGAGAAGGACATTGAGGGTTAGCGTCGGGCGGTGGGGCGGAAGCAGGCGGCGAGGAAGGTGGAAAGGTCGGGCCGGTGGAGCGCGCGGGCCAGGGCGCCGACGGTGCGCGTGAGGTAGCGCCGGTCCAGCCGCGGGCCCTGCTGGCGGATGATCGCCCGCACGTCCTCGCGGTCTTTGAGCCGCTCGGAGACGATCTTGTGGATGATCAAGTCCTCGGGCCGGCACACCCGCACCTGCTGGCCTAGTACTTCCTCAATGGTCGCCCGCGCAATCGCCTTGTGCTCATAGGGCAGCCGGGCCCACACCAGGTCAATCCGCACGCCGTCGTCTGTTTCCACTGGGAGGACGTGGGTGTCGTGGAGAAACCGCCGGGCGTCCTTGGGGATGACCCGGAAGACCCGCCGCAGCTCCGCAAGCAGCCCATCCCACTCCTCTTCCTCCACGAGCACTGAGACGTCCACATCAAGCGTCGCGCGCGGCTCGCCCCACACGAGGTTCGCAATCCCGCCGATCAGCATGTAGGGGACGTGCTGCGCGTCCAGGAAGCGGGCGAGGGAGCCCACCGCTTGCTCAAGGGCGGTGGTCATTCGGTCAGATGCCGTAGCTGCTCATGCAACCGCCGGACCCCCCGGAACTGCCGGCGTAGCTGCGCCTCGTCCGGCTGACGGGGGGCGTGGCGCCGGCGGTAGAAATCCGCCAGCTCGCCGACGCGCGCCAGACGCTCCGCGGCTGCCGTGGTGGGCGGGCGGCCTCGCTGGTCAAAGTAACAGCGCAGCGCCTCGCGGATCAGCTCGCTTTTCGTGCGGTGCTCCGCGTCGGCAAGCTGCTGCGCGAGCCGGCTCAGTTCCGGCGGCAGGGAAATCGTCCAGGTGCGGGTGCGTCTCATCTGTAGGATTTTGTCTTACTAAGTATTATACTAGATAATCCGGATTCGCGCAAGTGGAGTGTGGAAGGGGCCGGAATTGGGTGCTATAATACGTGTTTGCCATGGCGAAGCTCAAAGGCGCACACATCCTCATCGAGTGCCTCAAGCGGGAGGGGGTGGAGACCGCGTTCGGCATCCCCGGGGGGGTCAATCTGCCCACGTTTGACGCGCTCTACCAGTCGCCCATCAAGGTGATCCTGACGGTCCACGAGCAGGGGGCCGCCCACATGGCGGACGGCTACGCCCGCGCCAGCGGCAAGGTCGGGGTCTGCCTGGCCACCTCCGGCCCGGGGGCCACGAACCTCGTGACCGGCATCGCGACGGCGTTCATGGACTCCATTCCCATCGTGGCCATCACCGGCCAGGTGCGCACGTCGGTGATCGGCAACGACGCCTTCCAAGAGGTTGACACCATCGGCGTCACGCGCCCCATCACCAAGCACAGCTACCTGGTGAAGGACGTGCGGGACCTGGCGCGCGTGGTGCGCGAGGCGTTCTACATCGCGCGGACCGGCCGTCCCGGGCCCGTGCTGATTGACCTGCCGGTGGACACGACCGTCGCCGAGACGGAATTCGTGTATCCGGAGCAGGTGAGCATCCGCGGCTACCGCGTGAAGGAGGCCCAGGAGCCGGACCCGCGCGCCATCGAACGGGCCGCCGAGGCGATTGCCGAGAGCACGAAGCCGGTCATCTATGCCGGCGCCGGCGTGATCCATGCCGGGGCCGCGGCGGAGCTGGCGGAGCTGGCCCACAAGACGAAGATGCCGGTCACGACCAGCCTGCTCGGCCTGGGCGGGTTTCCCGAGACCGACCCGCTGAGCCTGGGGATGCTGGGGATGCACGGCTTCGAGTACACCAACTATGCCGTGGCCCAGTGCGACCTGTTGATCGGCATCGGGGCGCGGTTCGACGACCGCGTGACCGGCAAGCCCGATGAGTTCGCGCGGAACGCCAAGAAGATTCACGTGGACGTGGATCCGTCGTCCATCAACAAGACGGTGGTGGTGGACATCCCCATCGTGGGCGACGTGAAGAAGGTGCTGCAGGCGCTCAACCGGCTCGTGAAAGCGCCGCAGACGCGCGAGTGGCTCAAGACGCTGGACGAGATGCGCCGGAAGTACCCGCTGGTGTACCGCGAGAAGCAGAAGGTGCTGCCGCAGTACGTCATCCAGCAGATTTCGGAGGCGACCAAAGGGAATGCCGTCATCGCGACCGGCGTGGGCCAGCACCAGATGTGGGCCGCGCAGTTCTATCAGTTCAACCGCCCCCGCTCGCTCATTACCAGCGGGGGTCTCGGCACGATGGGCTTCGGCCTGCCGGCGGCGATCGGCGCGCAGTTCGGGCGCCCCGGCGAGGTGGTGTGGGACATTGACGGCGACGGCAGCTTCCAGATGACGGCGCAGGAGCTGGCGACGGCGTCCCACAACAAGCTGCCGGTCAAAGTGGCGATTATGGACAACCAGCATCACGGCATGGTGCGGCAGTGGCAGGACCTGTTCTACCAGGGCCGCCACGCGCAGTCGCGCCTGAACCCGGTGGATTTCGTGAAGCTCGCCGAGGCCAACGGCTGCCTCGGCATCCGGGTGAGCGCCAAGGACGAGGTGCGCCCGGCCATTGACCGGGCGATGCAGACGGCCGACCGGCCGACCATCATCGATTTCCTCGTTGAGGAAACCGAGAACTGCTGGCCGATGATCGCTCCGGGCAAGCCGCACGACCAGATGCTGGGCACCTACGAGAGCCTCAAGGACGAGGGCGGGACCGCCCAGCACCGGCACCTCGAGCCGGACGAAGAAGCCAAGCTGAGCCTTGGATAACCCGTGAGATGGCGGAACAGCACACGATCTCCTGCCTGGTGGAAAACCATTTCGGCGTCCTGGCGCGCATGTCAGGGCTCATCAGCGCCAGGGGGTTCAACATCGCCTCCCTGACCGTGAGCACGACCGAGGACCCGACGATTTCACGCATGACGGTCGTCGTGGAGGCCGACGCGGTGAAGCTGGAGCAGGTCAAGAACCAGCTGGGCCGCCTCATTGACGTGATTGACGTGCAGGAGCTCCGGGAGGGGCAGTTCCTCGACCGCGAGCTCCTGCTGGCCCGCGTGTCGGTGAACGGCGCCACCCGCGCGGAGCTGCTGCGCATCGCCGGCGCCTCCGGGGCGAAGGTGGCCGACGTGAACGAGCAGACCATGGTGATCGAAGCGGCCGGCGATACGCAGCATATTGACGCGCTCATCGAGCAGCTCAAGCCGCACGGCATCAAGCAGCTCGTCCGCACCGGCCGCGTCGCGCTGGAACGAACATGATTCCGTGGCCCATCGCCCTGCTGGCCGGCCTGTACGCCGTGCTGGGCACCTGTTCGGCCGCCGCGCTGTGGCGGATTCTCCAGGGCCAGGAGGCCCGGTCGCCGCTGTGGCCGATGGCGTGGACGGTGGTGTCAGGGGCGATCGTCGTCGGATTCGCCTTCCTGAAGCCGTGGGCGAGGACGTTGGCAATCTGGTCCGCGGCGTTCACACTGGTGGGGAGCTTGAGCGCGGCGCTGCTGGCGGTCCTGCGGCCGCACCCGGAGCCGATGCGCAGCGTGACGGCGACCGCGATGGCCGGGGTCTACCTCCTGGTGCTGCGGTATCTGACGCGGCCGCACGTGAAAGCGTGGTTTACCAAGGAGCCTCATGGCGCGCATCTACTATGACAAGGACGCCGATCTCGGCGCCTTGAAAGGCAAGACCGTCGCCATCGTCGGCTACGGCATCCAGGGCCGCGGCCAGGCGCTCAACCTGCGCGACAGCGGGGTGAAGGTGATCGTCGCCCAGCGCCCGGGCGGGCCGAACTACGACCTGGCCAAGCAGGACGGGTTCACGCCGGTCTCAGCGGCGGAGGCGACGAAGAGGGCGGGTCTCATCATCCTGCTCGTGCAGGACACGCTCCATGCGCAGATCTACCGCGAGGCCATCGCCCCGAACCTCAAGGCCGGCAAGGCGCTGGGGTTCTCGCACGGATTCTCGATTCTGTACGGGCTCGTCACACCGCCCAAGGACGTGGACGTCGTGATGGTGGCGCCGAAAGGGCCGGGCAGCCTCCTGCGCTCGCAGTTCCTCGAGGGCAAGGGGGTGCCGTCGCTGGTCGCGGTCTATCAGGATTCAAGCGGACGTGCCAAGCCGATCGCCTTGGCGTGGGCGAAGGGCATCGGCTCGACGAGGGCCGGGGTGCTGGAGACCACGTTCAAGGAAGAGACCGAGACGGATAACTTCGGCGAGCAGGCGGTGCTGTGCGGCGGCGTCTCGGCGCTCATCAAGGCCGGATTCGAGACGCTGGTTGAGGCCGGGTATCAGCCGGAGCTGGCGTACTTCGAGTGCCTGCATGAGCTGAAGCTCATCACCGACATGATCTGGGCGGGCGGCATTTCGGGGATGCGCAAGCGCGTGTCCGACACCGCGAAGTGGGGCGACATCTCCTGCGGGCCTCGCGTGATTGACGCGCGCGTGAAGGAGACCATGCGCCGGCTCCTGCGCGAGATCCAATCCGGCCAGTTCGCGCGGGAGTGGATCGCCGAGCACGAGGCGGGGCGCCCGAACTTCACCCGGCTCATGCAGCAGGACGACGACCACCCCCTCGAGCAGGTCGGACGGAAGCTGCGCGCGATGATGCCGTGGATCGGAAACAGCAGTCAGCAATCAGCGCGAAGCGCTAAGCAGAAAGTACGAGCGGGTCAAAGGCGTGTCAAAGGACGAGTGCGAGCGGCGAAGTGAGGATGTTCGAGGGGCAGGTGCACGATCCGAACGTGTTCATTGCGGCGCTGCGGGAGTTCCATGGCGCGCAGCCGGAGTCCCGCGGGCATCTGGCCAACGCGCTGTCCGACGCGATTGTCGCCAAGCGCGTGGACCTGGCGGCGGTGCGGCAGGCGCTGCTCGACGACGGCGAGGCGGAGCTGATGGACACGCTGGACCGCCTGCTCGAATTGATTGAGCCGTATATCGAAGAGGGTGGGGTGGAGGAGTGAGTCAGTGAGTAAGTAAGTGAGTGAGTGAGAAAATGCCAAGAAGGATCATCATTTTCGATACGACGCTAAGGGACGGGGAGCAGTGCCCCGGCGCGAGCCTCGAGGTGCACGAGAAGCTCGAGATCGCCCGGCAATTGGCGCGTCTCGGCGTGGACGTCATCGAGGGCGGGTTTCCATTCGCCTCCCCAGGCGATGCGAAGGCGGTCCGTCAGATCGCCCAGACGGTGAAAGGCCCGACCATCTGCGCGCTGGCGCGCTCGCTGGCCGGCGACATCGACGCGGCGGCACAGGCCCTCGCGCCGGCGGCGAACAGGCGCATCCACGTCTTCCTGGCGACCTCGCCGATTCACATGAAGTACAAGCTGCGCAAGGCCGAGGACGAAATCCTCCGGCAGGCGGTGTGGGCGGTGAAGTACGCCAAGAAGCACTGCCGCGACGTGGAGTTTTCCCCGGAGGACGCCTCGCGGACCAAACCGGAGTTCCTGTTCGAGGTCCTCGAGGCCGTCATCACGGCCGGCGCGACGACCGTCAACATCCCGGACACCGTCGGGTTCGCGATCCCCGAGGAGTTCGGGCGGTTGATCGCGGCCATCAAGGCCAAGGTGCCGAACATCGAGCGGGCCCGCGTGAGCGTCCACTGCCACAACGACCTGGGGCTGGCGGTGCCCAACTCATTGTCCGCCGTCAAGAACGGGGCGGACCAGGTCGAGTGCACCGTCAACGGCATCGGCGAGCGCGCCGGCAACGCCTCGCTCGAGGAGATCGTCATGAGCCTCAAGATCCGCCGCGATTTCTTCAACGCGCAGGCGGGCGTGGACACGACGCAGATCGCCAAGACCTCGCGGCTCGTGAGCGCCCTGACCGGCATCGTGGTGCAGCCCAACAAGGCCATCGTCGGGGACAACGCCTTCGCCCACGAGTCCGGCATCCACCAGGACGGGATCCTGAAGCACCACAAGACCTACGAGATCATGCGGCCGCAGATGGTGGGCCTGCGCGAGAGCAAATTGGTGCTGGGCAAGCTCTCCGGCCGCCACGCGTTCGCCGAGCGGCTCAAAGCGCTGGGCTTCCGCCTCTCAACGGAGGAGCTGGACCGGGCGTTCGCGCGGTTCAAGGGCCTGGCGGACAAGAAGAAGGAAGTGTTCGATGACGACCTCATCGCCATCGTCGAGGAGGAGCTCCCGACGGTGCCGGAGCTCTATAAATTGACCTACGTGCACACGAGCTCCGGCAGCGAGACGGTGCCGACCGCCACGATCCGCCTGACCACGGCCGGCAAGACTATCGAGGACGCCGCCTGCGGAGACGGCCCGGTGGATGCGTGTTACAAGACCATTGACCGCATCACCGGCTTCTCGCCGGAGCTGGTGGACTACAGCCTGCGCGCGGTGACCGGCGGGACCGACGCGCTCGGCGAGGTGACGGTCAAGCTGCGCCACAAGCAGACCGAGGTCACCGGACGCGGCACCTCCACCGACATCATCGAGGCCTCCGCGAAAGCCTACGTCAACGCCATCAACCGCCTCGTCGCGTCCTCCCGGCGCCCTGACATCCGTCGGGGCCGGCGATCCCTCACCCCCTGACGAGTCCTCATGACTCGCGTCTTCGGGGTGATGGGGTTCCCCATCGGTCACTCCCTGTCCCCCCGCATGCACCAGGCCGCGTGTCAGGCGCTGGGGCTGGATGCGGTCTACGCGCCGTTTGAGGTCCCGCCCCGCCTGCTGGCGCCGGTTCTCCGCGGGCTTGTTGCGGCGGGCATTGACGGGTTGAACGTGACGGTTCCCCTGAAAGAGCTGGTCGCCCGCCAGGTGGACGAGCTGGCGGAGGAGGCCAAGGTCCTGCAGGCGGTCAACACGGTCGTCATCGAGCGCGGTCGCGCCATCGGCCATAACACCGACGTTGCCGGGTTCCTCCGGGCGCTGGACGAGCTGGGGTGGCGTCCCCCGACGTCCGTCGGGGCGGCGGTGGTCCTCGGCGCCGGCGGGGCTGCGCGGGCGGTTGCGTGGGCGCTGTCGGCTCACACCGGTACGCGCCTGACCATTGCCAACCGCCATGTCGCGCGCGCCCAGTCGCTCGTCCGGTGGCTGCGGCGCGTGCGGCCCTCCTGTGACGCGCGCGCGGTCACATTGAAGGACGTGCGGCTGGACGGGCAGGACCTCGTCGTCAACGCCACGACGGTCGGGATGCGCGCCCAGGATGGGCTGCCCGTCCGTTTGCAGGGACTCAGGAAGGGGACGGCCGTCTACGATTTGGTCTACAACCGCCCCACGCGATTGGTGCGGGAGGCGCGCCGGCGAGGATGTCTTGCGGCCAATGGGACGTCAATGTTAGTATACCAAGGGGCCGAGTCGTTCCGGCTGTGGTGGCATCGGGATCCGCCCGTGGACGCGATGCGCCGGGCGGTGGAGCGCGCAGGGAGGTAAGCGGCTGCCGGCGGCGGCGTGGTTTGTGATCGGCGCGTTCGTGGGGAGCTTCCTCAACGTCTGCATCTGGCGGCTGCCCCGCGAGCAGTCCATCGTCAGCCCGCGCTCCCGCTGCCCGCACTGCTCGCATCCGATTGCGTGGTACGACAACGTTCCGCTCCTCAGCTACGCGCTGCTGGGGGCGCGTTGCCGCCACTGCCGCAAGCCGATCCACTGGCGGTATCCCGCCGTGGAGGCGCTGGGCGGGGCGGCGGCCGTCGCGGTGCTGAGCCGATTCGGCACGGGGCCGCAGGGCTGGATGTATCTGGTCTTTGTGTGGGCGCTCATCGTCGCCAGCGCGGTGGATTTCGAGCACCAGATCATCCCGGATGAGATCAGCCTCGGGGGGCTGGTGCTGGGGCTGGTGCTCAGCCCCTTGATTCCGCAGCTGCACGGGACGGACCGCTGGATGGTCGCCCTGCGGGAGGCATTCGTGGGCGCGGTGGCCGGCGGGGGGTTGCTCTACGTGACCGGCTGGCTTGGCACGGTGGTCTTCCGCAAAGAGGCGATGGGCGGCGGCGACATCAAGCTCCTGGCGATGGCCGGCTCGATCCTCGGCTGGAAGCTGGTGACGCTGACGTTTTTTCTGGCGCCGGTGCTGGCGGTGGTTCCCGGCGTGGCCGTGCTGGTGTGGAAGCGCTCGCACGTGATCCCGTACGGGCCGTTTCTGTCGCTGGCGCTGGTCGGCTCGCTGTTCGTCGGGCCCGCCCTCATTGAAATGAGCGGGATCGAGGAGAGCGTGCGGCTGTTGTGGGGATATTGGACGGGAACAATCTGATGCTACGATTTCTGACAGCGGGGGAATCGCACGGCAAGTGCCTGGTCGCCATCCTCGAGGGCCTGCCGGCCGGCGTGCCGGTTGACGCGGCCGCGATTGACGCCGAGATGAAGCGGCGGCAGCTCGGCTACGGCCGGGGCCCTCGCATGAAGTTCGAGTCGGACCACGTCGAGATCCTCTCCGGCGTCCGCCGGGGCAAGACCCTGGGCAGCCCGGTCGCGCTGGAAATTCTGAACAAGGATTTCTCGATCGACCGGCTGCCGGTCGTGACCCAGCCGCGCCCAGGGCACGCGGACCTGACCGGCGCGATGAAGTATGACCACCGTGACATCCGCAACGTCCTGGAACGGGCCAGCGCCAGGGAGACCGCGGCGCGCGTGGCGGTGGGCGCGGTCTGCAGGCGCCTGCTCTCGCCGCTCGGCATCGAGCTGGCCAGCCACGTGGTCGCCATCGGCGCCACGCGCGCGAAGCCCGCGCCGAGCCTGTCCATCCGGCAGCTCCGCAGAAACGCGGATGCCTCGCCGGTCCGCTGCCTCGACGCGCAGGCGGCCCGGAAGATGGTGCGCGAGATTGACGCGTGCGCCAAGCGCGGCGACACGCTCGGCGGCATCTTCGAAGTCACGGCCGACGGGGTCCCGCTGGGGTTGGGCAGCCACGTCCACTATGACCGGCGGCTGGATGCGATTCTCGCGCATGCCGTCATGTCCATCCACGCGGTCAAGGCGGTCGAGGTCGGCGACGGGGTGCTCGCCGCCTCCGTCCCGGGTTCGCGCGTGCAGGACGAAATTTTCTACACCAAGGCCCGGGGATTCCATCGCTCCTCCAACCGCGCCGGCGGGTTCGAAGGCGGCATGACGACCGGGCAGCCCGTCGTCGTGCGCGGATTCCTCAAGCCGCTCTCGACGCTGCGCCGCCCCCTGCGGTCGGTGGACGTCAACACGAAGCGGCCGGTCGCGGCGACGGTGGAGCGCTCCGACGTCTGCACCGTGCCGGCGGCGGGCGTCATCGGGGAAGCCATGGTCGCCTTCGAGCTGGCCCGCGCCGTGCTGGAGAAATTCGGCGGCGATTCCCTCCGTGAAGTCCAGCACAATTACGGCAGCTACTTGAAACAACTCCAGCGGTTCTGATGAAGACTCGAGAAGACATTTTAAGCGTGTTGGCGAGGGAAAAAGTCAGCCTGCAACGCCGTTACCCTGTCTATCGCTTGGCGCTGTTCGGCTCGTATGCGCGCGGCGAGGCGCAGTCGGATAGCGACGTGGATCTATTGGTCGAAGTCGACCCCTCAATCGGGCTACGCTTTGTGACATTGGCGGAAGACCTAGAACGTCTGCTCGGCCTTCCGGTTGATCTGGTTTCGCAACGAGCCGTCCGGCCCAGCCAGATGGCCTTCTTAACTCCTGAGTTGATCGATGTCTAAACGGCCCAGCCCATTGCTCCTGGACGATATGTGGGAAGCCATTGAGCGCATTGAACGCTATATCAGTGGCGTCACCCACGAAACCTTCGTCAACGATGAAAAGACAGCCGATGCGGTGGTGCGAAACCTCGAAATCATTGGAGAGGCCGCAAACCGGCTGCCGGAGCAGTTCAAGGGTCAGCATCCGGAGATTGCCTGGCCGCAGATTGTCGGCCTCCGTCACCGCATCGTCCACGACTACTTTGGGATCGACCTCGCGTTGGTCTGGCAGATCCTTCAACAGGATTTGCCGGCGTTCAAGGCGAAGCTGCGTCAGCTCCGCTCAGCAGCCTAGGTCTCGATGAATATCATCCTCACGGGGTTCATGGGGACGGGCAAGACCGCCGTCGGCAAGTGCCTGGCGAAGCAACTGGGCTGGCGGTTCGTGGACCTCGACCGCGTGATTGAGGCCGGCGCGAAGAAGCCGATCCCGCGGATTTTCGCCGAGCACGGCGAGGGGGTGTTCCGGCGGCTGGAGAAGCGCGCGATCCGCCGGGTGGCGCGCGACCGCGAGCAGGTCATCGCGACCGGCGGGGGCGCGTTCGTGGATGCCCAGAACCGGCGGCTGCTGCGGGCGGTCGGGCCGGTGATCTGCCTGACGGCCAGCCCCAAGGTGATCCTGCAGCGCGTCGGGCCGACGCTGTCCAGGCGCCCGATGCTCGCGACAGCGCCTTCGCCGCTGGCGCGCATCCAGCAGCTCCTGCAGCAGCGCGCCTCCGCCTACGCGCAGGCGGACCTGACCGTGGACACGAGCAGCTCCTCCATCGAGCAGATTGCGGAGCGGATCTGGGAGCAGGTCGGCCCGTGGGTCTCCAAGAGCTGGCAGTATCTCCTCACGCACAGCCACAAGCTGTCGCAGCGCTACGGGGGCAAGTACATCGTCGTCCTGGATGACCGCATCGTCTCCGTCGGGACGACGCAGCTGGAGGCGTTCCAGCGGCTCGCCAAGCCCGTCCCGCGCCAGCGCGAGGTGGGTATCTACTACGTGCCCCTGCCGGAAGAGTCCGCGATTGCGCTGTAATGGCCAAGCCGTCCGCCCCGCGACGACGAGCCGTCGCTCATCGCGCCACCTTTCCCTACCTGAAGGATGCGGCGGGGCACCACGCACCCATCGTCTACCTGCAGGTGTGGAGCGGGAACCGCTGGCTGTACCTGCAGGCCTACGTGGATTCCGGCGCGAGCTGGACGATTTTCCACGTGGACGTCGCGCAGCTGCTGGGCCTGAAGCTCTCGCACGCCAAGCGCCGCGACATGTCGCTGGGCAACGGCAGCGTCATCCCGGTCTATTTCCACGCGATCCGCGTGCGGTTCGCCGGCGCGGAGTTCCTGGTGCCGGCGGGGTTCTCGGATGCGCTGAAAGTGGGCTTCAACCTGCTGGGCCGGGCCGGGTTCTTCGACCGGTTCGTGTTCGCCTTCAACGACCGCGCCCGCGTCCTCACCGCCACCCCGATCAGCCGCTACTCAAAGTGACAGTCACTTTCTCTGTGGTATGCTAGTTGACTGATGGACGATCGTGAACGGCTCATCGCGCTGAATCTGGTGCCGGGGATCGGCAGCCTTCGGCTGCGGCGGCTGCTCGACGCCTTCGGCGGCCTCTCCGTCCTGTGGGCCGCCTCGGCCGAGCAGCTGCAGCAGGTGGAAGGGATCGGACCGGCCCTGGCGCAGCAGCTCATCGCCTGCCGCGGGAAGCGGGGCGCCGTGACGGAGGAGCTGGGGTTGGCCCGCAAGGCCGGCTGCACCGTCGTGACCCTTGAGGACGGCGGCTATCCCGCGCCGCTGCGGCAGATTCACGATCCTCCGCTGGTGCTCTATATGAAGGGAGCGTGGACCGAGGCGGATGAGACCGCGGTGGGGATCGTCGGTGCGCGGCGCGCCTCGTTGTACGGCTGGCAGATGGCGGAGCGGCTGGCGTATGAGCTGGCGCTGCGCGGCATCACGGTGGTGTCGGGCCTGGCCCGCGGCATCGACGGCGCCGCGCACCGGGGCGCGCTGAAAGCATCGCCCGCCCCGGCTCGGGTCGGGCCGGGGGGGGACCCTCGCGGTCCTGGGCAACGGGCTGTCTTCCATCTATCCCTCGGAGCACCAGGAGCTCGCGGAGCAGATTGCGGAGCGCGGGGCGCTGATCTCCGAATACCCGATGCGGATGGAGCCCCGGCCGGAGAACTTCCCCCGTCGCAACCGCCTCATCAGCGGGCTGTCGCTGGGCGTCGTCATCGTGGAGGCGGCCCAGCGCAGCGGGGCGCTCATCACGGCGGACTGCGCGCTGGAGCAGGGGCGCGAGGTCTTCGCGGTGCCGGGCAAGGCCGACTCGGTCACGTCGCAGGGCACGCATCAGTTGCTGAAGCAGGGCGCCAGGCTGGTCACGTCGGTCAACGACATCCTGGAAGAGCTGCGCCTGGAACCTCTTGAGGGGGTCAGACCCCTCAAGACTGACGGGGTCTGACCCCATCTCTGCGTGATCCCATCCGAATGGACGTTATGGTCAATGGCAAACCCATGCAGCTTGCGGACGGCCTGACCGCCGCGGGGCTGCTCGACCGGCTGCAGGTCAGGCCGGAGCGCGTCGTGGTGGAAGTGAACCTGACGATCCTCAAGCGGGAGCAGCTGCCCGCCACCGTCCTGAAGGCTGGGGATCAGGTCGAGATCGTCCATTTCGTCGGCGGAGGCGCGTGATGGCGAAGAAGCTGGTCATCGTCGAGTCGCCCGCCAAAGCGAGGACCATCAACAAAATCCTGGGGAAAGATTTCGAGGTCACCTCCTCGATGGGGCACCTGGTCGATTTGCCCTCCAGCACCCTGGGGGTGGATGTCGAGCGGAATTTCGAGCCGCACTACATCGTGATCCGCAAGCGGATGAAGATCGCCAAGCAGCTCACCGAGGAGGCGCGCGGCAAGGACGCGGTCTACCTCGCGCCCGACCCGGACCGGGAGGGGGAGGCCATCAGCTGGCATCTGGCCAATCTGCTGCGCGAGGATGACGCCAAGCAAGCCAAGAAGGCCGCCCCGAACGCCACGGTCAAAAAGGCGAAAGCGCCGGCGGGCCGGCGCGACGGCCCCGCCCACAACCGATCAGCGGGCGGGGCAGGCCGCAAAATCTTCCGCATCAGCTTCCATGAAATCACGCCCGACGCGGTGAAGGCGGCGCTGAAGCACCCGGGCGAGATCGACCTGAAAAAGGTGGATGCCCAGCAGGCCCGGCGCATCCTCGACCGGCTGGTCGGGTATTCGCTCTCGCCCCTGCTGTGGAAGAAAGTCGGCCGGGGGCTGTCCGCGGGGCGCGTGCAGTCGGTGGCGCTGCGCCTCCTCGTCGACCGCGAGAAGGAGATCGAGGCCTTCACGCCCCAGGAGTACTGGACGATCGAGGCCAAGCTGCAGAAGCCCGGCGTGGAGCCGGCCTTCACGGCCAGGGTCGAGCGGGTCAAGGACAAGAAACTCGACGTGCGGACGAAGGCCGACGCCGAGCGGCTCGCCGCGGAGCTGAACCAGCAGGCGTTTGCCGTCGCCGGCGTCGAGGAGAAGGAGCAGAGGCACTATCCCAAGCCGCCCTTCACGACGAGCACCCTGCAGCAGGCGGCCTTCAATCAACTCGGGTACTCCTCGGCCAAGACGATGCGCATCGCGCAGGAGCTCTACGAAGGGCTGGAGATCGGCGAGCCGGGCCCGGCCGGCCTGATCACCTACATGCGCACCGATTCGGTGCGCGTCGCCCACGAGGCGCTGGCCGCCGTGCGCCGCTTCATCCCCGGCCGGTTCGGGACACGCTCCCTGCCGGATGAGCCGCGGGTCTACAAATCCAAAAAGACCGCGCAGGAGGCGCATGAGGCGGTCCGTCCGACGAGCGTCGCCCGCACGCCCGACTCGCTCAAGCCCTCCCTCACCGAGGATCAGTGGGCGCTCTATCAGCTCATCTGGCAGCGGTTCGTGGCCAGCCAGATGGCCGATGCGGTGGACCGGGTCGTGAGCGTCGCGGTCGCCGCCGGGCCCTATCAGTTGAAGGCGAACGGCCGCACGAATCTCTTCGCGGGATGGACCGCGGTCTATCGGGACGTCGAGGAGCCGCCGCGCGACGAGGACGTCCCGCCGGAAGGCGTCCTGCCGCCGCTGGCCAAGGGCGATGCCCTCACGCTGCTCGGCTGCACGCCGAGCCAGCACTTCACGAAGCCCCCGCGGCGCTACACGGACGCCTCGCTGGTCAAGGCGCTGGAGGAGGACGGCATCGGGCGGCCGAGCACCTACGCGCCGATCATCCAGACCATCGTCGAGCGCGACTACGTCCGCCGGACGGGCGGCAGCCTCGTGCCGACCAGGCTGGGCCGCATCGTGACCGAGCTGCTCATCGAGCACTTCCCGGAGGTGATGGACCTCAAGTTCACCGCGGCGATGGAAGGAGAATTGGACCGGGTTGAAGAAGGGCATCTGCCGTGGGTCCAAGTGGTCCGGCACTTCTACACGCCGTTTTCCTCCCGGGTGGCCGTGGCCCAGGAGCAGATGCGCGAGGTCAAGCGCGAGGTGGTGCCGACGGACTACCGCTGCGAGAAATGCGGCAAGCCCATGGTCATCAAGTGGGGGCGGTTCGGCGAGTTCCTGAGTTGTTCCGGCTACCCGGAATGCAAGAACGCGCGCCCCGTGCCGACCGGCGTGGCCTGCCCCCAGCCGGGCTGCGGCGGGGAGCTCGTGGAGCGCCGCGCCCGCGGGCGCCACTTCTACGGCTGCTCGAAGTACCCGGCCTGCACCTACACGACGCGCCGCTTGCCGAAACAGGAACCGCCCGGGTAACCCCACGAGCGCCCCCCCGGCCGTTCAGCGGTTCCTGCATTATCTCGCCGTCGAGCGCAACGCCTCGGACTACACGCGGCGCAACTACCGCGACGACCTGGCCAGGTTTTTCCGCTGCGTGGGGCGCACGAATGTGCGCACGATCACGCCCCTCGACGTGCGGCGGTTTCTGGCCGAGGAAAGCACCAAGGGCTACGCGAAGCGCACCATCGCCCGCCGGCTGTCGTGCGTGCGCAGTTTCTTCCGGTTCTGCTGCCGGGAGGGGGTGTTGAAACAGAACCCGGCGGCGGTGGTGCCCACCCCGCGCATGGAGCGGCGCCTGCCGACGTTTCTCGACGAGAGCCAGACGCGCCGGCTCCTCGAGGCGCCCGCCGCGGGCACGTGGCAGGGCCTGCGGGACCGCGCGCTCCTCGAGACGCTCTATTCGACCGGCATCCGGGTGAGCGAGCTGACGGGGCTGAACCTCGAAGACCTGGATGAGATTTCCGGCACGGTCATCGTCCGAGGGAAGGGCAAGCGCGAGCGGCTGTGCCCCATCGGCACCACCGCGCTGCAGGCGATCCGCCGGTATCTGGCCGCGCGGCCCAAGGACAAGAAGCTGAAAGTGCCGTACGCGCTGTTCGTGAGCCAGAAGCTCAGCCGCCTGACGGTCCGCCAGGTGGACCGGTTGTTGCAGCGGTATGCGAAAGCCGCCCAGCTTCCCATGGCGATCAGCCCGCACAGCCTGCGGCATACGTTCGCGACGCATCTGCTGGACCGCGGGGCGGACCTGCGCAGCGTGCAGGAGCTCCTCGGGCACCGGAGCCTCTCGACGACGCAAATCTACACGCACGTCACCCCGCAGCGCCTCAAGAAGGTGTACGACCAGGCGCACCCCCGCGCCTAGCATGTGGATTCTCTACGAGGTGTTGCTGTTCATCGGGTTGCTCCTCTACATCCCGAAGGCGGTGTGGCGCGGGCGGCTGCCGCACCGGGGATGGACGATGCGCCTGGGCCGCTATCCGGAGGCCGTCCGCCGGCCGCTGGCCTCCGGCGGCGCCGTCTGGGTGCACGCAGTCAGCGTCGGCGAGGTGATCGCCGCGCAGCCGCTGATCCGCCTCATGCTGGAGGAGGCCCGCCGCCCTCCGCTCGTCTTGTCCACGGTGACCCCGGCAGGCTTTGAGGTGGCCTCCAAGCTGATGGGCGACGACGGTGCTGCGATGTTCGCCCCGTTTGATTTCCGCGCGACCGTCTCCCGGGCGCTGCGCCTGATCCGTCCGCGTCTGCTGGTCCTGGTCGAATCCGAGCTGTGGCCCACCCTGATCCGGTTGGCCCGGCAGGAGGGGGTGCCGGTGGTCGTCGTGAACGGCCGGGTCTCGGAGCGGGCGTTCCGGCGGTACCTGAAGGTCCGCCGATGGATGGTCCCGCTCCTGGCGCAGGTGGATCGGTTCTTCATGCAGACCGACGCGGATGCCGAACGCATCACGCGCATGGGGGCGCCTCCCTCGCGGGTCCACGTCCTCGGCAGCCTGAAATGGGACGCGAGCCTCATGAGCCGTCCGGACCTGGCCGCGCTCCAGCAGGCGGCCTCGACGCTCGGCGTGAAGGAGGACAATCCGCTGATTGTGGCCGGCAGCACCCATCGCGGGGAAGAGGCCGCGCTGTTGGAGGCATTTGCGCGTATCCGCGGGCAGCAGCCTCGCGCGAAGCTCATCCTCGCCCCCCGCCATGTGGAACGGACCGGCGAGCTCGAAGAGCTGCTCCGCGGGCGCGGGTTGCGCGGAGGGCGCGTGTCATCGCTGGCCGGAGGGGCCGAGTGGGACGTCGCCCTGGTGGATACGATGGGGCAGCTGCCGCTCTATTACGGGCTGGCCAGCGTCGTCTTCGTCGGTGGCAGTCTCATCCCTCACGGGGGCCAGAACCCGATTGAGCCGGCCAGCCTCGGCAAGCCGGTGGTCTTCGGACCGTCCATGGAGAATTTCGCGGAGATCGTGCAGCAGCTCCTGGCCCACCAGGCGGCCCGGCAGCTTCGGGACGCCTCGGAACTGACCCCGGCCCTTCAGGCCTTGCTCGACAGCCGCGAAGACGCCAGCCTCATGGGCGCGCGCGCCCAGGCCCTGGTGGAGCGCCTGGGCGGCACCAGCCGCCGCACCCTCGACGCCCTCCACGGGGTTCTAGACACTCCCTCCTCGACGACGTAGAATAGGGGGGTGATGTGGCGGTCCCTCCACGATACGTGGTGGCGCCTGACCCTTACCCCGCCTCAGTCCTTCTCGGACCATCTCCTCGACAACGCGCTCCGGGGCGGCGTGTGGGTGTACGGCGCCGCCGTGCGATGGCGCAACCGGGCCTATGACCGGGCCTGGCTGCGGCAGGCGCGCCTGCCCCGCCCGGTGATCAGCGTCGGGAACCTCTCGGTCGGCGGCACCGGCAAGACCGCCTGCGTCGAGTACCTGGCGTCCCGCCTGACCGCGAAGGACCGGCGGGTCTGCATCCTGTCGCGGGGCTACGGCGGACGGACCGGACAACCCTACTGGCTGCTGGCCGAGCAGGGACGGCTCCTGCTGAACGGCCAGACCGTCGCTGACCGCGACGACCTGCCCCCCCACCGTCATCGGTGGGGGGGCCTGCCGGATGAGCCGGCGCTGCTGGCCTCGCGATTGCCTGGGGTCCCCGTCCTGGTCGGACGCCGGCGGGAGGTGACCGGCCGGCAGGCGTGCGAAGCCTTCCAGGCGGATGCCGTGATCCTGGACGACGGGTTCCAATACCGGCGGCTCGCGCGGGATTGCGAGATCGTGCTGGTGAACGCCCGGATGCCGCTGGGCGGCTGGCCCTTGCTGCCGCGCGGGCCGATGCGGGAGCCGCTGGAGTCGTTGTCGCGCGCGGATGTCGTGCTGATCACCAAGGCCGACCAGTCGCTGGAGAGGGTCGCCGTGCTGCAGGAACAGCTCAGGCGGTTCGCTCCGCAGGCGCTGATTGCGACGGCGGTCCATGAACCGGAGGGCGTGCGGGACTGGCGCACGGACGACGCCGTGCCGCTTGAGCGCGTGAACGGCCGCCGGATCGCGCTCCTGTCGTCCATCGGCGATCCGGAGGGCTTCGAGCAGACGCTGATCCGAATGGGGGCCTCGGTGTCGTCCCATGCGAGATACCCGGATCACCACCGGTATCAGCGGCCGGAGTGGGCGGATCTCCTGCGCACCGCAGGGGCCTGCGGCGCGCACGCCGTGGTCACGACGGAAAAAGACATCATCCGCCTGCAGCCCTTCCGGGATGAAGCGGCGGCCGGCGGCGTGCCCGTCTGGGTGCTGAGGATTCGTCTGCGGATGTTGAGCGGGGAAGATGAGCTGGATGCTCGACTGGCTGGCGTGCGCGTTCGTTAAGGGCTCCGGCGCGCTGTTCTGCGCGCTGCCGCCCTCAACGGCCGTGTGGATCGGCACGGCCCTGGGGCGGCTGGCGTACTATCTCCAGCCCAAGCGCGCGCGGATCGGCTACCTGAACCTGAAGGCCGCCTTCGGCGAGCGCCTGACGCCGCCGCAGGCCCGGCGGGTCGTCCGCCGCGTCTTCGGGAACCTCGGCGCCGGGTTCGTCGAGATGCTGCGCCTTTCGGCGGTGGATCGGGCCTACATGGACCGCTACGTTCACGTCGTGGATGAGCGGTATTTCGACGACGCGGTCGCCTCCGGGCGGCCGGTCATCGTGCTGACCGGACATTTCGGCAACTGGGAGCTGTGCCCGATTGTCGCCGCGCTCAAAGGCCATCCGGTCACGGCGCTGGCCCGCGCGCAGGACAAATTCCCGAAGCTGTACCGGATGCTCGTGGCCTCCCGGGAGTCGAAGGGCTGCCGGATCGTCCACAAGGGCGGGGCGCTGCGCAAGTTGGTGCAGGCGCTTGAGCAGCGGGAGCCGGTCGGCATCGTCGGGGATCAGTCGAGCCGGCAGGGGATCTTCGTGGACTTCTTCGGCAGGCCCGCGCTGTTTACGACCGGGCCGTTTGAGCTGGCGCAGGCCGCCCGCGCGCTGATCGTGCCGGCGTTCATCCACCGCGTGCAGGGCCCGTTCCATCGCCTGGTGGTGGAGCCGCCGATTGACCTGGCGCAGACGACCGGCGGCAAAGACGAGGTCATCCGGTGGGGGATCGAGCGGTTCGCCCAGATCTTGGGACGCCACGTCGAGGAGGACCCGGCCCAGTGGCTGTGGATGCACAAACGCTGGAAGCGCACGCCGGCGCGCCGCGCGCTCATCCTCAGCGACGGCAAGCTCGGCCACGTGAAACAGTCGCTGACCGTCCTGCGGGCGATGCACGAGCATTCCTCATTCCTCACGGAGGAGGTCATCGAGGTGCGGTACCGCCATCCGCTCGCCCGCGGCCTGGCGCTGGCCTGGGCGTGGTGCCTGCCGCGCCTCGCCCCCCTGACGTGCCTGCGCCTCGCGCTGGAGCCGGCGTGTTTCCGCCAAGCGGCCGGCGCCTACGCCGACCTCATCATCTCCTGCGGGGCCTCGACCGCGCCGGTCAACGTCCTGCTGTCGGCCGACAACCGCGCCAAATCCATCGTCATCATGAACCCCAGCCCCATCCCGCTGAGGCGCTTCACGCTGGCGCTGGTGCCGGCGCATGACCGCATTCCCAGCCGCCGCAACGTCGTGCGGACGCTGGGCGCGCTCAGCGTCTCCAGCGACGAGGAGCTCGAGGCCGCGCGCCGCCAACTGACCGCGCATCCGCGCTTCCGCCCTTCGATCGCCGTGGCGCCTGAGCGCCCGGTCATCGCCGTGCTGATCGGCGGGGATACGGACGCCTACGAGCTGACCACCGGCTTCGCCGAGACGCTGATGCGGCAGGTGCTCGCGGTCTGCGACGACGCGGACGGCGTGTGCCTGGTGACCACGTCGCGCCGCACGCAGCCGGCGGTGGAGCAGTATTTGTCCGACCGGCTCGGCAGTCATCCGCGCTGCCCGCTCTTGCTCCTGGCCGGCCGCGACGCGCTCAACGGCACCATGGCCGGGATCCTGGGATGGGCGCGCGTCGTCGTGGTGACCGGGGAGAGCGTGTCCATGCTCTCGGAGGCGTGCGCCAGCGGGCGGCCCGTCGTCGTGGTCGAGCCGCCCCGCCGCCCCCCCGACGGTCGTCGGGGTGCCGGCGGTACGAAGGCGCGGCGGTTCATTGACGAGCTCGCCGCGCAGGGCTACGTCCACCACCATCCCCTTCCGGAAGTCGGCCATGCGATCCGCCGGTGCCTCTCGGCCAAGACCCCGGCCCGGCGCCTTGAGACCTACGCCGCGGTCCGCGACGCGGTCGCCCGTCTCCTTTAACAACCCATCGCACCCATGCATATCTTACAGTTGGTTCCTGCCCTTGACGTGGGCGGCGTCGAACGCGGGGTCCTCGACCTGGCGCGCGGGCTCATCAGCCGGGGGCATCGTGTCAGCGTCGTGTCCTCGGGCGGGCGGCTGGTGGAGGAGCTCATGCGCCTGGGCGCGAAACACTACACCATCCCCGTCAACCGGAAATCTCCGTGGTCAATCCTGCAGGCCGTGCCGACGCTCACGCAGCTGATCCGGGAGGCCCAGGTGGACCTCGTGCATGCCCGCTCGCGGGTCCCCGCCTGGGCCGGGTTCCTGGCGTGCCGGCGGACCGGCATCCCGTTCCTCACCACGTGCCACGGTTTCTATGCGCCGCATCCGGCCTCGCGCGTCATGACCTGGGGGCGCACCGTCATCGCGCCCTCAGAGGCGCTGGGACGGTACCTCATCGACCAGTTCCATCTTCCGCCGGAGCGCCTGCGCATCATCCCGCGCGGGGTGGACCTCACACAGTTTGAGTTCCGTCAGCCCCGGCCACGGTCACCGGACGGCCGGGGCGAGGGACCGTGGCGCATCGGCGTCATCGGCCGCCTGACCGCGTTGAAGGGACATGAGATCGCGCTCCACGCACTCCAACAGTTGCACCAGCAGGGCGTGCCGGCCACGCTGTGCATCATCGGCGGCGCCCCGCCGCCCCGACCCCGACGGCTGCCGGGGGGGCAGCTGCGCCTGCGGCTCGTGGAGCTGGCGCAGTCGCTCGGCGTGGAGCAGGCCGTCGAGTGGCAGGGCGCGCGCGGCGACGTGCCGGCCTGCCTGCGCGGGCTGGACGTCGTCCTCGTGCCGTCGGTGTATCCTGAGTCGTTCGGGCGCAGCGTCCTCGAATCACAGGCCGTCGGGGTGCCGGTCATCGCCTCCCGTCTCGGCGCGCTGGCCGAGGTGATCGAGGACGGCCGGACCGGCCTGCTCGTGCCGCCGCGCGACCCGGGTGCCATCGCCCGGGCGGTCCGCCAGTTGATGGACGATGACGCCTTGCGCGCCTTGCTCATCGAGCAGGGACGGCGGCGCGTCGAGGAACGGTTCACGGTGGATCGGATGGTGGACGACACCCTCGCGCTCTATCAGGAGTGCCTGACCGCACCCCGCGTCCTCATCTGGAAGCTGAGCGCGCTGGGCGACGTGGTCCTGGCCACGCCGAGCCTGCGGGCGATCCGCCGGCGGTTTCCGGATGCCTTCATCGCGCTGGCCGTCGGCCGTCCGGTGTATGACGCGGTGGCGCGCTGTCCGCACGTCAATGAGGTGGTGGTCTATGATCCGACCCGCAAAGACCGCGGGCCGCTCGGCGCGTGGCGGTTTGCGCGCCGATTGAAACGCGCGGGGTTCGATCGGTCCATTGACTTGCAGAACAGCCGGCTGACGCACGCGCTGGCGTGGCTGGCCGGGATTCCGACGCGGGTCGGCTATGACCGCCGGTGGGGGCGCCTGCTGAGCCGTCCGGTGGCATTGCCCCGCGCGCCGATGTCCCCGGTGTCGCACCAGCAACCTCTGCTGCAGGCGGCCGGCGTGGCGCTCGATGGCGAGGCGCTGGAGTTATGGCCTTCCGAGACGGACGAGCAGCAGGTGGCCCAGCTCCTGCACGACGCCGGCATTGACCCGTCCCGGCCGCTCATCGGCGTGCATCCGGGCGGCAGCGCGCGCTGGGCGACCAAACGGTGGGAGCCGGCGCGATGGGCCGCGCTGTGCGACCGGCTGGCGGAGCAGGGCTGCCAGGTAGTGGTGACCGGCAGTCCGGCCGAGGCCGGGCTGGGCGAACAGTTGCTGCGCCTGACGAAATCCAAGCCGATCGTCGCCGTCGGCAAGACGCGGCTGATGGAGCTGGCCTGCCTGATCCGCCGCTGCCAGGCGTTCGTGACGCTGGACTCCGCGCCCCTGCATCTGGCCGCCGCCATGGGTACCCCGGCCGTCGCGCTGTTCGGCCCGACCGATCCGGCGCGCCACGTCCCGCCGGCCGCGCAGATTCGCGTGCTCAAGCGCGATGTCTTCTGCAGCCCGTGCTACTCGACGCGCTGCCGCACCATCACCCACGCCTGCATGAAGCGCATCACCGTGGAAGAAGTGACGCAAGCCATCACTGATCTTATGAAACCGACGCAATTCGTTAGGCCCGTTGAGCCGGTTTAGTCGGGCAGAGCCGATGCGTGCAGGGGTTGGCGTGCTCGTTGCCGTGGGGTTGTTCAGCGGGCCTGGCCCATCCTGGGCCGCGCCCACGACGTATGTGTTGGATCAGGAGCACAGCCGCGTGCAGTTTACCGGGTCGGCCATGGGACATCGGTTTCGCGGCCGGGCCCAGGCGCTGCAAGGACGCCTGGACTTCGATCCGGCGCACGGCCAATTGCTTCGCCCGGCGGAGATCCTGATTTCGGCGGGGGCGTTGACGACGGACCATGCTAGGCGAGACCAGGACATGTGGGAGATGTTTGAGGTGGCGTCCTACCCGGTCATCCGCTGCGTGCTGACGAGACTGGCTCCGCTCTCTCTCAATCTTCCCGATGCCTCCGGCGCTCGGCGCTATCGTGTGGAGGGGCGGCTGCAGATTCGAGCGATGGAGCAGCCGGTCGCCTTCGAGGTGGTGGCCACGGTGACTCCTGAGCTGATCGAGGCGTCCGGCGAGCTGCTCTTGACGACGAGCGCATTTGCCTTGCGGCCTCCCGCCCTGATGCTGGGACTGGTGCGCGTGCGCAAGCAGGTACGCGTGGAGTTTGCCAGTCGGTGGACGCGCCAGCCATGAGGCGGGCGGTCGCGCTCTCCTCGGCGGTCGTGGTCCTGCTGGGAGAAGTCGGCCTGGCCGCGGCTCAGCGTGTGCCGCCACACGATGCCGATGCCCGCCTCATTCGGGTGGAGTCGCAGACGATCCCCGTGACGCTCCGCGAAGCGCCGGGCCGTCCATCAGGGGTGGAGGTCATCTGCGTCATTCCCCAAGCCCCCTCGAGGGTGTGGGACGTGCTGTCGGATTACGACCATCTCGAGGAGATCGTCCCGTTCGTGACGGAGAGCCGTCTGATCCGCCAAGACGGAGATGACAAGATCCTCCATCAGGAAGGCCGCGGCGGCTTAGGCATCTTCCATCGGCGCTTCTCCGTGACCTTTCGCGTCCATGAGACGCCCTTGCGCGAGATCACGTTCGAGGCCTTCGAGGGCGATTTCAAGCATTTCGAGGGGTTCTGGCGGATCGAGGATCATGCGGAAGGCACGCAGGTGCATCACCAGGTGGGCATCGAGCCGGCCTTTTACATGCCCCAATGGGTGATGCGCATTGTGGTGAAGCATATGCTGATGCACGGTATCGAGGCGGTCATTCAACGCTGCCTCCGTTTCCCATGACCCCGGGGAACGCGTACCTGTAGCCTGCTCATGCGAGTGTTGCACATCACGTCACATCTGAATGTCGGGGGCATCACCACGTATGTGGTGAGTCTCGCCGAAGCGCTCGCCCGGCGCGGGCACCAGGTCGTGGTGGCGTCGGGCGGCGGGGCGCTGGCCTCGCGGTGCGCGCGCGATGGTCTGACACACTGGGAGGCGCCGCTGGCGACGAGCGCGGAGTTCAGCCCACAGGTCTGGCGCGCCGCCCGCCAACTGGACGGCTTGCTCGCCAGGCAGACCGTAGACGTGATCCACGCGCACACCCGCGTCGCGCAGGTCGTGGCCCATGGGCTCTGGCGCCGCCATGGGATTCCGTACGTCACGACGTGGCACGGGTTCTATCGGCGGAGGTTGTCTCGACGATGGTGGCCGTGCACCGGGACGCGGACCATCGCGATCAGCCGGCCGGTGGCGGATCATCTGCAGGCGGTGTTCCGGGTGCCGGAGTCCCGCATCCACCTGATCCCGCACGGCATCGACGCCGCGAGGTTCGCAGCCCCGGCGGGCGCCGCGGAGGTGCAGGCGCTGCGCGCGCGGCTGAACCTGGACCATGCTGGGCCGATCATCGGCACCGTGGCGCGCCTCGTGCCGAGCAAGGGCGTTGACCACTTGCTTGAAGCGTTCCGGCGAGTCGTGTCATCCCTCGACTCTGCTCGGGACTCGCTGCGCTCGCAGACGCCGGACGCCTCCCTGCTCATCGTCGGAGACGGCCCGCAGCGGGCCCGGCTCGAGCGCGTGGCGTCGCAGCTTGGCATCCAGCGCGCAGTGCGGTTCGCCGGGACGCTGCCTGACACGCGCGCCGCACTGGCGCTTATGGATTGCTTTGTCTTCATGCCGGCGACCGAAGAGGGATTCGGGCTGTCGCTGCTGGAAGCGATGGCGAGCCGGCGGCCCATCGTCGCGGTGCGGCGGGGCGGCGGCTCGACGTGGGCGCTGGAAGAGAGCCAGGCCGGGCTGCTGGTCGAGCCGGACGACCCGCAGGCGTTGGCGGATGCGATTGTGCGAATCATGCAGGACGGCGCGCTGGCGGGTCAGCTTGCCGCTTGCGCGCAGGAGACCGCGCGCACGCGCTACGATTTCGAGCGGGTGGTGACGCAGGTCGAGCAGGTGTATCAGGCGTGTGTGGGGCAACGGCATGGCTGAGCGGTTGCTCGTCGTGGTGCCCAACTGGTTGCGAATAACCCGAACTTCGACGAGTTCCTGGTCTATGACGAGGGCGGCCTCCACCGCAGCTTCCGGGGCAAGCGCGCGCTCATCGCCGTGCTGCGGGCGGAACGGTTCGACGCCGCCTTCATCCTGCGCAAGAGCCTCACGCGCACGCTGCTGGTGACGCTGGCCGGCATCCCGCGCCGCATCGGATTCGAGCACCCGAAGAGCAACTGGCTGCTGACGCACCGCGTCAAAGCCCCGGCCGCGCCCGCGCACAAAGCCCACGTGTACCTGCGCCTGCTGGAGCCGCCGACCGAGCCCGGGTACCCACCGGCAGGTGGGTGGGCGACGGAAGTGCGGGGAGCCGCAGGCGAGCCGCCGGGCCCCTACGAATATTTTCTCAGCGACGACGAGCGGACCGCGGCCGGCGCTTGGCTGCGCGAGCGCGGATGGGCGGAGGAGGCGGCGCTGATCGTCCTGCACCCGGGCGCGAACTGGCCGCATAAGCGGTGGCCGCCGGAGCGGTTTGCCGAGTTGGCGGACCGGCTCGCGCAGCGGCCGGGGCGCGCCATCGCGCTGACCGGCGGGCCGGATGACGAGCCGCTCATCCGGCGCATCAGCGGGCGGATGCGCGTGCCGCCGCTCGTGCTGGCCGGCCAGACCACGCTGCGCCAACTGGCCGCGTGCCTGGAGCGCGCCGGCGTCGTGGTGTCGAACGACACCGGGGTCCTGCACATCGCCAGCGCCCTCCGGCGTCCCGTCGTGGCGCTGTACGGCCCGACGTCGCCCGCGTTCACCGGACCGCTGGGGGCTCCGGAGCGCACCGTCGTGATTCACCACGCGGACTGCTGCCCGCAGATCCCGTGCTTCAACCCGGACCGCCCGCGCCATCCCGGGATGGACGCGATTTCGGTTGACGAAGCGCACGAGGCGGCCGAACGATTGCTGGCGCAGGGCGTGGGATGAGACGGATTCTCGTCGTGGGATTGTCCAACGTCGGGGATGCGGTGCTGATGAGCCCGGTCATCGAGCGGCTCCATCAGCGGTTCCCGCAGGCCGAGCTGACGCTCTTGGCCGGCGACCGGGCCCAGGCGCTGTTTGCGCATGACCCGCGCCTGGCTCAGGTGATCACCCTGGACGAGTTCAGCGGCTGGATCGGGCGCCTGCGGCTCGTCGGGTTGGTCTGGCGGCAGCGCCCGGATCTGTTGATTGACCTGCGCCAGACGATGCTGCCGCTGGTGTGGAAGCCCTGGCGCTGCTGGCGCTATTTCTGGCCGGTCCCGAAACGGATTGTCCATATGCGCACACGGCATCTCTGGAAATTACACATGGCTCTAGGTTCGAGGTTCAAGGTTCGAGGGAACGACCTAGAACCTGGAGCCTCGAACCTCGAACGTTCTTCGATGTGGATCAGTCCGGAGGATGAGGCGGCGGTCGAGACGCTGCTGAGGAGGCGGTGGGGAGTGCCGACGGACGGCCGGCTGGTCGTCATCTGTCCCGGCGCGCGGAGCCACATCAAGCGCTGGTACGCGGACCGCTTTGCCGACGTGGCCGACCAGTTGATCGAGCAGGACGGCGTCGAGGTCATTTTCAGCGGCGAGCCGGATGAGACTCCGATCATCCAGGAGGTCCTGAAGAGCATGCGCCATCCGGCGCACAACGCGGCGGGATGCACGACGGTCCGCCAGCTCGCCGCGCTCATGCGGCAGACCAGCCTCGTCATCACCAACGATTCGGCCTCGCTCCACGTCGCCGGCGCGGTGGGCACCCCGGTGCTGGCGCTGTTCGGGCCGACCGACCCGGCGAAGTACGGCCCCACCGGCGCGCGGTCCCGCGTGCTGCAGCGGCGGCTGTTCTGCGTCCCGTGCGAGCAGGCGCTGTGCGAGTTCCATCACGAGTGCATGCGGTTCCTGAGCGTGGATGAGGTCTATCGTGCTGCCAAGGGCATCTTGGAGAAGGCGGGGGGCGGGTCCTGCCGCCTCGGGACTCCGCCTGCCGTCCTCGTCCCTCACGGGACTGCGGCCGGCGGCGGAGACCTCCCCTCGGCGTCACCCGCCCATCAACGGATTTTGGTCATTCGTCTCGATCGGATCGGCGACGTGGTGCTCTCGACGCCGGTGCTGCAGGCGCTGCGGGACGCCTACCCGCGCGCCTTCCTCGCGATGATGGTCAGGCCGGTCTGCCGCGAGCTCGTCGAGGGGAATCCGTGTGTGAATGAGGTTCTTCTCTATGACAAGGACGGCCGCCACCGGGGCATCCTGAGCACGATCCGGTTTGCGCGCGGCCTGCGCCGCCACCACTTCGACACCGCGCTCGTGCTGCATCCCACCAACCGCTCGCACTGGATCCCGTGGCTGGCCGGGATTCCGGTGCGGATCGGGTATGACCGCAAGAGCGGCTGGCTCCTGACGCATCGCGTGCCGCACCGCAAGCAGGAAGGGGCAAGGCACGAAGCGGAGTACGCGGTGGAGATGCTGCGTGTGCTCCCCGCCCCGGACGGCGGGCCGGGGGGACTCGAGCCGCCCCGCGTCCTGAGCCCGTACGTCCCGATTCACCCGGCCGCCGAGGCGGGCGTCGCGCGGCTCTTTCAGGAGCGCGGCGTGGACGGCGCCTCACCGCTCGTCGCCCTCCACCCCTCGGCCAGCGACGCCTCCAAGCGATGGCCGGCGGAGCGGTTCGCGCAGCTGGCCGACCGCCTGGTCGAGTCCTGCGGCGCGCGCGTCGTCCTGGTCGCGGGGCCTGACGACGCCCGGCATGCCCGCGCGGTTGAGCAGGCGATGCGCCGCCGTCCGCTGAACGCGGCCGGCGCGCTGTCGGTGGGGGAGTTGGCCGTCCTGCTGGCCCGCTGCCGGCTCCTGGTGTCCAACGACTCCGGCCCGGTCCACGTCGCCGCCGCCGTCGGTACGCCGGTCGTGGCGCTGTTTGGCCGCTGTCAGCCTGGGGTGAATGCGACTCGCTGGCGGCCACTGGGACCCCGCCACGTCGTGCTGGACACGTCCGACCCGTCCCGCTTCACGGCGATCGCCGAGCTGAGCGTCGAGGAAGTGTTCGCCGCCGCCATCTCGGTCTTAAGTAAAAAGGGGTCAGACCCCTGAGGGGTCTGACCCCTTACTAGACAGCACCGACGGGCTTTGCTAAAATCTGAACGTGCCAACCCTCGATTTTACCAAGCTCAAGACCTATCCCCTCGCCTCGCGCCGCAGCAAGGTCAACCGGGAAGCCTTCGCGCGGGTCGGCCGGAAGGGCCTCTCCTTCCGCGAGTTCTACCGGTCGCTGCCGGACTTCCTGGCGGTCCAACACCTGCGCACCGTGGTCGAGGCCATCGTCCAGGCCCACCGGCAGAAAAAGCCCGTGCTGTGGATGCTGGGGGCCCACGTGATCAAGGTGGGGCTCAACCCGTTGCTCATCCACCTCATCCGGCGCAGGGTGGTGACCGCGCTGGCCCTCAACGGGGCGGGCATCATCCACGATTTCGAGTTGGCGTTCATGGGCTCGACCTCCGAGGATGTGGCGGCGGCGCTGGCCGACGGCTCCTTCGGGATGGCGCGGGAGACGAGCCAGCTCATCAACCGCGCGATCCGCGACGGGGCCCGGCGCCGCCAGGGGCTGGGCGAGGCGGTCGGCTCGATGATCAAGAAGAGCCGGCTG